>DBTI01000040.1 GCA_002306975.1 Ruminococcaceae bacterium UBA1320
GCATGGGTGGTATGGGCGGCATGTATTAATTCCGCACACACACCAGCGTTTAAAAAACCGTCGGTTTTATACCGACGGTTTTTTTGTTATAGCAGTATTTTAGTAGACACCATAAAGAGCATTTAAAATGTGTTATTCTAATTTATTACTCTCAAACGAAGCTTAGTCCCCAATATACTCAAAACGTTTTAAGGTTTTGCCGTCACGCTCTATAACCTCGTTCCACATTGATGCCGGCCGCACCCAAATTCCCCGTTCGCCATAAAGCGCCTGATAAACAACCATGAGCTCCTCTGTTTCCGAATGCCTTGCCACGGTTATAACACGATATTCATTACCTTTGAAGTGGCGATAGCGTCCGGGCTTTATCTCATTAATATTGATTAATCTTTCCGTAATTTTAACATCTGCCGGGCAGAATTTATACTGAGCAAAGTCTTTCGGATTGACCCACTTTATATCTTTGTGCACATCCATATGAATATCTCCGCTCACAATTTTCGCATTCAAAAAGGTAAAATGGATTTCACGTTCAGGATATTTAAATGCAGTCTCTGCAAATATGCCGAATGTGTTTATACCAATATCAAGCTCTTCCCTGCATTCCCTCACAAGACACTGCTCCGGAGTTTCGCCGGGCTCCGATTTTCCGCCGGGGAACTCCCACAGAAAAGCGCAGGAGCCGCCTTCTCCCCGCCGGCAAATCAGAATTTTGTCATCTTTTCGAATAATCGCAGCCGCTACATTAACACTCATATTGCCCACCTGTAAACTTTATTTATTTCCACTTTCATAATATCCGATAATTGTATTTTATAACGTTATAAATAAATGTCAATAAAAAGCGCCTGATAAATTACAGCCGGGCGACATGATTAAAGTAACTTTTGAAGAACAGCAGATTAAAGAAAAGTGGCAAACCAAAAAAGCACAAAGGTCGAATGACTTTTGTGCTTTTCTTAACGCTTCATTTATTTTTTTAAAATTTCTTTATTAATCATTTCAAAGGTTTTTTCCTCACCGTTGTCTTTAAGTGAGGTCAGCATTTTTTCAAGCAGCAACCGTGTTTTAGGGTTAAGCAGGTAGATATCTTTTGAATTCATATAGTAATCATAAGGGTCGCTGTTCTGATATTGCTCTTTGCGATAGGTGCGGCTTGCCGCGACACGGTCACAAAACATCTCCACAACATAATTGACCGGCATTTCCATTCCCGCCATTTTGTGAGCCTCGTCTTGTGCATAATCAATCCAATATTCAAGATGATGCTTGTTCCTGCCTTTATGGTGAAGCCACGCCGCGCTGTACCCTTTTACCTTCCGCTCCAAATTATTGGGGCTTTGAAAGCCTTGGAAGTATCTTGCGCCGTTAAAAAATTCCACCGGTGAAAATTTTGAAAAATCGTGCATGATTCCCTGCCGGTAAAGTGAAACTTTGAAACAATAACCCATTACAAGCCTTTTATGATGAAGAATTGTTCTTAGATGCGAAAACCATTTCATTATATTCAGTCAACCTTACTTCAATTTGCAGCCAAGGCTATACTAACACACTAAATTCATTTCAGTCAATATCAGCCTGCCATTAACTTTTTGAATAATGAATTTCAAAAATTAAATAATAACTATGTATCTTATAGTGATTACAAATTAAAAAAGGAGACTCAGCTAACATTTTCTCTGCCACCCAGCGAGGAAAAGTAAAATGTTTTCTCTTTATTTAAAATTGCTATAATATCATCCTCAAAAATCGAAGTAAAATTATTATTGTCGAAAGAGGCGTTATTATAAATGGATAGAGTTCTTTTCGATGTTTCCAATTTAATGAATTCCGAATGCAAAACTCAGGTTAAAAACGCACTCGATAAGGTCAAAGGCGTGCAAAAGGTCGGCGTAAGCCTTCCGCAAGGAACGATTGCAGTAGAATATAACGAGCCGGCGGATAAGAAGCAGATCAAGGAATGCATTGAGCATGCCGGTTTTACTATAACATAAAAAAGGAGATTTACTATGAAATCAGGCGATAAACTCAAGAACACGAATAACAACAAAAAGCAAGACGGCAGTTTCAGCAAAAAGAATATCAAGCACGATCCTAATGCCGAGAGCGCCAGAATAAAATTTGGAAAAGAAAAATGAGAATATTATTTGGCGCCGTGTTTATAATAGTTAATGGATACGGTAAAGATTCTTAATTGAGTCTTGTATCCACTTCAAGCAAGGATTTAATGAGAGTTTGGAGATGGTTAAGTTGGTTTACTTGATTACCCAAATTCTATATGTTAAATATTAGCTTGGCGGCTCGCGCCATAGAAGCGTCCACAGAAATGTGGGCGCTTCTGATTTTTGTTTTGATTCAATTTTACAGAAAAAGCCGCTGGTTTCCCAGCGGCTCCTACAGCAATTCCAATAAAATAGGTAAAATTATTGAGTCTCAATCTAAACTGAAATATCTGTAAAAATCAGCCGATTGAGGGTTCGAGAACTCCATAGCCCCCGTCGTGCTTTTTATAAACAACACTGATCGCGTCTGATTCATCATTTAAAAATGTAAAAAACTCGTGACCGAGCAAATTCATTTCAAGTATAGCCTCTTCAACATTCATCGGCTTTATAGAGAAACGTTTGATTCGCACATCTCCATAATTTGTTTCCGGCTCAATTGTTTCACCCTCAAAAGCGCCCTCTTTAAGCCTTTTCACAAGCCTTGCCTTGTTTTTGTTAATCTGGCGCACCAGCGAGTCAACCGCATCATCAAAGGAAATAAGCATGTCTTTGGAGGTTTCCTCCGCACGGTAAATCATGCCCTTGTTTTTGATTGTTACTTCGACTGTCTGACGTTCCTTTTCAACTCTGATCGTTACAAAAGCTTTGGCGTCATCATCAAAATACCTTTCAAATTTGCTTAGCTTTTTCTCCACCCTTTCCTTAAACGCATTCTTGACCGTGATCTTTCTGCCTGTGATGGTAATGTTCATATTTTCAACTCCTTTTGAGTAGGGTAGCAAATCTGATGCTTTGGCTATTACTGCTTGTCTTTTATTGATTTCTTGTCATTTTATACAACATTGTATGTATCTCATGTCTTAATTATAGCACATTTCTTCAATGAATGATATAGTTTACTATAAAAAAAGTGTATGAAAGAGAAAATTCATAAATCCCTTAGCACAGTTTTTATTGAATCATTGATTATTTGACAAAATTATAACGTTGATATACAATTTAATAGTATCGTTTAATGATTAATTTGGTCTTTTCTCATATTAATATTTACCTCATTTTACATAAAATTAAGTGTTTAGTTGTTAATTTACAGGAATACTATAATCACACCCTATAGTAGCATAACAAATAAAGAAGATTTATTTTTTGTGTCTCCCACGCCGGAGGCCATCCGCTTCGGCGTGGGAGACACATTTTTTATGCTTCCTTTTTAGAGTTACACTGCTATAATAAACTAATTAATAACACAATTGTAATTGCGGTTAGTTATTAATACTACCCGCATTATTTAATTGTTTGACTGCTAATTTAAATGGTCTGGCATATATTAGCTATATAGAGTCCAAAAAATAATCCACACACAGCAAATCAAATTGCTAAGCCTTTTTGGGCTCTGTCTAAGCCGGCGAATGTCTATCAACGTAATGATTTAAGAAGGGTTTTTATGGGGGATTTAATAGATTTCGTCAAGTTCAGATTTTTTAGGGTAAATCTTCTAACCTTTATCCTTTTCTCTTTGGCTATGACAATCATTTGCGAAAAGATACCGAAAAAGCTTTATCATTATAAAAAATGGTTGTTCCGAGAGCGCAACTGGGAACAGGGCGGGCGTATATATGAAATTTTCGGTGTTAAAAAGTGGAAATCAAAGCTTCCAGACATCAGCGATTTTATGAAGTGGCGCTTCAATAAAAAGCATCTCGCCGAATCAAGCAGCAATTACCTTTCAGTTTTCCTCACAGAATCCTGCAAATCCGAATTTACACACTGGATGATTATTATTTCAACCCTGTTTTTTGAATTATGGAACGATTGGGTAACAACATTGTTTATGTTTGTTATCGCGTGTTTCCTCAATCTTCCGTATATAATCATTCAAAGATATAACCGCCCCAGGCTTATTAAACTGCTTCGACGCAATAAAATCAGCGAGTATGAGTTTTCTGCCGCGAAAATCGTATAACCATCAATCTCTAATGCATTAACAGAAAATTTAACACTGCTGTCTGTTAATAAATGACGTGTTATTGGGGTAAATTGATGAAATATTTTAACAACGAACAAATATCACGAACGTGCAGCTTTAAGGATAAGGATTTTGAACTTTCTTATCTTACTCAATCGTATTCTAAATTTAAGCATACAATGGTTCCCTTATTTTCAATTGCGTTTGTTCTTTTGATTTTTTTCAGCATACCTGATTATATTTATAAAAACTCAGTTTTTCAAAGCAATTTAGAGTTAAGAATATTCGCAGCTTTTCTATGTATTACCTTCTATTTTATCTTCGGAAAACTAAAGAATTTTCTTTCGTATCTTTTTACAATTAATGCTGTTGAAATAAGCTTTATTATAATCTATCTGCTAATGATCTCAAATTATTCAGACATGAATTATGTCATAAAATGCATGGACATAATTATATTAATATCCATCTATTTTGCTTTTCCAAACAAGTGGTTAAATTCAACGCTATCGACATTAGCCCTAATGTCGTCTTTTTTTATTTTTTCCGCCATTAACGCAGCGCGTTTTACTCAAGACAACAACTTTGCCAGCGGCAGTGTCTATATTTTAATCGCATTTGTACTCACCGCGTTTAATTCTTATCGCGCAAACTATCACGCA
Organism: Ruminococcaceae bacterium UBA1320; assembly: GCA_002306975.1. GTDB lineage: Bacteria > Bacillota > Clostridia > Oscillospirales > Ethanoligenentaceae > Ruminiclostridium_D. The sequence goes on from DBTI01000040.1 coordinate 4,854, forward strand.
CGCGCTCAATTTTATAAAACTACTGTTCTTAAAAAACTGATAAACACCGATACGCTAACCGGTGCTTTTACCCGTGCGAAGTTTAATGAGGACATTAAAAATCATATCTTTTTATCAAAACAGACAGGGCGCAGGTTTTCAATCACCATTTTTGACATTGACAACTTCAAGCATTTTAACGATACCTATGGTCATATTGAGGGCGACAATGTTCTGACCGGAATAGCGGAAGCAATAATAACCAACAAACGATCTAAAGATATACTGATCCGGTGGGGTGGTGAGGAATTTGTTATTCTTTTTCCTTCAACCACACTTTCCGCCGCGGTTAAAATCACAGAAAGGCTGCGGCAGATTATCGCAACGGCAGATTTTAATCTTGGCGAGCATATAACCTGCAGCTTTGGAGTCACAGAATTTCAGTCGCATGATACACCGGTTTCACTGCTTGGCAGGGCTGACAATCACCTTTACGAAGCAAAAGCAAGAGGAAAAAACAGAGTGGTCTCAGACATTCAGTTTGACTATTTAAATAATTAAAAGCCTGAAAAAGCAATTGACTTTTTCAGGCTTTTTTTCTGTCTATATTTTTGCCCACTCTATTTCCGGTTTCCCGTTTGTAAGGCAAACCTTTTGAATAAGTGCCTTGGCAAGCGCCTTTTTCTGTTCAAAAGAAAGACTCGAAAATTCGCAGTCTGGGAACTCAATAGATCGCCGACGCTCGAGCAGCTTTTTGATATTTTCGACAAGCGCGCTCTTGTTCGCATCAAGTTCCGTTATGCGTCTGTTTATGTAGCTTGCGGCAACATCGTTTGAATCCGCAAGGCCATCCACGAGCCTTGAAATTTTGCCCTCGATTACCGAAAGTTCTTTTTTCATATCCTCAAGCTCAATTCCATCATGCTTTTCTTTTATTGTTATGCCTTTTAGTTCTTTTAGCTTTTCGCTTATTTTATCCGCTACAATCGGCTCAATCGCGTCAACATGAGGGCTGCGGAACTTGGCATCACACACCTTGAAATTCGTTTTTCCTGTGCAGATAAGATAAACATAACGCCCTGCGTTGGCGCTTACGGCCTGCATGGAATAGCCGCAGTATCCGCATTTTACAAGACCCGAGAGCCAGGTGTAAGCCCCGTTACCGGTATTTTTAAGCCTTTTGTTTGCGTCAAGACGCTGTTGGCATATAAGATAAATATCGGCGTCTACAACACCGTCATGACAGGCGGCAACCAAAAGTTCACCCGCCCCCGATGTTGAGCCTTGCGCCTGTGCACGCTTGCCAAGCAGCCAGCAGCCTTTTTTCCCGGCAAACTGCTCTATGTCATTGTAGATAACGACGCCTTTTTCTTTGAAATATGAATACACCTTAGCGTCCGCTTTAACATAAACAGGATTGTGCAAAATGCGTGAGATGGATACGTTGTCCCAACCGGTACGGTTTATACCCGAGATTCCCTCATCATGCAGGTGCAGAGCAAGCTTTCCAAGAGAGATGCCGCCGCCCGCATAAAGCTCAAATATTTCTTTTACCACAGATATTTTACTGTTTGGCACAAGAATAGACACCGATTTTCCGTCTATTATGGTGTGCCCTATATCAAAACCGTAAGGAGCGGGGCCGCCGGGATAAATCCCACGTTTTGCACGTTCGCGATAATTATCTCTTATGCGCTGCGCTATGGTATCACGCTCAATTTTAGCAAAATTCATTATAACCGAGTTTATTTCGCGACCCGAGGGTGTTGCTGTATTGAATTTTTCAGTAACAGAGGTGAACTCTGTGTTATTCGCGCTAAGGGTCTCCCACAAATGGCCGAACTCTGTCAGTGAGCGCACTATGGTGTCAAGGCAGTATACAACCACTCGATTGATTTCACCGCGTTCAACAGCCTTCAAGAGTTGCTTATAAGCCGGTCTGTCACTTTTTTTGTTACTGATTTCCCTGTCTATGAACGGTGTATATTCTCCTTCGCATTCACGCAGGCACAGCTCGATTTGGCTGTCAACACTGACTGAATTCGTTTTGTTTGTTGATTGACGTGCGTAAATGGCAATCATTTTTGTCGTTTCCTCCTGAGAAGCGGCACATGGCTGTAATGTATTTACCATGTGTCCTATGTCTATTTTAATCATTGGTTCTTAACGTGCTCTAAAAAAAACGGGGTGGAAGCAACGCTTACACTCCGCATTGGGAAAACCAACTGACTATATCGACTTAACGATAAGACGAATAGCGGTGCGGGTTTCTCCACCCACATCAACATTTGCAAACCCGGGCACACACACGATGTCGATTCCCGAGGGGGCGAGATATCCGCGAGCAATGGCTATGGATTTTACTGCTTGGTTTGTTGCTCCGGCGCCTACCGACTGAATTTCCGCTGTTGTTTTTTCCCTGACAACATTGGCGATGGCACCTGCAACTGCGTGGGGCGCAGATTTGGATGAAACTTTGATGATTTCCATAATACCCCTCCTGGTTAAAATGTCATTTGGAAAAGTTTCTATTACCAATATTTTATCTCTTTATGAAATTTTTTTCAATAGTTGTAACAGATATATTTATTCAACTTTCACTTTATTGATAGAATTTACAAGCTTGGTTTTGTCATCTATGCACAACACAACGCCATTAAGTGCAGACGGGCCGGTAGCATTTAAAAATTTGACCGGCATTTTAGTGACAAATCGTTTCACTGCAAGCTGCGGATCGACACCCAAAACAGATAAAGCCGGCCCCGTCATTCCGATATCGGTCATATATCCCGTACCTCTCGGCAAGATTTGTTCATCGGCTGTTTGAACATGGGTATGGGTGCCATAAACTGCCGCGACACGCCCGTCAAGATAAAAACCGAGCGCTTTTTTTTCGGAAGTCGCCTCAGCATGGAAATCTACTACTACAATGGCGTTCCCAACCTTGCCGAGTATTTCGTCCATGACCATAAAAGGATTCGCCAGAGCGTCCAAATAAACCGTTCCCATGATGCTCACTACACAAACCTGAACACGGCCGGTGTCAACTATATAATAACCGCTGCCCGGCGCTCCGTCCGGGTAATTTGCCGGGCGCAGAACATGCGGTGTCTCGTCAAGGTAATCATATATCTCACGGCGGCGGAAAACATGGTTGCCTGTCGTAATCACGTCCGCTCCGCTTGTAAGTATATGGGTTGCCGAACCGGGGGTTATACCGTTTCCGTCGGCGGAGTTTTCTCCGTTTACAATACAAAGATCAATATCATACTGCTTTTTTAATCTGGGCAGATGTTTTCTTAAAAAATCACAGCCGGGTGTTCCCACCACGTCACCTATTGCAAGAATGTTCATAGAAGCCCTCCAATTATCGCAACTCTAAAAATAAAGAGCACTGTTTTTGTATCTGGTATTGTGCTTTTAAATTATTGTTTGCCTTCAGCTTAATTATATAACAAAAAACGGGTCGCATCCGGCAGAACGCCCGACGCGACCCGTTATCGTCACGCTTATTTTGCGTATTCTATTGCTCTGTTTTCGCGAATGACATGAACCTTGATCTGCCCCGGATAATCAAGCTCTTTCTCAATTTTCGAGACAATTTCACGAGCCATCAGCACAATGCTGTTATCATCGACAATGTCGGGTTTGACCATGATTCTGACTTCACGCCCCGCTTGAATTGCAAAGGATTTCTCAACGCCTTCAAAGGAGTTTGCAATTTCCTCAAGCTTTTCAAGACGGTGGATATAGTTGTCGAGATTTTCTCTTCTTGCCCCCGGTCGTGCCGCTGAAATAGCGTCTGCCGACTGAACAAGACAGGCAATAACGGTGTGAGCCTCAACATCGCCGTGGTGAGCCTCGATTGCGTGAATTACATCTGCGTGTTCTTTGTATTTCTTTGCAATCTCAACGCCTATCTCAACATGCGAACCCTCGACCTCGTGGTCGATAGCCTTGCCGATATCATGCAAAAGCCCCGCTCTGCGCGCCATAACCGGATCGACGCCAAGCTCTGAAGCCATTACAGCACACAGGTGCGATACCTCAAGTGAGTGGTCAAGTATGTTCTGACCGTAGCTTGTGCGATAGTGGAGGCGGCCGATGAGCTTGATAAGCTCATGATGCATGCCGTGAACGCCGGCTTCAATAACCGCGCGCTCGCCCTCCTGCTTGATAATATTTTCAACTTCTTTTTTTGCCTTTTCAACCATTTCCTCAATGCGCGCCGGATGGATGCGCCCGTCGGAAATGAGCCGTTCAAGCGATATTCTCGCGACTTCACGGCGAACCGGGTCAAAGCTTGAAAGCGTTATGGCCTCCGGAGTGTCGTCTATGATTAAGTCAACACCGGTTAATGTTTCAAGCGCTCTGATATTGCGGCCTTCGCGACCGATAATGCGGCCCTTCATCTCGTCGTTTGGCAGCGGCACAACAGAGACAGTAGCCTCGGCAACATGGTCTGCGGCACACTTCTGAATAGCGAGAGAAATAAGCTCGCGGGCTTTTTGCTCGGATTCCTCTTTAAGCTGCTGCTCATACTCCTTGATTTTAACGGCTTTTTCATACACAAGCTCGTTTTCAAGGTTTTGCAGCATGTATTCTTTTGCCTGATCCACGGTAAAGCCCGATATACGCTCGAGCATTTCAAACTGATGCTTTTTAATCTCTTCCGATTCGCTCAGTCTGGTGTCGGCATCAGAAAGCTTTTTGGCCAGAGTTTCCTCTTTAGTCTCAAGCTGTTCCATTTTGCGGTCAAGGTTTTCTTCTTTTTGCTGAATACGGCGCTCCTGGCGCTGAACCTCGTTACGACGTTCCCTGATTTCCTTATCAGCCTCGTTGCGTATTTTGTGTGCCTCGTCTTTAGCTTCGAGCAATACTTCCTTTTTCTTGCTCTCGGTGGATTTAACCGCCTCGCCGACAATGCGTTTCGCTTCCTCTTCTGCTGAGCCAAGCTCGCCCTCGGCAACCCGCCTTCTATATGAAACACCTAAGAAAAAGGCAACCGCGCTGCACACAATAACAATTATAGCGGCAATCAAATAAAATAAAAAATATGATGGCATTACTGTTTTAGGCACCTCCTTGTTGTTTGAATCACAGCAGGCGGTACACGTATATATCCGCAAATATTCAGTTGATAGCTCAATGGCATATCATGGCCTATGTTAAACAGCCAACATTTTTTACAAATAAAAAACGCTGTCAAAGCAAGGATTAAACTGCAAATTATTCACAAGTTGTGCCTAGTAAAATGCACGTGACTATCCATTCTTCAGTTTAATTCGGCAACCATCGAGTTAGATATAATAAGATATATAATCAAGCCTGCGTGTAAAATCCTAAATCACAGGTTTTTTAACCTTTTTTATTAAAAAGGAGAATATTGAGCCTGTATTATACTATTTTAATTCTCTTGTGAAATAATGTCAAGCAAAAGCTGATTTAATTCTCAGTTTTGTGTGAAATTACTCTTTTCGACACTTTTTTAGCATAAAATCGTTTGAAACTGAAAGGGCTAAGGCAATTACAAAATTAAATCTGGATAGTTTTGTTATCGCCGGAAACGGCGGAGGGATAACATCCTGCTTTCACGTTTTTTCGAAATTGCAGTTGTGTTAAATTTACTTGCCGCTTTTTCATTCATTTTTGCCTGTGAGCCGCCTTTTAACTGTACGTATTGACAGCGGTTTTCAGCAATGCTATACTGTTTTTAAGTAAAGCGTTGATGGGGAAAGTATCGCGTTCAGGCAATTACAGCCAAAACCCGGCGATAATCTGGTTTTGGAATAAGAGAAGAGCGCCACGGCAAAAGCTGTGTGATGAGAGCGCCCGGTTGCAGCACGCAGGAAGACCACCCCGGAGCGCACGCCGAAAACGGTAAAAACCGCGCAAGGCGTGCCGGTCGGCTGCCGTTAAAAGCCACAGAGCGGCGCCAAATGTTTGGCGCAACATGGGTGGAACCGTGGGGATTATTCCTCACCCCTGAATTATTTTGGGGGTGAGGTTTTTTTATTTTCAAAAGCATCCGCGATGCCGTATTCGGCAGAGCTGCTGCTGCGGGCGGCTGAAAAAGTTGCCGCTTGTTTTTTCTGTTAATCTGTTTTTCAAAATAATTTTACGGGGTGAATAATATTGATTAATGTAACATTAAAAGGCGGTGAGATCCGCGAGTATGAAAATGGAGCTACCGCGGGCGACGTCGCTAAATCCTTAGGCGCCGGTCTTTACAAATCCGCCTGCGCCGTTCGAATCAACAATAAGGTTTGCGATTTGCGCACTCCGCTCAGCGAGGACTGCGCGATTGAAATACTGACCTTTGAGGATGAAGCGGGCCGCCGCGCGTTTAACCACACGGCTTCTCATATTCTCGCTCAGGCAGTCAAGCGCCTCTATCCCCAAGTCAAGCTGACAATCGGCCCCGCCATTGACAGCGGGTTCTATTATGATTTCGATACACCAGAGCCATTCACACCCGAGGTTTTGGCAAAGCTGGAAGCCGAAATGAAAAAAATCGTCAAAGAGAATCTGCCCCTCGATCGTTTTGAGCTGCCGCCGGACAAGGCGCTTGAACTTATGAAGGAAAAAGATGAACCTTACAAGCTTGAGCTGATCAATGAACATTCCTCAAAGGGTGAGAATATCTCATTTTATAAGCAGGGCGAATTTACAGAGCTTTGCGCCGGTCCGCATATTCCCGACACCGGCAGGGTGAAAGCCTTTAAGCTGACTCAGTGCACAGGCGCGTATTGGCACGGCGACTCCAAGAACAAGATGCTTCAGCGCGTCTACGGCATCGCGTTTCCTAAAGCGTCGGAGCTTGAAGCATATCTTGCCGCCGTTGAGGAAGCGAAAAAACGCGACCATAACAAAATCGGACGCGAGCTCGAATATTTTACCACTTCCGACCTGATCGGGCAGGGGCTGCCGCTTATGCTCCCCAAGGGTGCGCGCGTGATGCAGATCCTTGAGCGCTTTGTTGAGGATGAAGAAGAAAAACGCGGCTGGCAGCTTACCAAAACCCCGTTTATGGCCAAGAGCGATCTGTACAAGCTTTCCGGTCACTGGGATCATTACCTGGATGGTATGTTCGTGCTTGGTGATCCGGAAAAGGACGACGAGGTTTACGCTTTGCGCCCCATGACCTGCCCGTTCCAATATCAGGCTTATCTGAACAGACCGCGTTCATACCGCGATCTGCCGATTCGATACAACGAAACCTCGACGCTGTTCCGCAACGAGGCCTCGGGTGAAATGCACGGTCTGATCCGCGTGCGCCAGTTTACCATTTCGGAAGGTCATCTCATGTGCACGCCCGCGCAGCTGGAGGGAGAATTCAAAAACTGCCTGGAGCTCGCTATATTTATGCTTAAAACTCTGGGACTCTACGAAGACGTCTCTTACCGTTTCTCCATGTGGGACCCGAACGACCGCGCAAAATATATCGGCACCGCAGAGCAGTGGGACGAGGCGCAGGGTGTTATGCGCAAAATCCTCAACCATCTGAACATCCCTTATGTAGACGGCATCGGCGAGGCGGCGTTCTACGGGCCGAAACTCGATATTCAGCTCAAGAACGTATTCGGCAAGGAAGATACGCTGATTACGATCCAAATCGATCAGATGCTGGCAGAAAAGTTTGGTATGGAATATACCGATGTCGACGGCGTGAAAAAAAATCCGTATATCATTCACCGCACCTCAATCGGTTGCTATGAGCGCACACTCGCTCTGCTGCTTGAAAAATACGCCGGTGCGCTGCCGGCATGGCTGGCTCCGGTTCAGGTCAAGGTTCTGCCGATCTCCGAGCGCCATGAGGATTATGCCGCTTCAGTGCGCGACAAGCTGGCTTCAATCGGCCTGCGTGTTGAAATGGACGCCCGCAATGAAAAAATCGGATACCGTATCCGCGAAGCGCAGCTTAACAAGATTCCCTACATGCTCGTGTTAGGCGACAAAGAGGTGGAATCAGGCGTTGTCGCCGTCCGTTCGCGCAGTGAAGGCGATCAGGGCGCGGTGAGCATTGACAGCTTCATCGATATGATAAAGGCGGAGATTGACAGCAAGGCAATAAAGTAATCCTCAATCCGCTATCTTTACGCAACGTAATATACAGTCGACTGACGCCGCAAAACTTGATAATTTCAATGAATTACGGCAGTTATGTTAACATTGCGACTATTTGGGATATTAACAGTATGCGGCGTCACAGACGTACCTATTATTAACAATCTGTTCACACTTCAAGTTGATATGCCGTTCGGACCCTGTTGAAAACGTTGTTGAAAATGTTGAATACTGCTTGTATATGCATTTTATATTCACCTATTATGTCAATTATAAGGCTTTAAAAGCTGTAAAACAGGCATGAATTGTCTGGGAGGTTACTATGAGCGGTTACAAAAAAGACAAACACCGCGGGCTAAAAGGGAACGTAATGCTTTCCGTAATGACGGTGCTGCTCGGCTGTGCGGTAATTGCTTCGGCGGTTCTGCTTTTTAAAAAGTCCCCTGCGGCAAAACCTGCGCTGGCAGGGGTATCCCATCAGTCGTCCTCTGTGGCTTCACAGCCGTCTGACAAGCCGCAGATCGTTTCATCACAGGTTTCATCGTCCTCTTCATCTTCTTCATCTTCTCCGCAGTCATCCCCGACTGCAAGCCCCAGAAGCCTTGACAACGCGCTGTTCATTGGCGACTCATTCACCGACGGATTAACGATTTACGCCGGAATTGATAAAAAAGATGTAATCTGCGATAACAGCATGTCGGCTTATTCCGCGGTTAACCGCTCATACACGATAAGCGGGAAAAAGCAAAAGGCAGCTGACGCCGCGAAGGCTGTAAGCCCGGACAGCATCTTTATTCTTGTCGGTTCCAATGATATTGCTCAAGGATATTCCGCGACCAAGTTCACCGACAATTACGGCGAACTCATTGACGATCTGCAAAGCGGCTGCCCAAACGCCAAGATTTATGTTCAGTCAATCTTCCCTGTAACTTCGGCATACGAAAACAAGAATAAATCACTCACCAATGAAAAAATTGATGATTTCAACACCGCCCTTCAATCTATGTGCGGGGAAAAGGGCGTGCAGTTCGTTAACGTAGCTGCCTCTCTTAAAGGCGCGGACGGCGTTTTGCCGTCTGATTCAAGCAGTGACGGAATGCACATTAAGAAAGCAAGCTATATTAAATGGCTTGATTATTTGAAATCGGGGAAATAAGTGGATTTTTAATTTTCTTGGTTAAAAGAACACTTTTGAATAACCGCAGGTCGCTCCTTCGCGACTTGCGGTTATTCTTATTTTTGTTTAAAAGTCTATCCATCAAATAGCGTCTTTTGAAGAATGCTCTAAACAAAAAAAGAAAGCACCCCCACTCACGCCGTGAGTGGCAAAGTGAAAATCAGAAGAATTATTTTAAACAAATAAAAAAATTAAGCGGCTACGCCTTGAGCAAAAAATTTGTTATTAAAAGCAATAAATTTTTCCCTTAAAAAAATAAAAATTATATCTAAAAATTTTAAAGACAAGCCCCCTTCCACATTTTTTGCATATTTTTTGTGCGATAAATCTCACTTTTTTGAGCAAAATAATAAAATACAAATTAAATCTGAATTTTTACACTTGTGCTATTGCAATTTTCTTCAGCATATATTATAATGATAATCGTTATCAATAGTATTAATAAGGAGGGGCATTCAATGAGATTTGGAATACGCCATCATGGTGTCAGAAGATCCGACCTTTTCAAACCGGGGCGCTCATTACTTGTGAAATCACTCGATTATAACAACAAGGCAAGCAAGCAGCTCATTGACATGGGTATAACTCCGGATACAATCATATATATCGACAGCGTGGCTCCTCTTGGCGAACCGCTTGTAGTTAAGGTAAAAGACTACAAAATTGCACTTCGCAGCAAGGATTTAACGGCTCTTGATGTTGAGCAGCAAGACGATGAGCCCATAAACAGCGTAAAACTTGCACATGCGGTTTAGAATGCCAAATTTACGGAGACGTGAGTTTGGCGTTTTTTATCTTTAAGACAAATTGAAATCTTAAAAGGAAGCGGGTAATCTATGAAACTGGTACTTGCCGGAAACCCCAACAGCGGCAAGACATCACTGTTTAACGCCCTCACAGGCAGCAAACAGCATGTAGGCAACTGGGCTGGGGTTACGGTTGAAAAAAAAGAAGGTCTTGTAACGATCCATGGCGAGCAACACACGATTGTCGATCTGCCCGGAATCTATACGATTGACGCGGACACAATTGAACAGCGTGTTGCGCGCGACTACATTTTCAAAGAAAAACCTGATCTCATAATCAACATACTTGACGCCACAAATCTTCGCCGCAATCTATATTTTACGCTTCAGCTTCGGGAATTCGGAATTCCCATGGTCATCACACTTAATATGATGGACGAGGTTGAAAAAAGCGGCACAAAAATCGACAAAGAAAAACTGTCACAAATTTTAGGCGTGCCTGTTGTCGGCATATCAGCCGCAAAGGGCAAGGGCATTGACGGGCTTTTCAACACAATCGAAGAATTTAAAGAACATAAAATAAAAATTGAGCCTTTCTGCACTGGGTGCAGCAACTGCTCTAAATGCAAATCCGGTGAATACCGCTACCGGTTTATCGACAGCATACTGGGCAGCTGTCTTCAGACCGGTAACCACAAAAAGCTTACCGAAACAACAAATAAAATTGATAAAATTGTAATGAATAAATATTTGGCATTCCCAATATTTTTTGTTATAATGTTTTTAGTATTTACGCTTACCTTTGGTGATTTGGTTTCTCAAGCGTCTGGCGGCATAAGTTATCTGCTATCGCTTTTATCAGAAACGATTCAAGCCGGACTTCACGGGATTAATTCACCGGAGCCTGTCATTTCACTTATTTGCAGCGGAGTTATTCCCGGCATAGGGACCGTTATATCGTTTCTTCCGCAAATAGCCGTGCTGTTCTTTTTGATGTCGGCTTTGGAGGACAGCGGGTACATGGCGCGCGCCGCAATAATGATGGACAGAGTGTTCGCGTCCATGGGGCTCAGCGGAAGCTCGTTCATACCGCTCATTATGGGTTTTGGCTGCACTGTTCCCGCCATTATGGCGTGCCGCATTCTGCCGACCGAAAAAGACCGCCGCATGACCGTGATGCTCACTTCATTTGTGTCGTGCAGCGCGAGGCTTCCGCTTTACGCGCTGATGGCAGGCATATTCTTTGAAAAATATCAAGGCGCTGTTGTATTCTCAGTTTATGTGCTTGGCATTATCATCGCAGTTTTGGCGGCGCTGACGCTTAACAAAACTGTTTTTAAAAAAAGTAACGCTTCATTTGTAATGGAGCTGCCACCCTACCGGATGCCCAATCTGCGCAGCCTCGTGCTTCACACATGGGAAAAAGTCAAAGGCTTTATGATAAAAGCCGGCACAGTGCTTTTTGCCGCGTCAGTTGTACTGTGGTTCTTGCAGTCGTTTACTCCGGGCTTCGCACTCACTCAAAATGCCGACGACAGTATAATCGCTTATATCGGCCGTTTTATCGCTCCGATATTCACTCCGCTCGGCTTTGGCAACTGGCAGGCTGTTACGGCGTTGTTATCCGGAGTTGCCGCAAAGGAAATGATTGTTTCAACTCTATCGGTTCTTACAAAGTCCGGTGGGAACATCGCGAGCCTGCATGCCGCGGTTTCGCAGTCATTCTCTCCCCTTTCGGCATACGCCTTCATGGTTTTTGTTCTTTTATACTCTCCCTGCATCTCAGCGATTGCAACCATGAAAAAGGAATTCGGTTCATTAAAATGGACGGCGGGCACACTTGCAATCGACCTTGCATCCGCTTGGATTATAAGTTTCGCAATCTATTCCATAGGCAGGTTATTGGGTTTTTAATTTTTTGACTCTAATTTATTCAAAAGCGCTGATGCTGCACCCGCCAAAAGCGGGCTGCGGCATTTTCCCATATAAAACGGCGGCTGGGCAAGGAGGCTTATTATGGATACGCCGGCAAAAGAACGCAACACAAAGCAAAAACGCCTTATTCTCGACTGTATGAAAAGCAGTGGGCGTCACATGAATGTTGAAGAGATCTACGGAATTATAAAAAAGCATGATGAAAAAATAAGTATTGCCACCGTCTACCGCAACCTGCGCATGCTGGAGCAGCAGGGTGTGGTTAAAAAGCTCTATATGGCGGAGGATTCGCCGTCATTCTACGAGTTTAACGACAACGGCGAGCATACGCACCACCATCTTGTTTGCAGCCGTTGCGGGGCAATAATCGACTTTGAAGAGGATTTGCTTGAATCTCTTGAAAAGACAATAGAAGAGAAAAAGGGATTTAAAATCAAAGACCACAGGGTGGTTTTTTACGGGCTTTGCAGGGAGTGCCGAGAGGCAGAAAAATAAGTTTAAATGGACGACTGTTTGGTCGTCCATTTTTTTATTTAAAAGTACATTCCTCAAGTAATATTTTTGTCGCTTACGCCGCGACTGGCGGTTTCTCCAATTTATTATTGGCTTAAAACAGCATTATTCTAATAACCTTTTTGCCACTCACGCCGTGGCAAAGTTGTTTTTCGAAGAATGCTCTTTTGAACAAAAGAAGAAATAACTCGCAAGTCGTATCGTTAGCGACAAAGTGATAATCAGAAGAGTACACCATTAAACAATTAAAATTAAATTTATATTTAATTGTTTCCACCCTTGCACCCACCTGCAAAAAAGCCGCTCACCGAAAAGGTGAGCGGCAAAAATATAAACCTCAATCCCATGCCATAACAACCCGCTTCTCCTCCAGCGACTTTTTAACATTGATCGCCCTTTGATTTGAAGACCCTTTAAATTTAAGCTCATAGCTTTTCAGCGCCGTGACAAACGGTCCGTCAACAAGCACATCAATATTTTTTAACAAATCCATGACCGCGGGTGACTCCTGCGACATTTCAAGCAATTCATCATAAAGGTAACCGGTGTAAGCGATTACATCAAGACCATCGGCCTTTGCCGCTTGCGCGAGCTCCGCCATACCTTCTGGCTGACAGAAAGGCTCCCCGCCGCTCAGCGTGATGCCGGAAACAAGCGGATTTTTCTTAACCTCATCCATGATTTTCTGCGCGGTGATTTCTTTTCCGCCCTCAAAAGACCAGGTTTGCGCATTGTGGCAGTCTTCGCAGCGGTGTGGGCAGCCCTGTGCAAAAACCACAAATCTGATGCCGGGCCCGTCCACAATCGATTCGCGAATAATACCGGATATTTTTAAAATGCTCATTTCAAGCCTCCTCTTTCATTGCGTAAGTGGCGCCTTTTATGGTGTAATTACAGCGGCGCCTGCCGTCCCATCCGCTTGCCTTTTCACGTTTATATGAGCGGGAATGCGTTCCCGCAGTTCACCGACATGCGATATTACCCCGATAAGCCGACCGGAGAGACGCAGCCTTTCAAGCGCGCCCATCGCGGTATCGAGCGTTTCAGCGTCGAGCGAACCAAAACCCTCGTCGATAAACAACGAGTCGAGCCTTATTCCGCCCGCATAAGCTTGGACAACGTCGGAAAGCCCGAACGCGAGCGACAGAGAAGCCAAGAACATTTCTCCGCCGGAAAGGGTGTTGACGCCGCGCTCGCCGCCGCTCCACGCGTCGCCTACCGATAAATCAAGTCCCTTTGTACCGTTTCCCCGCCCCGGCGTATTGCTTCGAACAAGCGAGTAGCGCCCGCGGCTGAGCTGCGAAAGGTGAATGTTGGCGCTAGCCACGATGTCGTCGAGCATAAGGCCGAGCACAAACTGATGAATGGGCGTTTTAAGCGGATTTTCACCGCCGGTAAGGCGATAAACATGGTCATAAAGTGAAAAGTTACGCCGCAGTTTTTCCTCCTGCTCCGCAGTTTGGGCAAGCTGTGTGCTTACACTTTCAAAGTTCTTAATGCTCGCTGCAAACGCACCTTTTTGTGAAAGAGACTTCTCCATTTCGTCCCGCGCTTTTGCCTCAATCTCCTTCAGCGCTTGCGTATTCGGGCGCTGTGATTCCGCAAGCTGCTTTTCAAGAGCCGCCGCTCTGTCGTTTTGCAAGAGGGTTTCGCGGTCAAAGCCCTCGATTTCCTCTTTAAGGCTGCCTCTTGCTGTTTCGTTCAAAACCAGTGCTTTTATATCGCTGCCCTGAGGTATTTCTGACTGTTCACGCCGCTTTTCAAACTCATTTGCGGCCGCCTTGCAGTTTTCTTCCGCCGCGGATTTCGTATTGGTCGATGATCGCAGCCGTTCAGTTGCCGCCGCAAGTGCACTGCGAGCGGATTCAAATTGGGTACGCGTTTCTTTTATCTGATTTTCAGTAATCTCGTAGCTCTTTTTAAGGGTTGTAATTTGTTCTTCGACTGCGGCAGCGTCACGCATTTTTTCCGGAACAGCATCGGCAAGCTGCGCCACGCGCCCTTCAAGGGCCGAAACCGAAAGCGCCGCCGTGTCGGCTTGTACCTTTAAGCTGTCGAAATTTGCCTTCGCTTTTGTAAGCTCCGCTTCGGCGTTTTTTGCCTCCGCCTCCATCTGCGGCTGCCGCTTTGCTGCTGTCTGGGCTTCTTCAAGCGATTTTTTTACCGAAGAAAGCTGCGCCTGCGCCTCTGCCGCGCTGCTGCCGAACTTTTCACATTCCGCTTCAAGCTCCGCAAGGCGTTTTGCCGCCGAGTCGTGCTCGCCTCGAATACGCGCGCCCTCCTCGCCGGACACGTTCAATTTTTCTTCAAGCGATTCAACAATCTTTTTCTGGATTTCTAACTCTTCCCGCGTGGGCGCGCCGCAAACGGCCGCGGCCGGAATAGGGTGAGAATCGGAGCCGCAGACAGGACATTTTTCGCCGTCGCACAGCTCCTGCGCAAGACGATAGGCGGCGTCCCCGTCTATGGCCTTTTGCATGTTTTCATAAATCTGTTTTTCATTTTTGTGTGACTGAGAAAGCGCCTTATATTCATTCCGCTTTTTTTCAAGCGTGCTGTCAAGAGCGGTTACTGTCTTTTTTTGTGCTTCAAAAGCAGCAAAAGCGTCAACCCGCGCGGCAAGCTCGGTTCTTTGCGTCACAAGCTCCGGCAACCGCAAAACATAACGTTCGCTGTTTTCTTTGATTTTTGTTTTAAGGTTTTCCAAGGCGGCGGTAAACTGTTCTACGCGCAGGGCTTCCTTTTCGGCGCATGCGAGCGCGGATCTTTGCTCCTGTCTCTTTATTAAAAGTTCTTTCTGTGCCTTACAAAGCGCACGTGACGGCTCTAAGATACCTTCAAGCCGCGCTATTGTTCCGGCAAGCTCCTTTAACGACGCTTCCGCTTTCGCGCTGCCGTCAAGCGTTGTTTGAGCATTTTGTTCCTCTTTTTGCGCAGCCGCTAATCCGCTTTGCGCCGATTCCAGTTCCTTTTGCGCCGCGTCAAGCGTCTTTTGCGCCTGAGTCAGCGCATCAAGATAAGGCATCACACCCAAAGCCTTTTCTGCTTTTTCAAGGCTCTGCCGCTTTTTGCCGATCTCATCGGTCATTAGCGCAAGCTGTTTCTGCCTTTCACGCGCCGCGTCAAGCTCAGAAAACTTCTGTTCGAGTGTGCTTGCGTCTCTAAACGCCGCCGAAGCCGCGTCAAAGGCTGCGACAAGTGCCTTCATGCCGGTTTCCACGGCTTGCAGCTCGTCCTTTTTTTGCGAAAGACGGGCGCCAAGTTCCTCGCGGTTTTCACACTCAACACTTTTACAGAGCGTCGCCGTTCTTTCCACACATTGTGAAAGTGCGGCGTCGATTGATTTTGAACGCAGAGCAAGTGCTTTTGAAAAGTTCTGCCACCGCACCGTTCCGAAAAGGGTTTCAAGAATCTTTTGCTTTTCAAGCGACGGCGCGGTCAGCAGGCGGCGAAATTCGCCCTGCGGCAGCACGATTACCTGAGAAAACTGGTCGTGAGAAAACCCGAGCAGCTCGACAGCCTTGTCCCTCACCTGCGGGCCTGTGCAGAGAAGCCGCCATTTTTCACCGTCGTAATTGTAGCAGCTTTCTTCATAATCGGTCGTGCGCTCGGTTTCACCCGAGCGTTTTTTGATAGCACGGATCTTCATGCCGCGCTCAAATTTATAAAGGTCGCCGCCAAGCTCCATTTCGAACGACACGCGTGTTTCAAGCGTGTCGGGCGCCGCGATGCAGCGCATATCGCGCGCGTCGCGCAGAGAACCTGACGAGCGCCCGTAAAGCGCGTAAGACATTGCGTCAAGAATAGTGGTTTTGCCGCAGCCGGTGGAGCCGGTTATTAAAAACAGCCCGTAAGAATAAAGCTTTGTAAAATCTATCTCGGTGGCGTTAAGGTAAGGGCCGAATGCCTGCATTACTATTTTATGCGGTTTCATGCCTCATTGCCCGCCTTTCCCATAAGCTCGTCAAAAATGGAAAGCTCGTCTGCCTGCGGTTCGACGCCGCAGACCTGTTTCATAAATTCCTCAAAAAGCAGCCGGTCGCCCGAACCGGTGCGAAGCCCCTCTTTAAGGTCTGCCCGCGAACCTCCGCCAGCCGTAAGGTCGAGCCAGCCCGGGTGCAGCCCCAGCACATTGGGGTAATGTTCGCGCAGCAGCGCCATTGGCTCAAAAACCGGACGGATATCGGTAAGATTGGCGTATAGGTAATCCTCGCGCCCGGCGTCGTCTTTCGCCGCCGATATTATATCGTTTATTGTTCCCGTAACGGTACGCATATCGTGAAGCGGAGCACAGGGCAGCCGCCTTGTTCCCATGCCGTTTTCACCAAATTCAATTATACAAAGCGATTTTTTGTGGCGTTCCTCGTCAAACGAGTATTTGAGCGGCGAACCGCTGTAAGCGCCGTTTGCACCCACCCGCTGCGGGCCGTGAAGATGCCCGAGCGCAACATAATCAAAGCCGCCGAAAACCGCAGGGTCAACCTCATCGCTGCCGCCGACCGCAAGCGGAGATTCCGACTCGCAAGTTACGCCGCCAGCCGCAAAGCAGTGAGCGACAAGCACGTTGCGCGCGCCGCTCACAGGCTTTATCTGCTCCACAACCGCCTTAAAAGCGGCGTTCTGTCCGCGTATGTCGTCACGCCCCAAAATATCGCGCGCCGTCGCCGCGTCAAAAAAAGGCAGCAGGTGAATATATGTTTCGCCGCCCCCGTCTTCAAGGCGGACAGGCGGCGTATCCAGCGGATAAGCCGAAAGGAAAAGCCCCTGCGCGCGCAGAAGACCGGAATAGACCGCGAGCCTGTCGGCTCCGTCGTGATTGCCTGCGATCACGGCGGCTTTTATTCGGCGCACAGCGCAAATCTCCGTGACCGCGTGATTAAACAGCCTCACAGCCTCGACAGGCGCAACCTGCCGGTCGAAAACATCTCCGGCGATAATTACTGCATCGGGGCGTTCCGCGTCAAGCGCGGGCAGCAGCACACCGTCTATAAAGTTTTCCTGCTCCGGCAGCATCGAGCGCCCCATCACACTCTTTCCAAGATGCCAGTCTGAGGTGTGAAGTATTTTCACTTTCCATTCACTTCCACATTCAAATTCGTCGATTATTGCGATCGCTTGATTTAGTACAGCTATTCCCGTTAAGATTGAAACTCAATCAATTTTATTCTCGACGGAGTCAAGAATAAGAAAATTGTTCTTTCCCTATCCTAATTGGAATTGCTGAAAGCAGGCTGTTATCTCCCCCTCCGAAGCAGGTGATCTCCAGCGAGGAAGATAGCAAAACTATTCCGTTTTACTTTTGTAATTGCTAAATGTAAAGCTGTTCGCCGTTACAGCAAACAGTGCGGGCGCGGCTGTACGCCGCGCCCTTTCAAAGCTATTTTTAATCAAGCTTTAACACATGGTCAAAAACCACTTCATGCTCGGCAGAAAGTCTGCGGTTGATGTGGTAGTTTCCGAAAACCCATTTTTTATATTTGCATTTTTCACGAACACATTCAAGAAAAACGTTCAATGCGTTCAAATCATACTCGCCCACTTCAAGAAACCGCCGGAAAGCGGATGGAGCCTCGTGCGTAAATATGTAATCGACGTTGTAATCGTTAGCCACAAGGTTGCCGATGCCCGCTTGCATCTCGTCCATCGTGGGCAGTTCCTCGTCCCACCATGTTTTGTGCGGAGTGCGCATTTCGCGTTCGCTGCTTTCACCGCCGCCAAAAGTGAAAACCTTTCTGCCCCCGATAGTATAAACCTGACCGCGCATGAGGTGAACAAGGTTGCCGGAAAGCACCTGAGCCTTGCCGCCGTTCCACTCCGTCACAGGGTATTTTGCCAGCAAATCGAAATTTTCATGAGAGCCGTCAACAAAAAGGATGCCATACTTTTTCTTGCCAAGCTTTTCAATGGCGCGAAGCTCGTCCTTTGTGCCGTTCCAAAGCAGCCCGAAATCTCCGCAGACAACAACATAGTCGGTCTTTTTAATCCGCCCGAACTTGCGGCTGTTAAAATCTTTTAAGTCCCCGTGAACATCACCGGTAACAAAAAACAAGGCAATCCCTCAATTCCGAATATTTCATTGAGCACCAGGGCATTTTTTAAGGCAGATAATAATTTTGGGTGCCCACATTTTTACCGCCCTTGAAAAACACGCGGGGCACGCGCTTACCGATAAGGCAGGCGGTTTCGTAGTTGATGGTGCCCATTTTATCTGCGATTTCTTCCATTGTAACTGTGTCGCCGCCGTCGCTGCCGATAACGGTGACAACGCCGTTTTCCGCGGCTTCAGGAACGCTTGTCACGTCCGCCATACACTGATCCATGCACACGCGCCCGATAATGCGCGCGCGCTTGCCGCAAATGAGCACATCGGCGGTGTTTGAAAGGCTGCGGGCAAAACCGTCGGCATAGCCGACAGGCAGGGTTGCAACACGCGTTTCACCCTGTGTTGAAAATTTCATGCCATAGCTTACCGCCGTGCCATCCGCCAGAGTTTTCACCTGTGAGATGACCGTTTTAAGCGACATCGCCGGGCTCAGCTTTATCGGCAGAGGCATTCCGTCCGCCGGTGTCATGCCGTAAAGGATAATGCCGGGGCGCACCATGTCAAGCTGCATCTGCGGAAAATTTAAAAGACCCGCGCTGTTGCAGCAGTGGCGCAAACTAAACTTCAGCCCTTTTTGTTCAAGCTTTGTGATAATGCCCATAAATCGGGTAAATTGAATTTTTGTAAAATCCTTTTCCGGCTCGTCAGAGACCGCGAAATGGGTGAAGATACCCTCAAGGTCAAGCGCCGGCATGCGGGAAACGCTCAGTATATCGTCAATGCTTGCCGCGTCTTTGTTCTCATCGTGATAGAGAAAACCAATGCGGCTCATGCCCGTGTCTATTTTTATATGCGCTTTGAGTGTTCCGCCCGCGCTCTGCGCCGCTTTTGAAAGACGCGCGGCGTAATCAAGGCTCAAAACGGTCTGGGTTATATTCTTTTCAATCATCTCGCCCGCATATTCGGGCGGTGTGTAGCCTAAAATCAATATAGGCTTTGTAATTCCGCAGCCGCGCAGCTGCAAGGCTTCCTCCATATTGGAGACGCCGAAATAGTCGGCTCCCAGGGCTTCAAATTCACCCGCGACAAACGGTGCGCCGTGACCGTAAGCATCCGCCTTGACAATTGCCATGAATTTACACCCGTCGTGTATGTATCCGCGTATGGCCTCGTAATTCGCCGCAATGCAGTCGGCGTCTACCTCCGCCCACGTTCTTTTGAGAAAACAGGACATTCAATTACCTCCGGTAATAAATATATTATTACAGCGTTCATTCGCTAAGCGTTGTTTAAAAAATGCTGTTTTGACGGCAAAAACAATGCAGATATTTTATCTGTTTTCTTTCGCCGGCTTGCACAGTTTCTGTGATTTTTTAAACAAGCCCTAACTCAAATTTAAAAACGCACAGTAAAGTACATTTATAATTATATTCCTTAGCGTTTAAAAATCAACTCAAAAAGGGAAAATAAAAATTTGGTGATTAGTGAAACTTCAAATATAATGGAAAAGCAGGGAAATATCCAACTTTGATTTTGTGATTGCTGCAATGTCTTTTGGAAATTTGCAAAAGGCGCGGCGTTTAGCTTATAATTGGTGAAAGAAAAGACAAATAAAAACGCGGCGCGATGCCGCTTAAAAAGGATGGAAAAGTTCTGTGCAGCTTATTATCCATAAAAACAACCGAATGGATTCACTTGACGCCCTGCGGGGCATAGCGATCCTCGCAATGGTTTTTTACCACGCGCTTTATGACGTCAGCGACATATTCGGTTACAACGTGCCTTTTTTCGGTTTTTTATCGCTTTTAGAACCGCCGTTTGCAGGGCTTTTTATCCTGCTCGCCGGTGTTTCCTCCCGCTATTCCCACAACAATTTAAAACGCGGCGCGAAGGTGCTTGTTTTAGCGCTGATTGTTTCGGCCGCCACAATTATATTTATGCCGAGCCAGTCGATATATTTCGGAATCCTGCATTTTTTCGGCTGCGCGATTCTGCTTTTTGAGCTCGTAAGGCCCGCGGTTGACCGTATTCCCCAAAAAACCGCGTTTGTATTATGGACCGTACTTTTCGCTGTAACTTATACAATGCCGTTTTCACACATCATCGGGTTTCCGGGGCTTTTCGGCGTAACATTGCCTAATTTCCTGTTAAACACGCCGCACATCTACGCGCTGGGGTTCCCGGACGGGAACTTTTTTTCCGCTGATTTTTTCCCGATGATCCCGTGGTTTTTCCTGTTCTTAATCGGCACGGTCATTGGTACTCCTATAAAAGAGCACCGCTTGCCGGATAAATTCTACACCGCGCGCATTCCGTTCTTCGCCACAGCCGGCCGCAACACGCTGTTAATCTATGCGCTGCATCAGCCGGTAATCTACGGTCTTTTATATCTTTTCTTCAAGCTGTTCAAACTCGGATAACGATGTTTCCGCGAAAACGCATTGCGGTCAAGCATTGATCTGTAAGAATAATACACAAAGCGAGCGGCTAATATTAAGTATATTTATACACAAAAGATATACGAAACAGTTGACAAATGAGGTAAAATATAATTATATTACTCCGGCACATAACTGTAGCTATTTTTGTGGAAAGACTCACCGTGCCGGAGTAATATTGGCCATGTGCGTAGCACGGCCATTTAAATAGCTATTACTGCGGCGTGGCGAGCTATAGTTTTTAGCTGGATTTAACTTCCGCAGTTATACAAATACTTATGGAGGCTCTTTTTTAATGCGCAAGATTTTTGATTTTCACACACATGCATATCCCGCAAAGGTTGCCGGAAAATCAGTTGATTTTCTTGATAATTATTATAAAGTTTCATGCAACGGCGACGGCACGATGGAGGACCTTCTGAAATCGGCAAAAGAGGGCGGCGTCGATTATCTACTGGTACATGCCGTCGCGACAAAGCCGACTCAGGTGGAAAATGTAAACACGTGGATATCGGAGCATCTTTCCGAAAATGTGTTTGGTTTCGGAACCATTCATCCCGAATATGAAAACATTAAAGAAGAGCTTAAAAGAATCCGCTCACTTGGGCTTTTGGGGTTAAAGCTTCACCCCGATTTTCAGGGTTATTTTGTCGATGATCCCTCAATGGATATCGTTTATTCCGATATTGAAGGAAAAATGCCGGTTCTTATTCATTCCGGTGACGTAAACACCGATTTTTCTTCCCCGAAACGCCTTGCAAACGTGCTCGACCGTTTCCCCAACCTCACTGTCATCGCGGCGCACCTCGGCGGATATTCTGAGTGGGATCAAGCGGAACGTTTTATAATCGGACGCAACTGCTATATTGACACCTCTTCTTCACTTTGGGCAATTCCACCCGAAAAGGCAGTCAGTATAATCCGCAAACACGGCGTTAACCGTGTGCTCTTTGGCACTGATTTTCCGCTTGCGCGCCACAGCGAAGAACTCGAACGCTTTTTCGCGCTCGGTCTTACCGAAGAGGAAAACAACAAGATTCTCTTTGAAAACGCCAACAACCTTCTCAACCTGCACCTGCGGTGAGCAATTCGCGGGCGGCTTTTTGATTTGTTTTTTCTTTATGCCGCGGATATTTTTTCTTTATGTTAACTTTATAGATTAACGACCAATGAGCATTATTTGCTCATCGGTCGTTTTGTTTTTACAAAACGAATGGGCACGCAATATGCGTGCCCATATATCGCTTATAGCTTTCTCCGCGAAATACGGCTTGTAACTATAATAAAGCTGTTTCGCGGATTGCTCACCGCAGGTGCGAATTGCTTACCGCAGGTGGCCTTTGTGTTTCTCTTTGCGCTTTTCACGGTTTTGTGTTTTTCTTTCTGTTTTTGACTCTTCCTGCTGGAGTTTAAGAGCCTGCTGTGCTTTTGTGCCGATTCCTTTAGGCTGAACCAACTTTGCCGCCTCACGCCTGAAACGCTTGGGGTTGGTTTCGCGGTGCTCTGTTTCATCAGACCGAATTGGTTTACTAAACCGCAATTTGCTCCAGTTGTTCAGAAAAAAGGCATAAACGTCACAATCTTTAGGTTCCGCGCCAAAGGTTACCTTGGCGGTTTCATATTTTCCGCCGGAAATCCGCTCAAAAATGCCTACCCAAAAGGGGTCTTCAAAACAAACCGTCAATCTGCTCTGTACTGAATCCATGAAAATTCCTCCTAAAAAAGTAACCGCAAAGAACGGACAACCTTAGGAGGCAGGTTACTGACAGCTTATAATTAAAACTGCGTCCGGACTACCAACCGGAACTATGTTTTTATCTTTGCATATTCATTCTACTACATACCCATCCCCTTTTTCAACCACACCTGCGGTGAGCAATTCGCAGGCGGCTTTTTGATTTGTTTTTTCTTTGTGTTACGGATATTTTCTGTTTATGTTAACTTTATAGATAAACGACCAATGAGCATTATTTGTGCATTGACTGTTTTGTTTTTACAAAACGAATGGGCACGCAATATGCGTGCCCATATATCGCTTATAGATTCTTCCGCGTAATGCGGCTTGTAAACATAGTAAAGTTTTTTCGCGAATTGCTCCTCCGCAAACGTGCAAGTAAAGGACTCCAAAGCCACAACAACGTGGCTTTGGAGTCCTAAATAAATCATGCTATACCACGAAATGCTCCACCGCAGGTGGTTACTTCGCTTTGTTGACGAGATTGTCGTATCTTTCCTTCGCATTCTCTTCAGACATTGCGAAGAGCTCTTTTGCTCTGTCCGGAAATGCGCGTGACAGCGAGTTGTAGCGAACCTCACTCATGATGAAATTCTGATATGACTCTGTTGGCGCCTTGCTGTCAATGGTGAGCGGGTTCTTGCCCTCTATAGGAAGCCTTGGGTCAAAGCGGAAAAGATTCCAATAGCCGGCCGCAACCGCCCTTTTCTCCTCTGTCTGCGAAATGCCCATGCCGCCCTTGATTCCGTGGTTGATACAAGGAGCATATGCGATGACGATTGACGGACCATTGTAGCGCTCAGCCTCAGCAAACGCCTTGACGCACTGGTTGTAGTCAGCGCCCATTGCGATCTGTGCGACATAGATATAGCCATAGCTCATCATCATGCCGGCAAGATCCTTCTTCTTTGTTGTCTTGCCTGCCGCCGCGAACTGTGCGACTGATCCGGCGGGTGAAGCCTTGGAAGACTGTCCGCCGGTGTTTGAATAAACCTCGGT
>DBTI01000149.1:0-3794 GCA_002306975.1 Ruminococcaceae bacterium UBA1320
ATAAATTAAATATTCAATATTTCCTTCGGGCCCTTTTACCGGTGAAAAGTCAAGACCGCCAACACAAAAGCCCAAAGAAACAGCAAAGTTATTGATTTTTTCGATTACTTCTTTATGGATCTCCGGCTCTCTTACAACACCCTTTTTGCCAACTCTGCCCTTGCCTGCTTCAAACTGGGGTTTTATGAGGCAGACACCGCTTGCGTCCTCTGACAAAAACTCCTTAACAACAGGAAGCACCAGTGTAAGAGATATGAAAGAAACATCTATAGAAAAAAAGTCGATTTTATCTTCAAGTTTGTCTGGAGCAAGGTGGCGTATATTTGTGCGCTCAAGGTTGACTACACGGCTGTCAGTGCGAAGCTTCCATGCAAGCTGCCCATAACCGACGTCTACCGAATAAACACGTACTCCTCCGTTTTGAAGCATACAGTCTGTAAAACCGCCTGTAGACGCGCCGATATCCATGCAAACTTTTCCGTCCAGCGAAAGTTTGAACGCATCCATCGCTTTTTCAAGCTTTAAGCCGCCGCGGCTGACATATTTCAGCCCGCCGCGAATTTCTATTTCCGCATTTATGTCAACCTCTTCACCGGCTTTATCAATTCGCTGCCCACCGGCGAATACCTCGCCGGCCATTACAAGAGCCTTTGCCCTTTCCCTGCTTGTTTCAAGACCTTTTTGCACAAGAAGTATATCTATACGCTGTTTTTCGCTCAATTTTCACACTCCCGAATAATTGCTTTTACCATGCCGCCTGCATCCAGACCCAAAATAGACAGAAGCTTATCCACACTGCCCTGCTGCACAAATTGATTGTCAATTGCAACAACTTTATACTTGCCGTCAAAGCCATGTTCAAGCAGCTTAATGCCAAAATGTTCGCCTATTCCGCCCGCTTTTATTCCCTCTTCAAAAAATATTACTTTTTTATAAATCTTTGATAGGTTAAAGCAGGTTTCATCTAAAGGCGTAATTCGATTAAGTTTCAAAACAGCGACTTTTATATGTTCTTTTTCAAGCGTTCTCACTGCCCTGACGGCATGAAAAAACAATCTGCCGTAAGTTACAAGAAGAACATCGGAATTTTCCTGCGCGTTAAAAATATCATAATTACCGAAAGACGGATAAAACTCATCGGGATTATCCTCCGGTGCTCCGCGGGGATATCGAATTGCAACAGGGCCGTCACATTCATACATTGACGAATAAAGAAAATTTTGCATATCGTCTTTTGAAGACGGGCTGAAAACTGTCATATTTGGAATGCTGTTTAAAAAAGCTGCATCAAAAATGCCCTGATGTGTTTCTCCGTCCTCACCAACAAGACCCGCGCGGTCAATGGCCAAAACTATCTTTAACTTTTGAAGCGCGGCGTCATGGATTATTTGGTCATAGGCGCGCTGCAAAAAAGTCGAATAAACTGAAAACACCGGAAGCATGCCGTTACTTGCCAGACCTGCGGCAAAAACGACAGCGTGCTCCTCTGCGATTCCCACATCAAAAAATCTATCCTTAAAACTTTGTGAAAATTCTGTAAGACCTGTGCCGTCTGTCATAGCAGCGGTGATCGCGCAGATACGGTTATCGCCTTTGGCAAAAAGGCACAGTGACTTTCCGAATATTTCAGAATAAGTATCTTTGCAAATTGGGCTCAACGGATCACCGGTATCAACGTCAAACTTTGAAACGCCATGATAAAGGCCGGGGTTGTTTTCGGCAAATGTATAGCCTTTGCCCTTTACAGTCTTAACATGGATAAGCGATGGCCTTTTAAGCGTTTTTGCCCGCTCCAAAAGGCGGATCGTCTGTTCAATATTGTGACCGTCAACCGGACCGAGATAGATTAGCCCCATCTCTTCAAATATTGTGCTGTGATATATGGCGTTTTTGATTGCGGATTTTGAGGCGGCGAGCGCGTTTCTTATTATGGGGCCTACTAAAGGGATATGCTCTAAAAGGTGCTCGATAAAGTCCTTGACACTAAAATACCACGGTTTGATGCGCAGCAAGGTCAAATGGCGTGCCATAGCGCCAACATTTTTTGAAATGGACATTTTATTGTCGTTTAATATAATGATAAGCTTGTCATGGCTTCTTCCTGCATTATTAAGACCCTCATAGGCAAGACCGCCGGAAAGTGCGCCGTCACCGATAACGGCGACAACATAGCCGTCGTCATTATTAAGTGTCTTGGCGCGGGCAAGCCCTGCCGCAGCGGAAATTGACGTGCTGCTGTGGCCTGCTCCAAATGGGTCATATTCGCTCTCATGCGGCTTTGTAAAGCCGGAAATACCGCCGAATTTTCTGATTGTGCCGAAAGATTCTCTTCTGCCGGTCAGTAGCTTATGTGTATAGCACTGATGACCTACATCCCAGACTATCTGATCCTTTGGAGCATTAAAAACACGGTGTATTGCCACAGTCAAATCAACGGTACCGAGATTTGAAGCGAGATGCCCGCCGTTCATCGATATCGTTTTTATAAGTTCGCTTCGTATTTCACTGCAAAGTGTATTAAGCTCGTTAATCGTCAGCTTTTTTATATCATTGGGTGAATTTATACTGTCAAGCAGCCTGCCGCTTTCCATTAAATACCCCCGTAAAATCAAATTTATTTCTTGGAAAACCCATCAGAATCTCCTACATTATTGCAAGAGCGACAAGAATGCCAAGAAGTACGCCAGCAAGAACCTCAATAGGTGTGTGCCCTAAATACTCTTTTAAATCTTTTTCGGTTATCTCGGAGCCTTCTTTTTCCATTATGTCAACCATGCGGTTAATTACCTTTGCCTGTTCGCCCGCCGCGCGCCGAACACCCATCGCATCATAAATAACCACGGCAAATAAACAAACTGAAATTGCAAAGACGGGTGACGCCAACCCGCTGGAATGACCTATGCACATCATCAGGGAGCAAACAGTCGCAGAGTGGGCACTGGGCATACCACCCGCACCAAACAAACGCTCCGGAACGAATGATTTAATCTGAATCAGCGTAATTATTGTTTTAATTAGCTGGGCGGTAACCCAGCTTAAAAGTGCAGCCATTAGCGCTGTGTTATGAAAGATCTGAATTATGAACGGCATCGTTTTAACTTCCTTTTAAAAAAACTTTGGCCGATAAAAAACCAAAGCAATAAATGTCGATTTTAATTTTCACGCATTGATAGTCGCCTTGAAAGCTCTTTAAGAAATGAGCTGTCGCAAAAAACGTCAAGCTGTCTTTCAGCTTCTTCCGTAAGCTTCTCTACTAAAGTACGGGATTTTTCTATACCTAGATGGGTTATATATGTCGTTTTTTCGTTATTATCGTCACTGCCTATGGGTTTGCCCAGTTTTGTAACATCGCCCTCCACGTCAAGAAGGTCGTCGACAATCTGAAAAGCAAGGCCAAG
Organism: Ruminococcaceae bacterium UBA1320; assembly: GCA_002306975.1. Lineage (GTDB taxonomy): Bacteria > Bacillota > Clostridia > Oscillospirales > Ethanoligenentaceae > Ruminiclostridium_D. The sequence continues at coordinate 3,399 of DBTI01000149.1, forward strand.
GCGCTTTGCATATTCTTCTGCCGCTTTTACCTGTTTTTTACCGGCATTTGCCGATATGCAGCCCATTTTCGCCGCAGCGACAATCATTGCGCCGGTTTTATTGTTGTGCATAAACTCGAGCGTTTTAAGGCTCACCTTATGCCCTTCAGACTCAAGGTCGATAATTTGCCCGCCTACCATGCCCACAGCGCCGGATGCGCGGGCAAGCTCGCCAGCCGCCCTAACTACATTTTCGGGCGCAATCTTATCTATGTTATTATTACATAAAGCTGTTTCAAATGCAAGACTTAGCAGTGCGTCGCCTGCTAAAAGTGCCGTTGCTTCCCCGAATTTTACATGACAGGAAGGTCTTCCCCTTCGCATAACATCATTGTCCATGCAGGGCAGATCGTCGTG
>DBTI01000149.1:4043-4340 GCA_002306975.1 Ruminococcaceae bacterium UBA1320
AGATCGTCGTGAATAAGAGAATAGGTGTGAACAAATTCAACTGCGCAGGCAAATGGCAAGGCGCTGTTTATGTCTCCGCCGCAGATGCGGCAAAACTCAAGAACAAGCACCGGTCTAATACGCTTGCCGCCGGCCATAACACTGTATTTCATTGCGTCAAACACGTTTTTCTGCGGAAGGTCGCCGGTTGGAAGATATTTTAGAAGAGCCGCGTTAACTAATTCCCCATATTCATTAAGGCGTTTATCATAGTCGGTTTCAGGCATCTTTTGTTTCATCCTTTTTATTTACTTTTTC
>DBTI01000149.1:4606-5135 GCA_002306975.1 Ruminococcaceae bacterium UBA1320
CCCGCCACACGTGTTACGGTCTGCTCGGCTTTTTGAAGCTTTTCTGAGCAGATTGAAGCAAGCTTTGCCCCCTCCGCGTAAAGCGTCATCGTTTCATCGAGCGGGGCGCCGCCGGTTTCTAAAAGTCCTACTATTTCTTCAAGTCTTGTCATTGCCTCTTCAAATGTAGGTTTATTTTTTTCACTTTTCATTTATTTTACTCCGCCCCTTCTATTACTATTCAAAACAGAGCACTCCGCAGTGCCGTCTGATAATGTGAGGGTAATATCCGCGCCGTCCCGAAGCTGCTCGACGCTTGAAATCACGCCGGTTTTGTCAGAAACGATAGAATAGCCGCGAGTCAGCACTTTTAACGGACTTAATGCGTCAAGCTTGGAGACGGTCGCTGCAAAACGGTTGTTTTCGTTTAAAAGCCTTTTCTCAGCCGCCGCTTCAAGTGAAACACAAAGCGACTCATATCGCGCACGGTGTGCTCTTACGGCATTGGCAGGTTCTTTCATCGCCGCGCTTGAAACAGCGGCATCAAGCC
>DBTI01000149.1:5390-5597 GCA_002306975.1 Ruminococcaceae bacterium UBA1320
GAGCGGCAAAAAGCCGTAAAGAGCAGCTGTCAAGCTTTAGTCTTGACAATCTCAACAACTTATTTTCAAGGTAGTCTACTCTTGATAATGTAGTTGTTATATCGGGAGAAACAAGCTCAGCCGCCGCGGAGGGGGTTGGCGCCCGTAAATCTGCGGCAAAATCAGCAATAGTAAAATCGGTTTCATGACCCACTGCGGAAACCACGG
>DBTI01000026.1 GCA_002306975.1 Ruminococcaceae bacterium UBA1320
GAAGTTAGGTGAATATAGATGCCAGGTTTTTCATCCAATTATACTCTCATTCCACCAAGTAGTCCTAATCAAACAGTATTAACTATTCGGACAAAAAGGAAAACAAATATAAGAAGAAGCATTGGCAAGATTCCCAAATTATTGAATATAGTATAATAAAAAGTTTATAACACGCAGTTAGTATTGTAAAACAGCAACAGGAGGCAAATCTGTGAAAAAGGCAATCATTTTCTATTTTTCCGGCACAGGAAACACAGAAAGAGTTCTGAACATGTTGACAAATGCACTAGATTACGAAGGTGTACATTCGAATTGTTACGCAATCGACGATTGTATAAGAAATGGGAACATTCCAGACATTTCAGACTATGATTCCGTCGGGATTGGTTATCCGATTTACGCTTTTAATGTACCAAACATAGTAGCTGCATTTATCAAGAAATTACCCAAGGCCAATGGGAAACCTGTATTTGTTTTCAAGACGGCAGGAGAACCATTTTTTTTAAACCGCGCTTCATCTTATTATATCTTTTCGCATCTTCGAAAGAAAGGCTACATTTTCAATTACGAAAGACATTTTCTCATGCCATATAATATATTATTCCGTTACAACGATGAAGTGGTAAAACAAATCTATCTGTTATCACAAAAACTGGCCCGGAAAATGGCGTCTGACCTGTCAAAGGGCATCACACACAAATCTCATTTCAATCCTTTTATTGTTTTCGTATCTCTTATTTTTCGTATACAGTGGGTGGGCGCCACCATAAACGGCAGGTTGCTAAGAACAGGCAATTCATGCAACCTATGTCAAAAGTGCGTTAAGGAATGCAAAACGGACAATATTCGCCTGGAACATAGAAAAATCCGGTTTGGATGGAACTGTACCATGTGCATGAAGTGTATCATGTGTTGCCCGCAAAAGGCGATTAAGGCTGGCATACTTGAGCCTTGGGCGATTCGAGGAGCCTATGATTTTGAACGGATCCTGAATGACGCATCCATTCCAAACGATTACATCCAGAAGTGTGAGAAAGGCGTGTTTCAGTATTTCAAAAAATATGTCAGAGAAACCGAGGCTCAGCTGAATGATAATATATAGCCACACCTGACGATGGTCTGCTGGGAACAGACAGAAGCATCAAAAAAGCCTGTAATCCGCATGATTACAGGCTTTTGAGAATTGTGGCGGAAGAGGTGGGATTCGAACCCACGAGCCTCGTTAGAGACTACCGCATTTCGAGTGCGGGCCGTTATGACCACTTCGATACTCTTCCGTATGAATAAAAAGGCGCTTGCGCACCGCCATAAACAGCGAGCATCAGCGCACTGACTATTTTAATATAAGTTTGTTTTAAAGTCAAGCATTGATGACTAAAAAGCAATAATTCTTCTGCCGGCAGCCTTATTATTGAATATCTAAGAGTGATGTGTTAAACTGTTAGAATAATGGCATATAATAATTGACAATTTATGATATGTGGACAAGCGATGAAAATCCGAATTAAAACTTTTATTGCATGCAGTGCGCATGGGTGGTCATCATGAGTTTCGAACCATTGGGCTCTTGCAAAATAGTTGTATGCGGAGATTCAATATCCGCTGGAGTTGTTTATGACGAAAGCGAGCAAAAGTATGTTAAATCAAAAGAAACTTTTGTTTGCATGATGCAAAACAGCCTTAATTGCGCCATCACGAATTTAAGCCGTTTCGGCAACACGATATCGACTGCGCTGCCACGGCTGAAAAAAGATATGACAAAAGAAAAACCGGACGTTGTCTTAATAGAGCTGGGCGGCAATGACTGTGATTATAAATGGGATCAAATAGCGGCGAATCCAAAAGCAGATCACAAGCCCGCCACTGATATAAAACTTTTTGAAAACGCGCTCGAAACGCTTTCCGGTTCGTTGAAAACCCAGAGCATTCAGGCGGTTTTCACAACTCTGCCTCCGCTTGACCCGGACAGATATCTTAAATGGGTCAGCAGGAACAGCAGTGAGGCGGCGTCTCATATTCTTGAATGGCTTGGCAGCGTGTCACGGATTTACTGGTGGCACGAAAGATATAACTCTGCTGTAATCAAGGCTGCACGCAACACCGGCGCGGCGCTTATTGATTTGCGCACGGCTTTCCTTGGAACTGTCGATTTCAGAAACTATATCTGCAAAGACGGCATTCATCCAAACAAGGAAGGTCATATGCTGATTTGCAGCACGATTTCGGAATACCTCAATCTTAAATGTCCGTCGCTTCTAAAGCCTGCCATAGCATAGTTTAAAAACGCAGGCAAGATGTTAATAAATTATTATGGAGGCCCATTATGGCAAACATCAAAATTTTGTCGGATAGCACTTGCGATCTATCAAAAGAACTGATTGAAAAATATGAGATAAGCATTGTGCCTTTGTATGTGAATTTGGGCGGAAATGTCTTAAAAGATGACGGAGTTGAAATAAACGCTCAGATTATCTATGACTACGTAGATAAAACAGATGTGCTGCCCGGCACAATCGGTGTTCCGGTTGAGGATTTCAGGAAAGAGTTTGTAAAATGGCGTGAGCTGGGCTTCGAAATTGTCTGCCACACCATATCAAGCGACATGTCGTGCAGTTTTCAGAATGCCAAAATTGCATCAGACGGCATGGACTGCGTATATATTGTCGATACCCGCAGCCTTTCGACCGGAGTGGGACATCTCGTTTTAAATTCGGCGGAGCTTGCGCAAAAGGGTATTGAGGCCGCTGAAATCGCGAGGCAATCACAGGCTCTTGCGGCGAAAGTAAATGCCACATTTGTTATTGATACACTTGACTATCTGAAAAAGGGCGGCAGATGCTCGGCAGTTGCACTGCTTGGCGCGAACCTTTTTAAAATAAAACCGATGATTGTTGTTGAAAAAGGCAACATGAAGGTAGGGCGCAAATTCCGCGGTTCGCTGATAAAGGTGCTTGAAGAATATGTAGATGCGCAGCTTCAGGGCCGCAAAGATATTAGAACACACAGGATATTTATAACACACTCGGGGTGCAGCCCCGAGACGATTAACGCGGTAGTGGACAGAATTAAGAAACACATACGTTTTGATGAGGTTGTTGTGACGACAACAGGAGCGACAATAACCGCTCACTGCGGGCCAAACACGCTGGGCATTTTATTTATTGAGAAATAAGTTTTTACATAGCAAAGAATGGAGCCCCGATTTTTCGGGGCTTTTATTATTATAGAAAACCGTATCTGCGAAGCTGCTCTGATATAAGTGTTGCCGCTGCGGCCGGTATAATAATTTTTGCGAGAAAAGCGGCGCTTTCGGGCAGCTTTTCAATAGCCGTTGCTTCTTTACTGTTTGGGAAAACGGTAAATACGCTTTTTCGATTGCCGCTTGGCGGACCGTATACTGCAAAAGGACGGCTGTCGGTAGCAACTTCTTCATTTTCACCAAGGAAAAGCGCGGCTGTGTTTGTATCACAGCCATCGGGGATAAGTTCCTGCGCGTCATTTTGGTTAAATCTGGCGGTAAGGTTAAGGCCTGACGGGTTAAGGCACCAGAGAACGGCGTCTGCGGGCGCCGAATTATCAGATGTTTTAAAGTTCAGAGAGCAGCTTAATGTGGCGAACGCGTCAGTCGACCACTCCAGCAGTCTTGTTGTAATACCGCGGGAGTACATGCGAAACAAGACTTCCGGAAAAGGCCTCACGTCTTCTGGTATTGCACTGGCGGCAAAATTTTTAATCAGTGTTTGTTCATCCAAGGCACTTTCGTCGCTTTTGGCGGAGGCAGGGAGAAGAGAACCGTTCTCGATGCTTTGCCCGACAAACCACATCTCCGGTTTTTCCAGGCGGAATCTTCCGCTGAAGATGATTCGATAGTTTTGGTCAACGGCTTCTAAAAATTTCTGAACGCTATGTACAGTCGCTCCTGCATTGTCCGCGTCGGGATAATACCATTTTGGGTAAAGCCCTGATGAATCATCTTTTCCGCCAGGTCCGCTAAAGGGATAAAAACCGCTTTTCAAGCGTACACCCCCAATCTTTATATATAACACAATAAGTTTTTGGTATACCTACCGATATCACAAGGCCATTGTGTTATATAATGCACTTGTGCGTTCGCGAAGCGAAAAATCGCACGTGCTATGGCGTTTAGCCGTCCCTATATACAACTGCTCATCTATTAATTTCTTATTCAGTTGTATATAGATATAAGGCATCAGCACTATATTATATTTATTTATTTAAAAAAAGTGAAGAAAAGTACCTGAATTTAATAAAAAAGCTTAAAAAACTTTTAAATTTATAAAATAGAGGGTTTGCGTTATCAAAGCGGTTAAAAGCGGCTTATCAGTCAAATTAGTGTATGATTATAACGGATTATACATTATTTTGTGGTTTTGGCTTTAAAATTTCGATATTGCTCTTGCGAATATTTAAATACGTAGTATAATTTATTATAAAAATCGATACTTTATTGATACATTTGTAATAAATAACTAACATTGCATAATAAAACGGAAATACCTAATTTTGTTGATGACGCAGTATAATATAGAAAGCAAAAATCAATAAATTTGCTTCAGGTTTTTCAGAAACCTTATGAGCAGGCGATTTGCCTTTTTAGTTAAATCCGCCGGCTATATTTATGCTAACAGGGGGACGAGATTTATGAGTACGTCAGCTTATAACTCCAGGAGCATCGACTGCAAAGAGCCTTTCGGAGCTGTGGCGGTGGGCGTTACGGTTAAATTTCATATTTCACTTTGCCGGAGCGATGCTGTAAAACACGCAAGGCTTATGATTGAAAAGGATGCAGGCGAGCCTGTCTCCGTCAAAATGCAGTGGGAAAGCATAAACGAATCTAACGACATCTTTGCCTGTGAATATACCTCTGCGGAAGCCGGACTTTACTTTTACTGGTTTGAAGCGGAAACGCCCGCCGGATTAAAATACATATGCCTTGAAGCACACGGGAAGGGTAACCTTTCATTGGAAAAAGGTGATCTGTTTCAGCAGACTGTCTATGATGCTTCTTATAAAACGCCGCAATGGCTTAAAGGCGGCGTAATGTATCAGATATTCCCGGATAGATTCTGTAAAAAAGGTGAGCCGCCTAAAGAGCAGCCGCAGGGTCGTGTGCTGTTGGATGAATGGGGCGAGCTTCCTTCTCAAAGCGTAGAGGGCGGCTACTGCAGCAACTATTACTTCGGCGGTAATATTGAGGGAATAATATCAAAACTGCCGTATCTCCAGTCGCTTGGCGTCACCACAATATATATGAACCCTATTTTTGAGTCACATGCTTATCACCGCTATAACACCGCTGATTATATGAAAATAGACTCGCTGCTCGGCGACGACGAGGATTTCAAAAACCTTTGTACAAAAGCGGAGGAGCTTGGAATAAAAATAATCCTTGACGGCGTATTCAGCCATACGGGAGCGGACAGCATTTATTTCAATATGTTCGATCGCTATCCTCAGCTTGGCGCATACCAATCAAAAGAATCAAAATATTACAGCTGGTATGATTTCGAGGAATGGCCGGATGAATACCGCTGCTGGTGGGGATTTAAAGAGCTGCCTGAGGTTAATGAGAAAGAACCGGACTTTTTTGATTTCATTACAGGGAAAGACGGCGTTGCACAGCATTGGCTGAACCTTGGCGCATCGGGCTGGCGTCTTGACGTTACCGACGAGCTCCCCGACGAGTTGATTGACAAGCTTAGAAAAAGCGTTAAGCAGGCAAATCCCGAAAGTATTTTAATCGGTGAAGTCTGGGAAGACGCCTCAAACAAAATCAGCTATGGCGAACGGCGCCGTTATCTTGAGGGCAGCCAGCTTGACAGTGTAATGAACTATCCGTGGCGCAGCGCGGTGATCAATTACATAAAGACGGGCGAAGCAAGTGAGCTTGCCGACTCAGTTCTTACTATTCTTGAAAATTACCCCAAAGAAACTGTAGATGTTTTAATGAACCTTTTGGGTTCTCACGATACAATAAGGCTTATAACCTGTTTTGCGGGTGAAAACCAAATCGGAAAGAGCCTTGAGTGGAAGCAATATACCCGTATGACGCCGGAAAGGCGCACCACCGGCCTCACGCTCGTCAGACTTGCAAGTACCATTCAATATACCCTGCCCGGCGTTCCCTGCGTCTATTACGGTGACGAGGCTGGCTTTGAAGGCTATGAAGACCCGTTTAACCGCCAGTGCTACATATGGGGCGAAGAGGATAAATCCCTCATTGACTGGTTCTCAAAGCTCGGTGCGCTGCGCGCGGCGTGCCCGGTGCTCAAAACCGGTGAATACCGCCAAATCGTGGCAGAACATAGCCTGTTTGCTTTTGAAAGAAAAGAGGGCTCCGATACGATAACAGTTGTAGTTAACGCCGGGCTTTCTGCTGTAAGCATCCCTGTGCAAGGGCGGCTTTGCCTTTCCTTTGACGGCACTTCGATTTCGGACGGCGTGCTTTCCCTCCCGTCATTTAGCTGTGCGATTCTCGGCAGCGGCGACTGGGTAAAAAATATAGAAACTTATATTTCGTGATTGAAAGCCTTTTATAAGATGGCTTTTAATACGGTTAAATACGGTTAAATGAGGTAATTAAAGTGAATGATGGAACGTTAAATAATCTATCCGAACAAATTGTTTTAAATGTTGTTTATACAATTGCGGCGGGAAAAAGAAATGAATTTTATAAAAAAGTATGCGAAGCGGGGATCCCAAAGCAGTCCCGGTTAGAAGACGGAAATCTCAAGTATGAATATTACTTTCCGGTCGAAGATGAAAATCAGATTTTGCTTATCGAGATATGGAAAGACCAGGCTTCACAGGATGCGCATAAAGAGATGCAGCATTTTAAAAAGCTCCAGGAAATAAAAGAAACTTATGTAACAGATGTTAAATTTGAAAAATATGCGGTATGTCTGTGATTTTTATAAAAAGGTTATAAGTCAGTTGATTTGATAAGAATACAATAAAAAAACACCGGGCGAGTGTGTGAACAGCACCCCATTTGTTAGAC
>DBTI01000030.1:0-432 GCA_002306975.1 Ruminococcaceae bacterium UBA1320
TGTCATACTGTGCAAGATGTTTTCTGATAATATCGTGTGTTGAGGCGGAAACAAGGAAATATTGCTGGCGCAGGCGTAGGCTCTTGCCCTCAACATGGTTGTCGGAGGGGTAGAGAACCTTGCTTATAACCTCCGCCATTGCGCTTTGTTCCATCGCGCGCATATAATCGCCCTGATTGAAAAGCCCTATGTCGATATTGTCGTTCTGAGCCTTCCACAGGCGCAGCAGACTGACACTCTTACCATTGTAGCCCGAAATCATCATATCATAAGGAACAGCCATGACTCTTGAACAGTCTTTCATCTCAATATGATGATAGGAGTCATGCCAGTCTTCCTCAACCCTGCCTTCGAAAAGAACCTTTACGGTTTCATCAAAACGGGGAACAAGCCAAACCTCGCCGCCGGGCAGCCAGAAATCCGGCAGCTCCG
>DBTI01000030.1:666-16385 GCA_002306975.1 Ruminococcaceae bacterium UBA1320
GGCAGCCAGAAATCCGGCAGCTCCGTCTGCCAGCCCTCAATGATCTTTTGTCTGAAGATGCCGTACTCATAACATATCGAGTAGCCCATAATTGGGTAGCCACAGGACGCCGCGGAATCAAGGAAACAGGCGGCAAGTCTGCCCAGACCGCCGTTGCCAAGCCCCGCGTCCGGCTCATATTCATAGAGTTTGTCGAGGCTGAAGCCAAGCTCGCTCGTAGCGCTTTCAAAAGAGTCGACAAGCCCAAGGTTGAAAAGGTTGTTTTTTAGTGAACGGCCCAAAAGAAATTCCATGCAGAGGTAATAGACCTGTTTGCTCTTGCTCTTTGTTACTGCTTCATTGAATTCACGTCTGCCGCCCGCAAGCATATCTTGAACAATCATGGCCGAAGCTTTATAGAGCTGTTCCTCCGTAGCATTTTGTGGTGTTACCCCAAAATGATATTCCAGTTTGGTGGTGATACTTTTTTTTATAATGTCTTTGGTGTAAATAGTTTTCATTAGTGACAGCCCTCCATGAAATCAATGTATAATCTTTACCGTAGCTTTACGGCAGAGTGCGCGTAAACATGCAAAAAAGGGATCTGTTTGATGGCTTATTTTAACAAATTGACAACGTACAACGCCGGCTGTCAAGTTCAGCGAAAAGCCAAACCTAACGGTCGTCTGCAAGTGTTTCTTAAATGATTGAACAAATGCGATGAAAGCGCCTGATTTACCATGAAATTACTGCGGCGAATATTTGCCCAATAAAAGATATGCCAAAAACGCCGCAGCAACACATGATGATAGAGGGTAAAGTGGGTATCAAGTAAAATATATCAGTTTTCGACGAGCCTTTTATAAAGGGCGATATATTCGCCGGCGGATTTTTTCCAGCTGTAATCGCTTGTTATGGCGCGGTTAACAACCTTGCGCCAGTAAGGTTTATTGGCAAAAGCGCCTTCTGTGCGTCTTATTGCGCCAAGCATATCGTGGGCGTTGAAGGATTTGAAGGTGTAACCGTTGCCGTTGTCATCGCCGCAGTCAAACACGCTGTCTTTCAGTCCTCCGGTTTCGCGGACGACAGGCACGCTGCCATAGCGCATCGCTACCATCTGGGAAAGCCCGCAAGGCTCGGTTTTGGACGGCATAAGAAATGCGTCGGAGCCTGCGTAAATTTTGCGCGCCATATCCTGGAAAAATCCGATTTGAACAGCAATTTTACCGGGGTAACGCCTTTGCATCTCGGTGAAAAAGTTTTCATAATACCAGTCACCCTTGCCCAGAATGACGATCTGAACATGGTCTGCCATCATCTCTTCAATGACAAATTTGAGAAGCTCAATGCCCTTGGGTTCAACAAGCCGGGTTACCACACCAATGAGCATCGCGTTTTCGTCTTCGGGCAGCCCGAGCATTTTTTGAAGCTGTTTTTTGTTTTCAGCTTTGCCTTTGATGTCTTTTGCGCTGTAGTTTTTAAAAATGCAAGGGTCGGTGGCGGGGTTGTAACCATCAATGTCTATTCCGTTTAGGATTCCCGAAAACTTATAGCTGCAATCCTGAAGAATGTGATGAAGTCCATAGGAATAGTAAGGGAAGCGGAGCTCTTGGGCGTAGGTGGGGCTGACCGTCGTTACGGCGTTCGCACAGACAATAGCGCCCTTCATAAAGTTGAGGCAGTTGTCATATTCAACAAGCGGGTAAGCCCAGGAAGGCAGACCGAGAATTTCGGTGAAAAGCTCGTCGCCATATTTGCCCTGATAGAGAATGTTATGAATAGTGAACACGGTTTTAATGTTGGAATAGTTCGGGTCACCGTTGTAAAAAGTGCGGTGAAATACCGGAATAAGTGCGGTGTGCCAGTCGTTGCAGTGAATAATATCGGGATGAAAATCAATGTTCTTTATGAGCTCAAGCACGGCGCGTGAAAAGAACGCAAAGCGCTCGGCGTCATCAAAGTGACCGTAAATACCCTGGCGTTTGAAATAATATTCATTGTCAAGCAGATAGTAGGTAACCCCGTCAACTTCGCCTTCAAAAACGCCGCAATATTGACTGCGCCATGAAACAGGAACATAAAAGCTCTTGACATATTTAAGACTGTTCCGCAGTTTGTCAGGAATATCGCTGTAAAGCGGAATCACTACACGTGTATCGCAGCCGCCTGATTTCTGGGCGCGCGGCAGAGAACCGGCAACATCGGCAAGCCCTCCGGTTGCAACGAAAGGTAGCGCCTCGCCTGCGGCAAAAAGCACATTCATACTTTATACCTCTTTTACAATTAACTTTAATTTTTAAATTCTGTTTTGATCGGCGCAGTTACTAAACTACGCAGCCTTTTGTTATGTAAAGCGGATAGCTGTCAAATCCCATAAGAATCCGATTGTCTTTGATAAAGACGTCTTTATCTATGATTACATAATTGAGCTTTACATTTCTGTCAATTTTAGTGCCCTGCATGACAATTGAGTTGCTTACTTTCGCGCCCTTTCCAACGGAAACGCCGCGGAAAATAACAGAGTTTTCAACCTCGCCCTCAATTGTGCAGCCATCGGCAATCATTGAATTGGAAACAGTGGCGCTGTCGCTGTATTTTGCAGGAACATCATCGCGCACCTTGGTGTAAATGTGACCGTATTTGAAAAACAACTCTTCGCGAATGTCACTGTCCAGAAGATCCATGTTCGTGTGAAAATACTGCTGTATGGTGTTGACATGACCGGCATATCCGTTGAAATCCCATTTGAAGATGCGATATTTATCACAGCCCTGTTGAAGGATGTCGCGTTCGAAGCTTTGATAGTTGCGCGACTGAGCGTCGTCAAGGATATTTTCAAGAAAGCTTTTGTTGACTATCCACATGTTAAGCCCGATATCATAGTCTCCTGCCTGTGGGGGATCCATTACAAGTTCACTTACCCTGCCGCCTTTGTCCGACATATAAGCAACATCACCCATTGTATCAGCGGTGTCACAGTGACGCTGCTTGCAGATTACCGTAACATCGGCCTTGTTTGCGATATGGCTTTCGAGCGGTAAGCTGTAATTCATGTTGCAGATTGTGTCACAGTCGGCCATTATCACGTAATCGCTTGTTGAGCGGTGGATAAAGCTCCGAATGCCGATTAACGCGTCAAGCCTGCCCTTATAAATACCTGACTGTGCTCTTCCAAAAGGCGGCAGGATGAAAAGCCCTTCTCTTTTGCGGGAAAGATCCCACTCCTTGCCGGAACCCAGATGGTCCATTAACGACTGATAGTTGCTTTTTGTGATAACCCCGACTTTTGTGATTCCCGAATTGTACATGTTGGAAAGCACAAAGTCAATTAGCCGGTATCTTCCTCCGTATGGGATAGAGCCCATTGTGCGTTGTGAAGTAAGCTCATGTACGGATTCGTCATGCATGTTTGAAAAGATGATTCCAAAGGCCCTTCCACTCATACCGCTTTCACCTCCGGCAGATCGGAGTCGAGCATCGTCGCTTCCATCACGATAGATTTGCGACCGATATGAACTCCGTCGCCGATAACAGTAATACCGAAACTTTGTTTGTTTATCTCGTCCGCGCGGAACCCGATCAATGCTTCGGCGCCTATCTCGACGTCTTCGGCAATAACCGCTTTCTGCACCTTTGCTTTTTCAAGAATCGTTGCGTCGGGCATTATAATGGAGTCTCGCACAACGGCGCCGCGGGCGATATGAACGCCGTGGAAAAGCACCGAGTTGTAAATTTCACCCTCTATCGTGCAGCCTTCGGCAATTATTGAATTTGCAATCTTAGCGTTGGAGCCGATGAAATGCGGGGGAACAACCGGGCTTCTCGAATAGATCTTCCAGCTTGTGTCATAAAGATTGATGGCACAGTCGGGTTTTAAAAGATCCATATTCGCTTCCCAAAGGCTGTCGATTGTGCCAACGTCCTTCCAGTAACCCTCAAACGGATAGGCAAACATCCGTTCACCGTTTGCGAGCATCGCCGGAATAATATCCTTGCCAAAGTCGTTTTGCGAATTGCCTGTTTCTTCATCAAGCTCAAGGTAATGCTTCAGCGTTTTCCATGTGAAGGTGTAAACACCCATTGAGGCTTTGGTGCTTTTCGGTTTTTTCGGTTTTTCTTCAAACTGATAAACGCGTCCGTCGTCGTTAGCGTTCATGATACCGAAACGTGAGGCTTCTTCCATTGATACATCAATAACCGAAATTGTGCAGTCGGCGTTATTCTGTTTATGGAAATCGATCATTTTGGAATAATCCATTTTATAAATATGGTCGCCGGAAAGAATGACCACATAATCGGGATTATACCGGTCGATGAACGATATGTTCTGGTAGATGGCGTTTGCGGTACCTTTATACCAGTCGGCACCGCGCCTTCTCTGATAAGGGGGAAGGACATGAACGCCGCCCTCAAGTCTGTCAAGATCCCAAGGCTGACCGTTGCCTATGTATTCGTTAAGTTCAAGCGGCTGGTACTGCGTAAGCACACCAACCGTGCTGATGCCGGAGTTAATGCAGTTGGAAAGGGTGAAATCAATAATACGGTATTTTCCGCCGAACGGAACGGCGGGTTTCGCGCGCGATTTTGTCAAGACGCCAAGCCTTGAACCTTCACCGCCTGCGAGGAGCATCGCTATGCTCTCCATCTTTCTATACATATAAGGAACCCTCCCCCTTACTTTTTTTCTTCATTGCGCTTGCATTTGAAAAAAACGGTTGACATGGGCGGCACCTTAAGTACAATTGACTGGCTGTAACCATGCATAGGCACATCTTCTGTTTTGATGATGCCTTTGTTACCGTTGCCCCAGCCACCGAATTGTGTGGAATCGGAGTTGAAAACCTCAGCATATTCGCCTTTATTCGGGGCGCCTATACGATAATTTTCGCGAAGCACGGGTGCAAAGTTGCAGAGAATAATAATTTCATTACCCGCCTTGTCAATACGCCTGAAGGAAATGATATTTTGCGTGTTGTCGTCATTGGAAATCCATTTGAATCCGTCCCATGAAGTGTCAACCTGCCAAAGAGGGGAGTTGTCGAGATAAAATCGGTTGAGTGAAGCGACATAGTCTTTAAGCTCGCTGTGCCTTGCAAATTCAAGAAGGCTCCAGTCGAGTGCTGATTTATAATCCCACTCCTTGATTTGCCCGAATTCGCTGCCCATGAAAAGCAGCTTCTTTCCGGGGTGCGCCATCATATATCCGAGGAAGGCTCTGACGCCCGCAAACTGCTGGTCGTAATTGCCCGGCATTTTTGAGATGAGTGATTTCTTGCCGTGAACAACCTCGTCATGTGATATGGGCAAAACATAGTTTTCTGAGAAAGCGTAATGGAATGAAAAAGTTATATTTTTTTGGTAGTGCTGGCGGACGATCGGGTCGAGTTGCATATACTCAAGCATATCGTTCATCCAGCCCATGTTCCATTTGAAATTGAAGCCGAGACCGCCGAGATAACCGGGTTTTGTGACAAGAGGCCAAGCTGTTGACTCTTCGGCAATCATCAGCGTTTCGGGGTAGTTTTCAAGCACCGCCTGGTTAAGCTCCTTGAAAAACTCGACAGCCTCAAGATTTTCATTGCCGCCTTTTGCGTTAGGTCTCCACTGCCCGGGCTTTTTGCTGTAATCAAGATAAAGCATGGATGCGACTGCATCTACCCGCAAACCGTCTATATGAAATTTGTCAATCCAATAAACAGCGTTGGAGATGAGGAAGCTTTTAACCTCGTTGCGGCCATAGTCGAAGATCAGTGTTCCCCATTCCTTATGCTCGCGTTTGAGCGGGTCTGAATACTCGTAACAGGGTGTTCCGTCAAACTCGATTAATCCGTGTTCATCCTTTGGAAAATGTGCCGGCACCCAATCCATGATTACTCCGACACCCGCGCGGTGGCACTTGTCGATAAATGTCATGAAGTCTTTCGGCGAGCCGTAACGTGATGTCGGCGCGTAATAACCGGTAACTTGATAGCCCCAGGAATCGTCGAGCGGATACTCCGTCATTGGCATAAGCTCGATGTGAGTGTACCCCATTTCCTTGACATAGGTGATAAGCTCATCGGCGAGCTTCGCATATTCAAAGCAGTTGTCGTCAGGGTATCTTTTCCACGATCCGGCATGAATTTCGTAGATGTTAACGGGGTTCTCAAAAAGCGGATGTGATTTCTTATAATTAGACCAAGCGCCGTCACCCCATTTAAATCCTGAAATATCATAAAATCTTGACGCGGTGTCAGGGCGCGTTTCCATATGATATGCATATGGATCCGCTTTAAGAACAAGCTGTTTGTCGGGTGTTTCAATGCTGTATTTGTAGAGGTCATACTCATTTATGTCTTCAATGAATGCTTCAAAAACGCCTTTTTTACTGACGCGGCTCATGGGATTTATGGTCCTGTCCCACTCGTTGAAAGCGCCGACGACAGATATAGAACGGGCTGCCGGAGCCCAAACTCTGAAGATTACACCATTTTTACCGCCCCGCTTTTCCGGCTTTGAACCGAGATAATTATAAACGCGGTAGTTTGTTCCCTCATGGAACAGAAACAAGTCATCGTTGCCCTTTGCAGCAATTGCGGTTTCGTTAATGCTGACAGCTGCCACTTCTTCCTTTGCCGTTTTGGCGGCATTGGTCGATTCGGTTTTCACATCTGCTTTCTTTTTCGCTGTTGCAGACTTTACAGTCTTGCTCGCTGCCGGTTTTCTCTTCGCCGGTTTTGCGGCAGCCTTAACCGTTTTTTCTGCTGCCTTTGCCGGCTTTGATACCATGGTCTCTGCCTTAAGATTCGTTGTTTTTCTGGTTTCAGACGTTTTGCTGCTCTTTGTTTTCTGGAACGCTGGGTTAGCGGCTTTATCAGTTCCCAATGTGTTTATTTTTTTGTCTTCCAATTCAAACACCCTCTTGCAAGTAATTCTTTATAATGTCGGCCGCTTAACCCAAACCAAATTGAATTGTGCGCCCGCTTATGGTAATATAGCTAAATACAACAATTATATGCCAGTGATTTTTATTTATTATACCTAAATTATCCTCTGAAAGTATTGTACCATATTATGGGCTGAAAGTAAAGCGCATTATTGTGAAATTATTGTAAAGCAAGTAGGATATTCTGCAAAAATTTTGACGTTTAGTATATAGACATTTTTAAAACAGGACATAATGTATAAAACAATTAAACAAATGTAGTGTATCTATATTAATAATGTAAAATATAAGTAATGTCTTTGTAATGAAAATTATAGCATATCATAGATGATAGTTTACAAGTTATACATTTTCAGATACTAAACTATGGAAATAATTAAAAATTAACAAACTTTTATCTAAAATAAGCCTTTGCTTTTATAAAAGTCGCGAAAATAAGCGTATAGTTAATAATAAAACAATTTTACATCAATTGCTATAATTAATATAACCAAATATCAAACAAAAGTGAAATAATAGCTGAAAGTATTAACCAAAAATTGTAATAACAGCCAATGGTTATAGCAAAACAGTACAAAAACATACCTGTCTGCTTATATATAATAGAAAAAAAGGACCGGAAGTAAACTTCCGATCCCTTTGCGCTTTGTGTTAATTATGAAAGGCGTTTCTCAAGCCCGTCAAGCTCTTTTAAAAGCTCTTTCGGAAGTTTGTCGCCAAATTTTGAATAGAACTCTCTGATACCTTCAGCTTCGCTCTTCCAAAGGGAAGGATCAATTTCAAGGAGGTTTTTAATGGTGTCTAAGTTAACGTCATCAAGACCGCCAAGCTCGATATCCTCAGGCTTTGGCTCATAGCCTATCGGTGTTTCAACAGCTTCCGCTTTTCCTTCGCAGCGGTCAAGGATCCACATCAGTACGCGCATGTTGTCGCCATAGCCGGGCCATACAAAGTTTCCGTCGTCGTCTGTGCGGAACCAGTTGACGTTGAAGATTTTCGGGGGATTGGCGATTTTTTTGCCCATCTCAATCCAATGTGCGAAATAATCGCCCATGTGGTATCCGCAAAATGGAAGCATAGCCATTGGGTCGCGGCGAACAACGCCGACCTTGCCGGAAGCCGCGGCTGTGGTCTCTGACGCCATTATGGAGCCGACAAATACGCCGTGATCCCAGTCAAACGACTGATAAACGAGCGGGGCTGTCTTTGCGCGGCGGCCGCCAAAGACAATAGCGGAAATAGGCACGCCCTTAGGATTTTCAAATTCAGGGGAAAGGCACGGGCAGTTGCGTGAAGGTGCGGTAAAGCGGCTGTTTGGATGTGCTCCCTTAACGCCGGATGCTGCATCCCATTTTTCGCCTGTCCAGTCGATTGCATTCTTTGGAGGGTTCTTGTCGAGACCTTCCCACCAAACGGTGCCATCGTCGACGTTGTAGGCAACGTTTGTGAAGATGGTGTCTTTCTTTGTAGCTTCAAGCGCATTCGGGTTGGATTTTACATTAGTACCCGGTGCAACGCCGAAGAAACCGTTCTCGGGGTTGACTGCCCAGAGTCTGCCGTCTTCGCCGATACGCAGCCAGGCGATATCATCGCCGACGCACCAGACTTTATAGCCTTTTTTGCCATAGATTTCTGGTGGAATAAGCATGGCAAGGTTGGTTTTGCCGCAAGCGGAAGGGAAAGCGGCGCAGATGTATTTAACTTCGCCTTTAGGGTTTTCAATACCCAAAATGAGCATGTGCTCCGCGAACCAGCCTTCATTTTTGCCAAGATATGAAGCTATACGGAGTGCAAAGCATTTTTTGCCGAGCAGCACGTTCCCGCCGTAACCGGAGTTTACGCTCCAGATGGTGTTGTCTTCAGGGAAATGGCAGATAAAGCGGTTTTCTTCGTCAAGCTGTGCCTTTGAATGAAGACCTCTGACAAAATCGTTGCTGTCACCAAGCTGGTCGAGAACCTTTTGACCGATTCTTGTCATGATGTTCATGTTGAGAACAACATAGATCGAATCAGTCAGCTCTACGCCGATTTTTGAAAATTGTGAACCGATAGCGCCCATAGAATAAGGAATTATATACATTGTTTTGCTCGCCATCGAGCCTTTAAAGAGTTTTCCAAGTTTTTGATAGGCTTCGGCGGGATCCATCCAGTTGTTGGTTGGACCGGCGTCTTCCTTATTGCGGCTGCAGATAAAGGTGCGGTGCTCAACACGGGCAACGTCGTTTTTTGCGGTGCGGTGGAGATAGCAGCCCGGCAATTTTTCTTCATTAAGCTTTAAAAGCTCACCTGACGCCACAGTTTCGCGGCGTAATTCGTCAAGCTGGCTTTCACTGCCGTCAATAAGCACAACCTTCTGTGGGTTTGTGAGTGTTATCATCTCATTAACCCAGTTTTCAAGGTTAGTATTTTTAAACATTAAATAACCCCTTTCACATTGCTATTATTTACTGTTTTATTATATAATATCATAACGCTTTTTGCAACTGAAATTTGCAAGAAATATAAAATTATAATTCATAATTTATTAATATATAGGCAATCAAAGCCTGAAACGGGTATACGACTGCAATAAATACAAAATAAATATTCTTTTCTTATCCAAAAATGAATACGAAAATACTGATAAATGAGATAATATTACATGGACAAGTTTAAAGTTTACAAAATAAAAGCCGCTGCCTTTGCTAATTTGCAAAGACGGCGGCCCACTGTCAAATTATAGCTTATGTTTCGTCATAACAGCCGAGAAAATAAAATGTCGGAAGCTCATCACGCAGTGTTCCGAGCAGATTCATGGTTTGCTCAGAGTTTGTGTTGCCGATAAAGTCAATATAAAAGAAATATTCAAACGGTGTTTTCGGGTCAGGGCGGGACTCGATTTTTGTAAGGTTTAGCCCGTCAAGCGCAAAGCGCGACAGGGTGCGGTATAATGACCCGGTTATGTGCGGCAGAGCGAAAATTATACTAATTTTGTTTGAGTCCTCGTGCAGCTCGAGGCTCTTTGAAATGGAAACAAAACGGGTGCAGTTGTCGTCTGTCTGCTGGATTGATTCCGCGAGCACGTCAAGCCCGTAAATGTGGGCGCATTCCGGCGAGGCGATCGCCGCCTTTGTGCGGTCGCCCATTTTTGCCACATACTGTGCCGCTATAGCCGTGTTGCAGTAAGGAACCTTGTTAAGCCGGTGATGTTTTTCAAAAAAAGGCGTGCACTGCGGAAAAGCATGGGGATGTGAATAAACGTCCTTTATTTCGGCAATCGCCGAGCCGCGCACTCCGAGCAGGCTGTGACTTATGGGGAGCTGAAGCGCTTTAACAATATAATATTTATATTTCAACAGCAAATCATAAACATCGATAACCGAACCGGCGGTGGAGTTTTCCACCGGCAGCACGCCATAATCGCAGGAACCGTCTTGAATGCAGCAAAGCACCTTATCCCAGCTGTCGACGAACTCGAGCTTGCTGTTTTCATACATTTTTGCCGCCGCGATGCCCGCGTAAGAGCCGGGCACTCCTTGAACGGCGATACGCGGCGACGCAAGTTCCTCGCGCGGCTTGCCGATTTCTTCTCTGAACCTGAAATTTTTTCCGCTCTCGTTCGCAAGAATATCGCGCTGACGATTGCGGCTCAGCTCCATTATATAATTGCATAAAGATACGGCGTACTGTGAATATTCCGAATCCACCGAGTTTTTTGCTTTGTCGAGAATACTTTGCTCGCGGGCGACATTTAAAATGGACAATCCGGTTTTCATTTTTTCGCGCGCTATGCCGTCGGCAATATTCATGCGTTTTTCAAAAAGTTTGAGGACCTCATTGTCAATATGGTCGATTTCTATTCGTGATTCTTCAAGCGTCACCTTTACAACCTCCAAGCATCAAATCAAGCATGCAAAATGCGGTCAGCGCCTCGACGACGGGCACAGCGCGGATAACCACACAGGGGTCGTGCCTGCCTTTTATCTGTAATGCGGCGTTGCAGCCTTCTTTTAAATCTACCGTTTGCTGCGGCAGGAAAATTGACGGCGTGGGCTTGAAGGCAAGGCGAAAGACAACCGGCATTCCGGAGGTTATGCCACCAAGTATACCGCCGCTGTGGTTTGTTGCTGTCTTAACCTTGCCGTCGCTCATACAGAATGCGTCGTTGTTTTCGCTGCCGTGAAGGCGGGCCGCGCCGAAGCCTTCGCCGAACTCCAGCCCCTTTACAGCGGGAATGCCGAAAAGCACTGAAGCGAGCCGGTTTTCAACCCCGCCGAAAATCGGGTCGCCCAATCCGCAGGGCAAACCCTGCGCCGCACATTCGACAATGCCGCCGACGGAGTCGCTGCCCATACGCGCCGCTTCGATAACCTCGCGCATTTTTGCTTCCGACTCGCTGCCGATAACAGGAAAAGTCATGTGCGAAAGTTCGCGCAGCGTTTCCGCGCCTACATTAGCCGCATCAAAAGGCGTGTCGTTAACTCCGCCGATACTGTAAATATGCGCGCCGATATTAACTCCGCGCCGTGTCAATAAGCCGCGGCAGACAGCGCCCGCAAAAACCATGGGAGCGGTCAGCCTGCCGGAAAAATGCCCGCCGCCGCGAAAATCGCTGAAACCGCCATATCGGGTGTTAGCGGTAAAATCGGCGTGACCCGGGCGCGGAAACCTTGAAAGGTCGTCATAATCGGAGGAGTGGGCGTCGCTGTTTTTTATGACGGCACAAAGCGGAGAACCTGTTGTGTGTCCGTCAAGTACGCCCGAAAGAATCTCCGGCGTGTCGCTTTCTTTTCTCTGTGTCGAGGTTTTGTCCCTGCCGGGCGCGCGGCGCGACATTTGAGCGCCGATTTCCTCGAAATCAAGCGGTTCTCCGGCGGGTAGCCCGTCTATAACAACACCGATTGCAGCTCCGTGCGATTCGCCAAAGATAGAGAGCTTGATATTTTCACCTGTCATCGATGACATTTGCACATCCTCCTAAAGCGTTGTAATGCCCGAAAAATTCGGGATAGGATTTGTTTATGCTCTCGCAGCCTGTGATTGTAACCTTGCCTTTGCAGTGTGTGGCGGCGATAGACAGCGCCATAACTATGCGGTGGTCGTTAAAGCTGTCGGCTGTGCCGCCGTCAAGCTCCGGAACACCATCGATAACAAGCCCGTCGTCTGTTTCAGAAACATGGGCGCCGAGCGCGTTTAACCCAAGTGTAACCGAGCGCAGACGGTCACTTTCTTTAATCCGCAGGCGGGCGGCTCCTTTTATAACCGTCCGTCCCTCGCAAAGCGTCGCGACGGCGGCAATCGGCGGCACAAGGTCGGGAATCTGAGAAGCGTCAATTTCACAGCCGCACAGCTTTTTGCCCAAGGCGGAAACCGTTTCACCGCAATTAACCTGCGCGCCAAAGCGGTGCAAAATCTCCGAAACGGCGCTGTCGCCCTGCCTTGACCGTATGCTGAGACCGGCACAGCTTATTTGCGAGCCAAGTGCTCCGGCGGCGAGCCAAAACGCCGCCTGTGACCAGTCACCCTCTGTTTTGTAAGTACAGGGTGTATATTTTTGATTGCCTTTTACAAAATACGACTGTTCGCGACTGACTATCTCAACCCCGAAACGGCGCATTGCGTCGATGGTAAGGTCAATATAGCCGGCTGACTGCAATGGTGACGAAAGCGTTATAACGCTGTCGCCCGAAAGCAAAGGCAGAGCGAGCAAAAGGCCGGTGATAAACTGTGAACTCACGTCACCGGGCAAAACAAATTCGCCGGGGCGGAGCGCACCGGAAATTTTAAGCGGCAGACCGCCCTCTGTCTCACAGTTTACTCCGGCAGGGGGAAGGCAGTCGAGATATGGGCCGATCGGTCGCTGTGGAAGCCGCCCGTGACCTGTAAAGGTAACCGGCTTGCCGCCGACAGCCGCAATCGGAATAAGAAACCTAAGCGTCGAACCAGATTCCAGACAGTCAATTTCCGACGTAATATTACAGAATGTATCACTTCCGTCGACACAAAGCGCGTTTTCGACACGCGAAACGCGCGCGCCAAGCGCACGAACAGCACCGATTGTCGCTTCCATGTCGTCGGAAGGCTCAAAAGGCGCGATAAGGCTCTTTCCGCGCGCCAAAGCCGCGCAGATTATCGCGCGGTGTGTGTCGCTTTTTGACGGCGGCGGCGTAACGCAGCCGCTCAGTTTTTGCGGGGTGATGACAACCCGGCTCATTTATTCATCCTCCAGAAAGAAGCGCCTGAAATCCGCGTCAGAAAGGCGGTGAAGAAACGCGTCGCCGATTTTGCGCAAAAGAACAAGCGTGATTCCGCCGTCCGCGCGCTTTTTATCGCTTGCGGCAGCTTTCACAATGTCATCAATAGAAGCGCTGCATTCTGTGGGCAGACCGAATTTTTTCAGGAGGGTTTCTATTTTTTTAGTAGTTCCTTTTTGCGTCAGCCCTTTTTTTTCAGACTGCCGTGTTATAAGAACCATGCCGATTGCAACCGCTTCGCCGTGAGTATAGGTTTCAAAGTTATAAGTCTTTTCTATTGCGTGACCGAGTGTGTGACCGAAATTTAAAAGCATGCGTTCGCCGCTTTCACGTTCATCACGCTCAACCACTCTGCGCTTTATGTCGATATTGCGGCAGATAAAATCTTCGTCAACCGCCGCGCCGCCAAGAAGCGCGTCGAAAAGCGCGCTGTCACGGATGCAGGTGTGCTTGATCGCTTCCGCCATGCCGTCGGAAAAAATGCGGCTGTCGAGTGTTTTTAACGTGGAGGGGTCGCAGATTACAAGGCGTGGCTGCCAAAAAGCGCCGACAAGGTTCTTGCCTTCACACAAATCGACCGCGGTTTTTCCGCCGATTGAAGAGTCAACCTCTGCGAGCAGCGTTGTGGGAACCTGCACAAAATCAATACCGCGCATATAGGTTGCGGCGGCAAAACCGGAAACATCGCCGACAACACCGCCGCCGAGTGCGACAATAAGGTCGGCGCGCGTGTAGCCGTTTTGAGCCAGGAAGGTATAGATGCCAAGCAGAGTGGTGTGATTTTTTGATTTCTCACCGGCGGGGAAGATATGCAGCTTTGCGGTAAAACCCGCGGCGGCAAGCGACTGCATCATTCTGTCGCCGTAAAGCTTCGCAACCGTCGAGTCAGAGATGACGGCGACGTTTTGTGTTTTGGTAATCGGGCGGATAAGTTCACCGGAATGGTCTAATAGACCGGTGCCTGCTTCTATATCGTAGCTTCTGCCGGTGCTTACATGGATTGTTCTGCTTTGCATAAAAATCCTCCTGAGTTGTTTACCTTTATATTAAATCTTTTATTTTGCAGTTGTTTATAAATTAAGCTCCCCTCTTCTGAGAGAGGAGAGGGTGCCACCGCAGTGGTGTGAGAGGGTTCCACTGCGACTGGCGGGTATTTCTGTTTTAACTGTCTAAAAGCCCATTCTTTCAAACAACAAAAGAACAAGTTATCACCAACAAAAAATCAAACTAAATCTTCCCCGCGTCTTGCCCGCCGCAGGCACAGGCGTCTTTGATGTCGCGTGCTTTTTGGAGCAAAGCCGCGAGCGTATGCTTGTCGCCGCTCGCGGCGGCGTCGCGAATCGCCTGCATATTTTTGATCATAATATCTATTTCATCACACAGCTCGTCTTTGTTTTCAATAAAAAGCTGTGACCAAAGCTCGGGGTTTATGTGTGCCACCCGTGAAATGTCACGAAAACTCCCTGCGGAAAATCCGTCGTGCTGTGGGCAGCAGGGGCTCATTACGTAAGAGCAGGCAAGAACGTGCGGTAACTGGGAGGTAAAAGCAATCATGCGGTCATGATGCTGCGGCGTCGTTACAACAACTCTGCCAAACCCTGCTTTTAAAAGGATATCACGCAGCTTTTCTATAATAACACTGTTTTCGGAGCTTTTGGGGGTAAGAATGAAGCTTGCTCCACGGAAAAGCTCGGCATAAGAAGCGGAATAACCGCTGTTTTCGGTGCCCGCCATCGGGTGTCCGCCTATAAAGGTGAAATTGCCGCCAAGTTCTGCACTGTAAAGTTCCGCACAGACTTTGTTTTTGATGCCACAGCAGTCAACGACAACAGAACCGGTTTTAAAGCGGGGAGCATTACTTTTAACAAACTGAACGATACCCGCGGGGTATAGCGCTGCAAAGATAATATCACAGTCAAACAGTATAGAAGGCTCGCAGCCCGCGGCATCGACAGCACCTTCTTTTAGGGCGGCGCTGACAACGCTTTTTGCGGAATCAAAACCGGCGACGTAAAGCCCGGTACTTTTAAACGCCTTTGCAAGAGAACCACCAATAAGACCAAGCCCGGCGACGCCGATTCTAAAACCGGTAAAGCCATCATCCATTTTTTATAACTCCTGTCTTTAGATTGAACGGTCTTCAATCTGAACATATTTTTTAAGTTTTCCCATAACCGTGTCAAACTGGTCGGGCGTCAGCGACTGCGCGCCGTCTGACCATGCTTTTTTCGGGTTGTTGTGCACTTCTATCATAATGCCGTCCGCGCCGACTGCGATAGCCGCTTTCGAAAGAGGTTCGACGAGCCACGGAAGACCTGCCGCATGGCTTGGATCGACGATGACAGGAAGGTGTGAAAGCCGTTTTAAAACCGGAACAGCGGAAATGTCAAGCGTATTGCGGGTGAAGGTTTCGAAGGTGCGTATGCCGCGCTCGCACAGAATAACGTTTTCGTTGCCGCCGCTCATGATGTATTCGGCGCTCATCAAAAATTCCTCAATGGTGTTCGCAAGACCGCGCTTGAGCAAAATCGGTTTATCCAGTTTGCCAAGCTCCTTGAGAAGCTCGAAGTTCTGCATGTTGC
>DBTI01000030.1:16626-22783 GCA_002306975.1 Ruminococcaceae bacterium UBA1320
GAAGTTCTGCATGTTGCGCGCGCCTACCTGAATGATATCGACATCTTCGAAAAGCGGAAGAGTTTCCGTGCTCATGATTTCAGTGACGATGGGCAGCCCGGTTTCTTTGCGGGCAATTTTAAGAAGTTCCAAACCTTCCGCTTTCAAACCCTGGAAGGAATAAGGCGAGGTGCGCGGCTTGAACGCTCCACCGCGGAGAAAGCGCGCCCCAGCGACCTTTACACGCTTTGCAACCTCAATTATCTGTTCTTCTGTTTCAACCGAGCAGGGACCTGCTATGACGACTACTTCTTTGCCGCCGATTTTACAACCGCCTACATCGACCAAGGTGTTTTCTGGGTGAAATTTGCGGTTGGCTTTTTTATATGGTTCCTGAACCCGTTTTACGGCTTCCACAATATCCTGAGCGGCGATAAGGTTTGCGTCGATCGCGGAGGTATCGCCTAAAAGACCGAGTACTGTTGACTGAGCGCCCACTGATATATTCAATGTAACCCCGTACCCCTCTAAAGTCTCAACTAATTCGTTCATTTTTTCCTGTGGTGCATCATTTTTTACTACGACAATCATAATCTGCCCCTATTCCGCCGCCAAAGCGGCTTGTTTATTAGTTGCTATTTGTTAATTACGCAAAAGAAAGAGGTTAACCAATCAAATGGTGTTAAGACGGGAAGCTTCTTTGGCCAGAAGAAACCGCCCTGAGAAAAGCACTTTCGAAAATCACTGAATATGTTGCAAAAAAACAATAAAAAAACGGAGGCTCATCTCATGAGCCTCCGCAGGTAGCATATTCAACGATTGCCCCGCATACTCATGAAACTATTTTTTCACAGCAAAAATACCCGGTGCTAAAATAATAGCCCAGGTTAAAGTAACCAAAAAATCGGTTAGTTGCTGTTGAAATAGTCATAAAGCACGCTACTTTCCTAACATGTTATTAACATGATAATATAAATGACCAAGCGTGTCAAGGGAAATTGAGTAAGAAATTGAAAATTTAACGGCGGAAAATCAAAAAGTGATAATACATTACATAGTACACATAAGTCTTATTAAGTGTGCCAAATCCAAAGCCAGAACATTATCTCCACGCCAGAAGCAGGGAAATAACGAAACCATTCCGTTTTCACACTGTTTATATTCAAATAGCGTGTATAATTCCTGCTGTTATTTAATATAGCTGATACAAATAACGCTAGCGAGGGGGAAAGAAGTGGAAGGTTTTTTAAACGCGCTTGCGGCGGCTGTTTGGGGTGCGCCTCTTTTGGCGGTGCTGCTTGGAACGCATGTATTTATGACCGTGCGGCTTCGCGGGGTGCAAAGGCATGTCATTAAGGCGATTCGCCTTTCTGTTACAAAAGAAAAGGGCGCGACGGGCGACGTTTCACCTTTTTCCGCTTTAATGACGGCGCTGGCGGCGACGATCGGTACAGGCAACATCGTCGGTGTTGCGACCGCTGTGGCGGCAGGCGGCCCGGGAGCGGTTTTCTGGATGTGGATCTCCGGCATATTGGGCATGGCGACAAAATACGCCGAAAGCCTTCTCGCCGTTAAATACCGCGTAAAATCGCCGGCGGGTGAGATGTCCGGCGGACCGATGTATGTTATGGAACGCGGGTTGAAAATGAAATGGCTCGGACGGGCGTTTGCATTTTTTACCGCGATCGCCGCGGTGGGAATAGGCGCAATGGTGCAGGCGAATTCTATATCGTCGGTGTTCAAAACGGTTTTTCACATACCGCCGCTGTTTACGGGTGTTGTCGTTGCAATGCTCGCAGGCTGTGTGATTCTCGGCGGCATTAAAAGCATTTCACGGGTCTGCAACCTAATTATTCCCGTCGCGGGGATCTCGTTCATTCTCTGTAATATTGTAATTTTATTTTTGGGTTGGACGACATTGCCCGCTACACTTGCACTTATTGTCCACTCAGCTTTCACCGGTCAAGCGGCAGTTGGCGGCTTCATGGGCGCGGCGGTGGGGCAGGCGATTAGGCTTGGTATTTCACGCGGGCTGTTCTCGAATGAAGCGGGTCTTGGCTCGGAGCCGATTGTCGCCGCGGCGGCTCAAACAAAAAGTCCGACCAGGCAGGCGCTTATTTCAATGACAGGTACGTTTTGGGATACGGTGGTGCTTGCCGCCATCACCGGCATTATGATAGTCAATTCCGGCACATGGCTCAGCGGTATGAGCGGAGGGGAACTCACGGCGGCGGTTTTTGACGCGTTGCCTGCGGGGAGAATTATTCTTGCGCTTTGCCTTTTTACCTTTGCCTTTGCCACGAGCATCGGTTGGTCATATTATGCTGAAAAAGCCGTGGAGTATCTTTTCGGAATCCATTCTGTAAAGCGCTACCGGTTTATTTATGTAACGTTGATTTTTATCGGCGCAATCTTCTCGCTCGGCGCGGTTTGGAGCTTTTCCGATATCGCCAACGCCATGATGGCAGTGCCAAACCTTTTTGCGGTAGTGATGCTGAGCGGAGAAGTGGCAAGAGAAACCCGAAAAGCGGGATTATAGCAGGAAAAGAAACTTTATTACCAATTTTATTTAAAATTGCAATAATTTAAGAAAATATTATTAGCTTTGGCTAAAAAACTGAGATATGACAAAGGCGAAATACATATGCTTTATTAGCCGGCATGTCGGCGAATCTGTTTAGGGCGTGAGTAAAAAATGAACGGACTGCCAGATTTTCATACAGTGCGGGGATATCAGATCCTTGAACAAAACCGCAAGCTGCTCACTCCTGCGATGGAGGACTATCTTGAAATGATATACAGGCACAGCCTGACCGAAAGCTATATGCGCGTGAATACCCTGGCGCAGCTTTTAAATGTGCGCCCTCCCTCGGCGACAAGCATGGTAAAAAAGCTGACGGAGCTCGGCATGCTCAAATATAAAAAATACGATATCATTTTTCTCACGGATAAAGGCACTGAGCTTGGGAACTATTTACTAGAGCGGCATATTGTTATTGAAACCTTTTTGAAAAACCTTGGTATCACCCAAAATATTTTAGTTGACACCGAGCGCATGGAGCATATTCTTTCTGACGAAACATTAAAAAGATTTATACTTTTTAATCATTATATAGGTCAAAACCCGCAGTTCGTAGAGCAAATTGAGGCTTTTGAAAAGGCAAATCAGGTTTAGACCATTTATAATAAGATGTTTTTCAGCCGTGTTTTTTTGCATGGCTGTTTTTTTATGCCTGTAACAAAGCGCGGCGTGCGGGCATATTTTAAAAGTAGACAAGTGGTTTAGCGGTGGCTAATTAATTTATCTGTCAATAAGGATTTTCTTATATGGATATTCTATAAGATAAAAGGCTTGTTAATAAAGCTCTTTGGAGTGGTCATTTTGGATGGCGAATCTGAATTAAAGATTCTTGTACCGCAAAAGAGCGGGCTTGCGGTAAGAATTAAAGAAAAAGTGGCGGTAAGACCAAAACTTTTGAAATACATAGGTCCGGCTTTTATCGTAAGCGTTGCTTATATCGATCCAGGCAACTTCGCGACGAATATCAGCGGCGGCTCGATGTTCAATTACAGCCTTGTTTGGGTAATTTTGTGGAGCAATGTGATGGCGATTTTCCTCCAGTGCCTTTCGGCAAAGCTTGGTATCGCCACAGGTCACAATTTGCCCGAAATGTGCGCTTCTATTTTTAAAAAGAGGACTAACTGGATACTCTGGGTGTGTGCGGAATTTGCCGCGATGGCGACAGACCTTGCCGAGTTTTTGGGCGGCACGCTTGGGTTTTATCTGCTTTTTCACATACCGATGCTATACTCCGCACTTTTAACCGGCGTTGTGACATTCATTATATGCAGCCTTGAAAAATACGGTCAACGGCTTATCGAGCAGGTTATTACCGCGCTCGTCACCGTTATCTGCGTGGCGTACGGCATTGAACTGATTCTGGCGAAACCCGATTGGGCGCAGGTGGGGCTTCATACAATAATGCCGTCGCTTCCGGATGGCAGCGCGGTGTTAATCGCCGCCGGAATGCTCGGCGCAACCGTTATGCCGCACGTTATATATCTGCACTCTCAGCTTGTGCAGTGCCGCAACTGTGACAAATCAATTACCGAGAAAAGAAGACACCTTAAAATGGAGCGCATTGATGTCGCTGTTGCGATGAACATTGCGTTTATAGTCAACGCCGCGATGGTGGTTGTTTCCGCCGCCGTCTTTTATAGAAACGGGGTTGTGGTCAGTACAATTGAGCAGGCGCACAAATCTCTGGAGCCTTTGTTGGGCGCGTTGTCAAGCGGTGCGTTCGGCATCGCGCTTTTAACATCGGGGTTATCGTCCTCTGCCGTCGGCACGATGGCGGGGCAGACGGTTATGAAAGGCTTTGTTGGCCTTAATATACCGATAAATCTTAGGCGGATTATAACCATGCTGCCCGCCATTATCATTATCGCTGTTGGTGTCAGCCCGATGAAAGCCATAGTGCTCAGTCAGGTTGCGCTGAGCTTCTCGCTGCCGCTTGCAATTATTCCGCTTTTGATGATAACAGGGCGGCGGGATTTAATGGGCGAATTTGTGAACCGGCGCGCTACTAAAATTGCCGGAATTATTATTTCGGCGATGATCATAGGGTTGAACGCGGTGCTGGTGTATTTGACTTTAACAGGGAGAACATAAAGATTTTTTGTTAATATATTACATATTGTCAAAATGTAATATATTAATTGTAAAATTACATTTTATAGATAAAAAATATTGACTTATACAATATTATACAATATAATTACAATAGTCAACATATAAAATCGACAAAAAATTTAGGAGGATGACCAATAAAAGTCAAGAAAATTTTATCTCTTGTTTTAAGCGTTGGAATGTTAGTTGTTATGGCGGTGCCTGCGATGGCTGCAGAGCCAGTTGCGACGAAAAACTCTAACACGATCAGTAGTACACAATTCAAACTTACCAGGTCGCAGCTAACCCCAGAGCAACGGCAGCGGATGGATGAGCGCCTAAAGGAATTGGCAACAGGTACAAGTAGCAACAATTTTAAAGTTGGAGAAATAAAAGAAGTTGGTAAAGTTGGGAACGATACGTTGTATGTTGAACTGGCTAATGAACAGAATAGCAGTCTCGTAAGCAGTCTCGCAAGTAGCGGTATTACTTCTTCATCACAAACTTTTGTTTTTTCGTATTACAATTTTTTTGGTATTAAGACAAATGCATTTCAAGTAAGTTTAACTTGTAATTGGTATAAAAACGGCAGTAATAGCTATATTAACTACCTAACGGGAACGTATACTGTCCTGGATAGTTCCTTTAGTTGTGCATGGGATACCGCAAGTGGCAGTGTTGCCGAGCCAGGTTATCAAGCACTTTACATGTATGCTTATCATAATGGCGTACCATCATGGTTTATTTTTGATGCGCTTTGTAATACATTAGTTAATCCACCATACATAAGTTTTGGCTTTTCACAAAACGGTAATTTGTAAAATAGAATGACCGCGAGATGAAAAAATAGACTCAAATGAAAAAATCAAGTACAATGTTAATGTACAAACCAAACATATGTACAGGAGAATTTCAAATGAGCCAAACAGATTGTAGCATAGAGAGCAGAAAAGGTAAACACTGACCTACGAGGAGCGCATAAAATTGGAGGCGCTATGCAAGCTGGGGGCTAGCCTTAGCTTGCATAGCGCAACAGTTTGGAGGGCGCTAGAAATACGCAATAAAATGGGAGGTTGCTAAAGGAACGGTAGGACTGATGGACAGTGACTTGACCTCTCAAATGGAATACAGTGCCGATGTTGGGCAGCAAGAGAATGAGAAACGCGGTACAGCAAAAGGACCCGCACTGAAAATAGGGAAAGACCATAAGTTGGTGGCGTGTTTTGAAAAGCCATTGGTAAGGAAGGTCAATCCCCATATGTGCAATTCAAAACATTGCGGACAGGGACTACAATTCCAGACAAGGATAAGTGTTTTTTCTATTATTGAAGGTATATATTATAAATAAACCAATTTAGTATTACCTACAATGCGAGTTGCTTCACGGTAGCCTTGCCAAAATTATCATTGAGATGCATAGAAAAGCCGGATTTGAAATTTACTTATTTTAAGATTGTAGAGGAAAAAATAATATGGATATGATTTCTTTAAAAAATGTGATAAAAAAGA
>DBTI01000209.1 GCA_002306975.1 Ruminococcaceae bacterium UBA1320
CAAGGGGGCGTTCTTTATGAATATCCGTTTTTACAACGCGAGGATTCTGACTATGGCAAACGGATTTGACATGGTGGAGGGCGAACTCTGGGTGCAGGGGAATCGGATTATCTATGTTGGGGAACAAACACAAAAAACAAAAGAAGTAAAATGGGGCAGAAAAATCGATTGCGGCAAAAATTTGATTATGCCCGGCTTTAAAAACGCGCACACGCATTCCGCCATGACGTTTTTGCGTTCATTCGCTGACGATCTTCCGCTGCTCGACTGGCTCAACAATCAGGTTTTCCCGATGGAAGCAAAGCTTAAAGGAGACTTTGTTTGCTGCCTTGCAAAAATCGCAATAATGGAGTACCTTACAAGTGGCATTACCTCGAATTTCGACATGTATTTCTTCACGGAAAATGTAGCAAAAGCGTCGATTGAAAGCGGTTACAGAACCGTATTCTGCGGGCATATTAATAATTTTCAAGGTGACCTCAAACTGCTTGAAGAATACTACCTAAAACTCAACTCAATCAATGATTTAATAGGCTATCGGCTTGGTTTTCATGCTGAATATACCTGTTCGCCAAAGCTGCTCGAAGGTGTTGCCGGGCTCGCACACAAATACAAAACGCCTGTCTTCACCCACAATTCCGAAAGCGGCTCGGAGGTCCGGCAGTGCGTAAAAAGGTATAGGATGACGCCGACAAAATTCCTTGACAGCCTTGGCATGTTTGATTATGGCGGCGGCGGATTTCACTGCGTTCATATGACGGACGAGGATTTAAATATTTTCAAATCGAAAGACCTTTTTGTTGTTACAAACCCCGCGTCAAACTGCAAACTTGCAAGCGGGATCGCGCCCATAAAGAAAATGATGGACATGGGCATAAATCTTGCGATAGGCACAGACGGGCCGGCGAGCAACAATTGCCTTGACATGTTCCGGGAAATGTTTCTGACAGCGGCGCTTCAAAAAATCCTTGAAAAAGACGCTTCTGCTGTCGATGCCAACGAGGTGCTTTATATGGCGACCGTCGGCGGAGCCAAGGCAATGGGGCTTGCGGAATGCGATACGCTGGCGAAAGGCAAGCTTGCCGATCTGATTATGATTGACTTACACCAGCCAAACATGCAGCCGATCAATAATATAACAAAAAACCTTGTTTACAGCGGCAGCAAGCAAAACGTAATGCTGACTATGGTAAATGGCAAAATCCTTTATGAAAACAATCACTTCTATATCGGTGCAAATCCCGAAGAAATTTACGCAAAGGCAAACGAGATAATAAACAAAATGAAAAAATAAATAAAACTTTACTGTTAGCTTCGCCCGCGGTTTTAAAACCGCGGGCGTTTTTGCGTTCATTAATTTGATGGTTAATTACGCTAAAAATTCTGGTTTTATTTAATCAGCTTTACAGCTTTAATTCTGCAAACAATATAATAATAAAGCTATTCAATTTATAAAGCGGAAACTGGAAAACACACACAAGAAAATTTTTTTTACTTGTTATATTGATTTTTTGGGAAAGGATGAATTTTGTGAAACAGTTTTATCGGTTTGTCTGCGCTTTTTTGATATTTTCCAATATCACATGCATGGGCGCGGTTTGCGCGCCGAAGGCACCGGTGGCAGCGCCAAAAAGCGCAGTTAGGTTTTACGATAAAAATTTTGAAAAAGCCGTCAGGGCGCAGATTAAAAAACCTAAGGGCGGCATATGTCCGGAAGATTTGCAGGCTATAAAAGAACTGAAAATTACACATAAATCTATAAGCAACATCGAAGGAATGCAATATCTGACCGGGCTTGATAAGCTTGATCTGGGTTTTAACAATATTGAAAACATCGAGCCGTTGAGAAATCTAAAAAACCTGCGAAACTTGAATTTAAGATATAATTATATTGCGAATCTATCGCCTTTATCAGCGTTAACGAATCTCGAAAGCTTAACCCTCGATAAAAACAAAATATCTGATATAAACTCACTTGAAAGCCTGGTGAACCTTAAAAGGCTCAGTTTGGATTTTAATCAGGTTGCGAACCTTGAACCCCTGAGCCGTTTAAAAAAACTGACAGACCTTGATTTGTATACGAATATGATTGACGATTTAAAGCCGTTGAGCAGCCTTGCAAATCTCAAGAACCTCTCAATCGGCGGCAATCAGATTTCTGACCTCACTCCTCTCCAGCCGTTAAAAAATCTTCTTACGCTTGAAGCGGCACAAAACCAGATCAGCAGTCTGAAAGGGCTTGACGGGCTTGTTAACCTGAAAACGCTGTTTCTTGCATCAAACCAGATTGAAAATCTGGATGAACTAGGCCAGATGAAAAATCTCAAGATGCTCATGGTGTCGTACAATAAGATTAAAAGTGCCGCGCCGCTTGCTTCACTTGCCAATTTGGAGCAGCTTGATTTGAATTATAACATTATCGACAGTCTTAGTGGACTGGAGGCATTGCCAAAACTAAAAAATATCGATCTTGCAAACAATCACCTGACAGCCATAAGTGAACTCAGCAAAATTAAAAGCCTTGAAAGCATCAACGTTCAACAGAATGATATTTCAGATTTGTCTCCATTGAGCGGTCTTGTTAACCTAAGAAGCCTTAACATTATGGATAACAGAATCAGCGATATATCCCCGGTCAGAAGCCTGCCAAGGCTATCTTTGATCTCAATTTTTTTAAATGGCAACCCGCTGCCGCATTATGTTTTTGAGGAAGTGCGAAAAGACAAATTTATTTTAGAAAGCCTTTATCCGGTAATCGGAGAAGCAATCAAAAAGCAATACGGCCAGTCGCGTCAGTTTATGGACGAGGGCATTTTGAAATTCGAGCAAAAGGGCGGCAGCTACAGGATCGCAGTGCAGCTTGTAACATTTGTAGGCCCTCACAACCCGCCATACGGGCTTGATACCATCACAATCAGTGTTGATGGAAAAAACACCAAGGTAATCAGTTATAACCACGGCTGTGACGTGTAGGGCGCGGGGCAGTTAGTGTATCGTTTTTCATTATTCGATTGTAATATAGCTTTACTGGACTTTACACGCTCACTGTTCTCTGTGGGCGTGTTGTTTTTTATGTTGAAATAAAAACGGTTAGCACCGGCTCGGCCGGTAATTGACTGATTTATCTAAAACGGTTAAAATTAATGCGGTTCAATGAAATTTTTAAAGCTGTAATTTGGAGAAAATAATGATTAAGATATCCGATTTAACAATTCCGCTTTCCTATAATATAGATTTGCTTAAAGAGATTGCGGCAAAAAAATTGAAAATTGAAAAAAATCGTATAATAAACGTCAGCATAGCAAAGAAAGCCGTAGATTTGCATGACAAACAGAATATAAATTTTAAAATGAACCTAGTTGTTGCTGTTTCCGGGAACGAGGATGATATACCTGCTTTGCGCTATGACAACAGTATTTCAAAGGAAATGAAGTTTTATTACAGCGTGCCGAAGTGGAACAGGCAAAAAGAGCGCCCGATTGTCATAGGCTGCGGCCCTGCGGGAATGTTCGCGGCATTGATTCTGGCACAGGCGGGAGCGCACCCGATCCTCTTGGAACGCGGGCTTGATGTAGACAGCCGCAGACAAAAGGTTAAGCGGTTCTGGCAGACAGGGGTTCTTGACGCCAACACCAATGTACAGTTTGGCGAGGGCGGGGCAGGAACATTTTCGGACGGCAAATTAAAAATAGGCGCAAAAGATTATCGGAAAATGAAAGTGCTCAGTGAATTTGTAGGTGCGGGCGCGCCGCCGGAAATTATGTACCTCGACAAGCCCCACATAGGCACAGATAATCTCGGCAAAGCGGTTAAGAGAATCCGAGAAAAAATAATAAGCTTTGGCGGCGAGGTTCGCTTTAATGCAACCTTGACGGATATTTTAATAAAAGAAGGACGGGTTACCGGCGTGGGTTATTTGGAAAACGGAGTATATACAGAAGTTCCGGCAGATGATGTGGTCCTTGCCATCGGGCACAGCGCCCGAGACACCTTTGAAAAGCTGCTGTCAAGCGGCGTTAAAATGGAACAGAAGGCGTTCGCCGTCGGGACCCGTATCGAGCATCCGCAGACGCTTATCAACAAAATCCGTTATGGTGATTTTGCCGTTCACCCTGCCTTGGGCGCTGCGGATTACAAACTTGTGGTGCACCTGAAAAGCGGCAGGGGCGTATACTCCTTCTGCATGTGCCCGGGTGGAACAGTGGTTTCGGCAGCCTCTGAGCAAAACGGAATAACAACAAACGGCATGAGCGAATTTGCGCGTGACGGAAAAAATGCTAACAGCGCGCTTTTGGTAGCGCTTGAAAAAGCAGATTTCGGAAGTGACCATCCGCTTGCGGGTGTGGCGTTTCAGCGAAAATTAGAAAAAGCAGCCTTTGCTGCCGGCGGCGGTGGCTACAAAGCTCCGGTGCAAAGGCTGGAGGATTTTTTGAATAAGCGCAGTACGGTAGTATTCGGCTCTGTCTTGCCCACCTATCTGCCGGGAACACAATTTGCCGAGGTTGATTCCTACATGCCCGATTTTGCAGCGAACTCGCTTCGCAGCGCCATATCCGAAATGGACGTGTGGATGCCGGGTTATGCCTATCCTGACGCGCTGCTGACAGGAGCGGAAACCCGCAGCACATCGCCTGTACGCATTACAAGGGGCGAAAACCTTGAGGCAGTCGGGATAAAAGGCTTGTACCCGTGCGGCGAGGGTGCCGGTTACGCGGGTGGTATTATATCCGCCGCTGTTGACGGGTTGCGCTGCGCTGAGCATATCCTCAGCAAATGAAATTCAGGTTCCTGTACCAATAAAATTCCACAAGGCGATTGCGGAGTTTTTTTTGCCATCTATTTCTTTCTGGGCTGCTCGCAGCTTTTGCATACTCTCTTTATATTTGGTGTTTGCACATATTTTATCGATTGATTTTATAATATTTGCAGCTTTCCAGCGGTTAACAGGCAGGCGAATTGCGCCGCCGTAAGATACGACATTTTCAAGATTAACCTGTTGTTCCGGCTGAACGGCAAAGCCGATAATAGGCGTTCCGCTCGCTACCGCCGTCTGAACAGTGCCCTGCCCTCCGTGGGAAAGAACAATGTCCGCCATTGAATTGATTTTAAACGCCGGAACAAAAGCGTCGGTAATAAATATGTTGGAAAATCCGTCAGCATAGGCCTTTGCGCGCTCAATAGGACACACAGCTTTGGGGCATAGCACAACCGCGTAATAATTCTGGTCTTTTCTTGTGGTCAGCGCCTTAATCGCCGGGAATAGATGCACTTTGCTGCCCGAGCTGCCAAGAGTGCAGAATATCTTGAGCCTTTTGTTCTCGCTGCTGAAATGCTCGGTGATCCACGGGTCAATTTCCGAAGCTTTATCACTCGGCGAGAAAAGCGGCCCCGTCACTTTAAAATTTTCCGGCAGATTTCTTCCGGTATAGAAATCGGGAAAATCATTGATGATTGTCAAATCAGCGCTGAGCATATCAAAAAGATCACCGATCTTCGGCTTTTCACCGTTATAATCAATCTTCTCATAAGCTTTTAGAATGTTCGTTTGTTTAATCATAGGATTTTTAAGTTTCATGTTTTTTGGGATATTGTTAAATATTTTTACCCTAAACCCTTTCGGCAAATATGTAAGCGGAACCAGAAAATCAGGAATGTCATTTAACAAATAAGTTGAATAGGCTTCTCTTTCAAACGGAATAGGAATATAGCCGATTTCTTTTTTTATATTGCAGAGTTTTGATGCAAGTCCGCCAACAGGCCAAAAGCCATGAATCAATACGTCAGGTGAAATATCCTGCAGTGCCTCAATTTCACCTTTCAATAAATCTAATGCCATTTCTTCAGTGCCGACCATATTAGTCGGTCTTGTTTTAAGGTCGCTCATAAATCCAACACCTGACAACTTTGGGTTTGCTCCATATAGTTCAAAACCATTATCAGTAAAGGCACGGTCAAATTTGCTGCCGTGGCTGATAAAAATAATTTTGAAGTCTGTATTAGCCGGGCAGTTTTCGCGAAGACCTTTTGCAAGCTCAAGTGCGCGTGTTGCTTCTCCCGCATCCTGAACCAAAGAGGATATGGCGATTTTTATACAATTTGTATCCATTTTCCTTGCCTCCAACCTTTTATCGTATCATTATGGAACAATTTAATTATAGTATTAAAAAATAATAATTCAATAAAGCCATATACAATAGCAATTACAAAATTAAAGCGGAATGAAAACAACCTGCTTTCCCATTTTCATTTGAAATTGCGATAATATATCGTTTGACAATCTCAATCAGCAGTGATACAATCAACAAATATGTTTTTCTGGTGCGGACTAAATTTAGTTTAATTTTTATTGTTTTTGGAGGTTATTATGAAATCCGCGTTTGTGCGCGATAAAGAATTTTATAGACAACTTATTACAATGTCGGTTCCGATTGCACTTCAAAATCTAATCGGTTTTGGTCTTACCATGATGGATACCGTTATGCTCGGGTCTTTGGGTGAAAAACAAATTTCGGCATCGTCTATCGCCAATCAGCCCTATTTTATTTTTACGGTGTTTTTGTTTGGTCTTGCAAGCGGCGCGTCTGTTTTAACGGCTCAATATTGGGGGAAAAAAGACACGAGCACCATCAGCAGCATTCTTTCACTTGCAATGAAGGCGGCTGTTGTTTGTTCGCTTGTTTTCGGCTTGATCGTTCTCGTTTTCCCCGAATTTGTCATGTCGCTTTATACACCGGATAAAGCTGTTATTGCCTTTGGCGCGCAATTTCTCAGGATTATCGGTTTTTCTTATATTCTGTCGTCAATTTCTACAACATATTTATATATTCTTCGCAGCGTTGAAAATGTAAAGCTGCCGCTTATTATAAATTTCACCTCTTTCGTGATTAATATAATCCTTAACTGGATTTTTATTTTCGGAAAATTCGGAGTGCCCGCAATGGGCATACGCGGTTCTGCGACCGCTACGCTCTGTGCGCGCTTTGTCGAATTGATTTTTGCGCTTGTTTATGCGTTTCGTTTTGATAAAAAACTTACGGTCAGTTTGGCAACATTTTTCAAAGTAGACAGGCCGCTGCTCAAAGACTTCCTGCGTTACAGCCTGCCTGTTGTCGCAAACGAAACCATTTGGGCGCTGGGCGCAAGCCTGCAGTCTGTCATCGTCGGCCACATAAGCAGTGAAGCTGTTGCGGCTAACAGCATAGCCGGTGTGGTTCAAAGGCTTGCGATGGTCGTAACTATGGGTATAGCCAACTTTTCCGCCGTTGCGGTGGGTAAGCAGATCGGCGCGGGAAATACGCAAAAGGCGCGAGACTATGCTTCCACAATGTTAAAGCTCAGCATAATAGTCGGTATCTTGTCATCAGTGTTCATTCTTTTGATACGCAAACCGTTTTTATCAATTTATAATGTCAGCGGCACAACGATGAATTACGCATATGAAATAATGACCGTTTACGCCTTATCAACATTTTTCATTTGCTTCAATTACACAAATATCATAGGGGTTTTGCGCGGAGGCGGGGACACGCGTTTTGCAATGTTTGCAGATTTGTTAACATTGTGGCTTATTGCGTTACCGCTTGGAGCGATAGCGGGATTGATTTTAAAATTGCCGCTTCCGGTTGTATTTATTTTACTTACAATAGATGAACCTGTAAAAGTTATCATAGGATTACCTCGTTTTAAGTCGGGAAAATGGCTAAAAAATGTCACAAGATAAAAAAATGTTATATGCGATTTATATATAATTGTTGCGGGATACTCAAAGAAATTTTGATAAAATGGATATGCAAAAAAAAATCAATGTATAAATCACCAAAAATCAAAACTTCTTTCATTTTTTACTTGACAGAATTACAAATATGCGGTACTATATTTATTGCAAATAGTACCTTTATAATTTTTTGAAGCTTGTTATAAAATCGTTTATAAATTACGTTAATCGTTTTATATATAACTACTGTGTTTCGTCTTGTTTTTATAGTTTTTTTCTTATTGTCTGTTTAAAAGAATGGATGAGATCGATGCCATGTTTCACCTCTTCACTCGCGGTTAAAGATGACAGTTCGCTTGCGCTTTTAGCGCGAAATGGCGACGACAGCGCGCTGTATGTTTTGCTTGCAAGGTACGAACCTTTCATCAGAGCATATTCAGGGTATTCGAGCTGCGCCGGGGTTGAGATTGATGATCTTATGCAAGAGGGCAGGCTTGGTCTTATTTCAGCAGTCAAGTGCTTTCGCTGTGACGCTGGGGCTTCTTTTAAAACTTTCGCATGTTTGTGTATAAAAAGGCAGATTGTTTCTGCTGTTCGGCGGGCAGTCAGCGGCAAGAATGTTCCCATGAACAGCTATGTTTCCCTCGACGATGATGCCGCAAAAAATGAAATTCCAACAGATTCATCAAATCCTGAGGATATGGTGATTTTGAGGGAACGCTTAACGGCAGTCAAAACCGCTTTAACAGGTATGTTCTCGCCATTTGAGCGAAAACTATTTTCGTTATATCTTAACGGCCTTTCCTATAATATAATAGCTGAGACGTTAAATATAAAACCAAAACAGGTAGATAATTCATTGCAGCGAATAAAGCGGAAACTCACCCTTTTGTTTAATTAATCTGCTTTAAATATATGCCCCAGTAGCTCAACGGGAGAGCGTTGGTATTATTCAAAGGTGTCGGTTCAATTCCGTCCTTGGGCAAATCAAATCTCAAAGCGAGGTAAAAAGCATGTACCAGGACAAGAAGTTAATCTGCAAAGAATGTGGCCAGGAGTT
>DBTI01000142.1:0-8901 GCA_002306975.1 Ruminococcaceae bacterium UBA1320
CATGAGCAGGGCGCGGCGCACGCGGCAGACGGCTATGCCCGGGCAACCGGCAAAACCGGCGTATGCATTGCCACCTCAGGGCCGGGAGCGACAAATCTTGTCACCGGTATTGCAACGGCTTATATGGATTCTGTTCCAGTCGTCTTTATTACAGGAAACGTCAATGTTGACTTAATAGGCAGAGACAGCTTTCAAGAAGCCGATATTACCGGGATCACAATGCCGATAACTAAAAATAACTATATCGTTAAGGATGTTTCGTGTCTTGCAGAAACATTGAGAAAAGCCTTTGCTGTCGCGGGTGAGGGAAGACCCGGCCCGGTTCTTGTTGATATTCCAAAGAATGTGACAAGTGAAAAAGCCGAGTTTGTACCCAACGAACCTGAAGACCAGAATCAGCGATTAATGAATCATTGCGTCAAGAATATTTGCGGTGAAAGAATTAATAAACTGGCAAACATGATTAACGAATCTCCTAAGACCTTTATTCTGTGCGGAGGAGGCGTCTTAAAGTCTTCCGCTACAGACGCTGTCTTAACACTTGCCAAACTGCTCAAAGCGCCGGTCGGGGTTACGCTCATGGGAATCGGCGGATATCCTTATTCCGATCCCAATTTTACCGGGCTGGTAGGTATGCATGGGACTAAAGCCTCTAACATTGCTATTTCGGAATGTGAACTCTTTATTGCCCTTGGCAGCCGGTTTAACGACAGGGTTGTCGGTGATATCAACCGGTTTTGCAAAAACGCGCAAATTGTTCAGATTGATATTGATGAGGCCGAAATAAATAAAAATGTTAAAACCAATCACTATATTCTGGGCGATATACATCAGGTTCTGACAAGGCTTTTACCGCTGATAAAATTACCTGAGGAGAGTATGAAGCCAAGAGAAAAATGGTTGGAGAGAATTGAAAGTCTGAAAGCTCCGAATGATGATACGATTATCGACGAACAATGCAATATTACACCGAAAGCAATAATATCCTCCATCTATGAGCATTCGCCGCAAAACACGATCATTGTCACCGATGTCGGTCAGCACCAATTGTGGGCGGCAAAGTATTACCGCTATGATAAGCCCAGAACCTTTATTTCATCGGGCGGGTTCGGAACAATGGGCTATGGAACAGGAGCGGCGATTGGTTCAAAGCTGGGCAGACCGGAAATGACGGTTATACATATTGCCGGCGACGGAAGTTTTCGAATGAACTGCAATGAGCTCGCCACGGTCGAGCACTATAATCTTCCGATTATTACGGTTGTTTTCAACAACAGGGTTCTTGGAATGGTAAGACAGTGGCAGACAATATTTTATGAAAAAAGATACTCTAATACGGATCTTGACAGAGGCCCCGATTTTGTAAAGCTTGCGGAGGCCTATGGAATAAAGGGCTATGATATCAAGACGGCAGGTGAATTTAACAAGGCATTTTGTGAAGCGCTGCAGTCTAAAAAACCGGCGGTTCTTAACTGCCATATCGGAATTGACGAAAAAGTCACGCCAATGGTCGCACCCGGAAAACCCATCACGGATTTTATTCTGAGTGATTAATAAACAGAAGCACATGGAGGTTAACATGAGAAGTGATATTGTTACAAAGAATATGGAGAAAGCACCGCATCGTTCACTTTTTAAGGCGATGGGTTATGTAGATGAGGAACTCGCAAGGCCGCTTATAGGAATTGCAAACCCGGCAAATGAAATCGTTCCCGGGCATATCCATCTTGACAAAATTTCAGAAGCCGTTAAGGCCGGTATCCGTATGGCAGGCGGAACACCTGTTGGATTCGGTACCATCGGCGTATGTGACGGCATCGCCATGGGACATCAGGGAATGAAATATTCGCTGGCCTCCCGTGAGCTAATAGCCGACAGCTGTGAAACAATGGCGATGGCACATTGCTTTGACGGAATGGTTTTCATTCCCGGCTGCGATAAAATCATCCCGGGAATGCTTATGGCCGCCGCGCGGTTGGACATTCCGTCCATTGTTATCACCGCGGGCCCAATGCTCTCTTATGAAACTGTTGACGGCAGGCAGCTTGATTTAAACAGTGTTTTTGAAGTTGTGGGCGCGGTCAAAGCGGGCAAAGCGACAGATGAGGAGCTTTCCTTTTGCGAAGACAATGCCTGCCCCGGCTGCGGTTCATGTTCCGGAATGTTTACCGCAAATTCGATGAGTTGCCTTTCAGAGGCAATTGGTCTGGCGCTTCCCGGAAACGGCACCATACCGGCGGTTTATGCCGAAAGAATCAGGCTGGCGAAGCATGTGGGAATGAAAGCTGTTGAACTGGTGAATAAGGATATCAGGCCGTCGCAGATTTTGACGGAAAAGGCGTTTCATAACGCGCTTGCGGTAGATATGGCGCTTGGCTGTTCGACCAACTCTGTTTTGCACCTGACTGCAATCGCAAACGAGGCGGGGGTAAAACTAAATCTTGATATGATTAATGAAATCAGCTCAAAGGTTCCAAATCTCTGCCGCCTTGCCCCGGCTGGGCCGTATCATGTTCAGGATTTATATAAAGCCGGTGGTGTGCAGGCGGTTATAAAAGAACTGATTGATCATGGATATTATGACGGTTCTTTAATGACTGTTTCCGGAACAACAATGGCTGAGGCTGTTAAATCGGCGGCGATAAGAAACCCCGATATCATTAAAAAATGTTCTGAGCCATATTCAAAAACCGGCGGCATCGCCGTGCTAAGGGGCAATATCGCTCCTGACGGCGCTGTGGTAAAAAGGTCGGCTGTGCTCGAAAAAATGCTTGTCCACAGAGGCCCGGCGAAGGTTTTTGATTCTGAAGACCTTGCCATCGACGCAATCTATGGCGGACAAATAAGCAAAGGCGATGTCGTGGTCATCCGTTATGAAGGGCCGAAGGGCGGACCGGGAATGCGCGAGATGTTGTCGCCGACATCGGCTATCGCAGGTATGGGGCTTGACAGCGATGTGGCGCTGATTACCGACGGACGATTTTCCGGTGCCACGAGGGGCGCGGCAATCGGGCATGTTTCCCCGGAGGCGGCGAACGGCGGCAATATCGCATTGATAAAAAACGGAGACATGATATCGATTAATATACCGCAGGGAACAATAAACGCCGAGGTATCAGACGAGCAATTGCTCCAGAGAAAAAAGAACTGGCGTGAGCCGGAACCGAAGATAACAAAAGGCTATTTGGCAAGATATGCAAAATCAGTTTCTTCAGCGGCAGAAGGCGCGGTAGTAAAGTAAATCTCTAATTTATTTTTTAAAAGGCAAAAATCAAGGGGGGTTCTCCCCGCCTCCGGTGGAGAAAACAAAAAACGATTTTCTTTATAAAAACCGCTATAGAAAAGGAGTTTCGCCATGGGAAATATCAAAATTTTTGACACAACCCTGAGAGACGGGGAACAATCTCCGGGATGCAGCATGAATATCAAAGAAAAAATAGAGATGGCGCGCCACCTTGAGCTGCTTAAAGTGGATATAATCGAAGCCGGATTTGCCGCCGCGTCTCAAGGAGATTTTAACGCGGTAAAATCAGTGGCAAAAGAGATAAACAGCACGTGCGTGGCGAGCCTGTCAAGAGCGCTGACCAAGGACATCGACAGCTCATGGGAAGCTGTTAAATACGCAAAGTATCCGCGGATTCACGTTTTTATCGCAACATCGGATATTCATATGGAATATAAGCTTGAGAAAAAACCGGCCGAGGTGCTGGAACAGGCGACCGAGATGGTCAGATATGCAAAGAAATACTGCGAAGACATTGAGTTTTCAGCAGAAGACGCATCCAGAAGCGACCCGAAATTTCTTTGCAGGGTTTTTGAGCGTGTAATCAAGGCGGGAGCGACCGTTATAAATATTCCTGACACGGTGGGCTATTCCGCTCCTGAGGAATTTGCCGCGCTGATCAGATATTTAAGAGAGAATGTAGGCGGCATGGATAAAGTTGATGTTTCTGTGCATTGCCACGATGATTTGGGGCTTGCTGTGGCGAATTCTCTTGCCGCAGTCAAGGCAGGTGCAAACCAGATAGAATGCACGATAAATGGAATTGGCGAAAGGGCGGGAAACGCGGCGCTTGAAGAACTGGTGATGAATCTTAAAACCCGCAGGGATTATTATGACGCGGACTGCAACGTGGATACAAAGCAGATTTATAAGGGCAGCAGGCTTTTAACCGGTATAACAGGGGTGAAGGTTCAGCCCAATAAATCAATTGTCGGCGAAAACGCTTTTGCTCATGAATCCGGGATACATCAGCATGGTATGCTTGCAAACAAAAAGACATATGAGATTATGACTCCTGAGTCCATAGGACTAAATGAAAATAAAATGGTGCTTGGAAAGCACTCGGGCAGACATGCATTCAATGAACGGGTACGGGATCTGGGATTTAACATTGAGATTGATAAATCCGACGAGCTTTTCAAACAGTTTAAAGCTTTGGCAGACAAAAAGAAAACCATGAGCGACAGGGACATCGAAGCATTAATCAGGGACACCATTATAAAAGATACGCCGGAGCTGTATAAGCTGGAGAGTTATGTGATTAACACAGGCAATACGATAACACCTACATCCAGTATTTCGCTTGTGGGATCAAACGGTGAGCGGGTTGAAAAAGTGGCAATTGGATTTGGTCCGGTCGATGCTTCATTCAACGCAATCAATGAAATCGTAGGGCTGCCGATTCAATTGGACGAATACTCAATAGACGCGGTGACGGAGGGCAGAGACGCGCAGGGTGAAGTAAGTGTCAAAATCA
Organism: Ruminococcaceae bacterium UBA1320; assembly: GCA_002306975.1. Classification (GTDB taxonomy): domain Bacteria; phylum Bacillota; class Clostridia; order Oscillospirales; family Ethanoligenentaceae; genus Ruminiclostridium_D. The sequence continues at coordinate 4,761 of DBTI01000142.1, forward strand.
AAAGCGACGGCAAAGCAGCAAAGGGCTACGGGCTAAGCACTGACGTTATAGAGGCAAGCATAAAGGCTTATATCAACGCGATTGATAATCTGCTTATCGCAATTTAAAAAAATTGTTTTTGTTTTCCCCCGCAGGCGGTAAGAAACAATACTTGATTTTACTTTTTAGAAATGTAATCGCTATAGTGAAAACGGAAGGGAAGTACAGTAGATGGGAATGACTATGACGCAAAAAATTCTCGCAGCCCACGCGGGGCTCGAGAAGGTTGCCGCAGGGCAGCTTATTCAGGCAAAGCTGGATCTCGTTCTGGGCAACGATATCACCGCTCCGGTGGCAATTCGTGAATTTGAAAAGGCGGGTGTCGAGGAGGTCTTCGACAAAGAAAGAATTGCTCTCGTAATGGATCATTTTACCCCGAACAAGGATATAAAAGCGGCGGAACAGTGCAAAACTGTTCGCAACTTTGCCAGAAAGCACAGTATTACAAACTTTTTTGATGTGGGCCGTGTCGGCGTGGAACATGCGCTGCTGCCCGAAATGGGTCTTGTCGGACCCGGTGAGCTTATAATCGGCGCCGATTCACACACCTGCACATACGGAGCCTTGGCGGCGTTCTCAACAGGCGTCGGCAGCACCGATATGGCGTTCGGAATGGCAACGGGGAAGTGTTGGTTCAAGGTGCCGACGGCTATTCGGTTTGTGCTTACGGGGAAGCTGCAAAAATGGGTTTCGGGCAAGGATGTGATTCTCCACATTATCGGAAAAACCGGTGTGGACGGTGCATTGTATCAATCTATGGAATTCACGGGAGCGGGTCTTGAGAATCTCACAATGGAGGACCGCTTATGCATGGCGAACATGGCTATCGAAGCCGGCGCGAAAAACGGCATTTTTGAATACGACGCGCTGACCGAGAAATTTGCGAAAGAGCATGGCTGCAAGCCATGGAGGGTATACAAAGCGGATGAAGACGCCGAGTATACAAAAACATATGAAATTAATCTCGGCAAGATTAAGCCGACGGTTGCGTTCCCTCACCTGCCTGAAAATGCAAAAACAATCGACGAATGCGGCGATGTAACTATCGATCAGGCAGTTATAGGCTCCTGCACCAATGGACGCATTGAAGATCTTCGCGTTGCGGCGGAGGTGCTCAAGGGCAGGCATGTAAGTGAGAATGTCCGCTGCATCGTCATTCCGGCAACCCAGAAAATTATGTTGGAAGCCATGGAAGAAGGTCTTGTAAATATCTTCATCAATGCAGGCTGCGCCGTATCGACCCCGACCTGCGGGCCTTGCCTTGGCGGACATATGGGTATTCTGGCAAAAGGTGAACGCGCGGTAGCCACCACCAATCGTAATTTTGTAGGAAGAATGGGACACACGGAGTCTGAGGTATATCTCGCGTCACCGGCAATTGCGGCAGCTTCGGCGGTTGCGGGCAGGCTCGCTCACCCTGACCAGTTATAAGGGAGGATAAAACATGAATGCAAACGGAAAAGCAATAAAATATGGCGACAACGTAGATACCGATGTTATTATTCCGGCAAGATACCTTAATACATCAGACATTAAAGAGCTGGCTTCTCACTGCATGGAGGACATTGATAAGGATTTTCATGAAAAGGTAAACTCGGGTGACATAATAGTCGGAGGCCGTAACTTCGGTTGTGGCTCCTCACGCGAGCACGCGCCCATTGCCATCAAGGAATCCGGCATTTCCTGTGTTGTTGCCTCAACCTTTGCCCGAATATTCTACCGCAACGCCATCAATATAGGGCTTGCAATCATCGAATGCCCCAGGGCATCGGAAAAAATCTCAGACGGCGATCAGCTTTCGATCAATTTTGATACCGGTGTTATAACAAATATCACGCGCGGTGAAACCTATCAGGGCGTGCCCTTTCCGCCCTTTATACAGAGCATCATTGCATCGGGCGGGCTGATGAATACATTAAAAGACCAAAAGGAATAGGAGGTGTGTAGCAATGAAATATACAATAGCGGTGATCAAAGGCGACGGAATTGGGCCGGAGATTGTAAATGAAGCAATGAAAGCGCTGGATGCGGTCGGCAAAAGATTTTCACACAGTTTTGAATACCGTCAGGTACTCATGGGTGGCTGTGCTTTGGATGCCACAGGGGAACCGTTGCCGGAGGAAACCGTAAATATCTGCAAGAGCAGCGACAGTGTCCTTCTCGGCGCGGTGGGCGGCCCGAAATGGGATACCCTGCCCGGGGATAAACGACCGGAAAAAGGGCTGCTCGGAATCCGTTCCGCACTTGGCCTTTACGCCAATCTGCGCCCCGCTGTGCTTTTTGAGCCGCTCAGAGACGCCTGCCCGCTAAAACCCAATATTGTGTCCGAGGGCCTTGATCTTCTTATGGTCAGGGAACTTACCGGCGGCATCTATTTCGGAGAGCGCGGACGTCGCAGCGGCAAAGGCGGCGAGGAAGCATATGACACCGAAAGTTACTCCGCTTATGAAATTGAGCGCATCGGCAGAACAGCCTTTGATGTGGCACTTAAACGCAAAAGCAGGCTGACGAGCATCGACAAGGCAAATGTGCTGGAAAGCTCACGCCTATGGAGAGAGGTAATGCACAGGCTTAGTGGCGAATACCCGCAGGTTGAATATGAAGACATGTTGGTGGATAATGCGGCGATGCAGCTTGTGCGCAATCCCGGGCGCTTTGATGTGGTAGTTACAAGCAACATGTTCGGTGACATTCTTTCTGACGAGGCAAGCATGATTACTGGCTCTATCGGCATGCTCCCCTCGGCTTCCATCGGTGTCGGCAGCCTCGGGCTGTATGAACCGATCCATGGTTCCGCCCCGGATATAGCGGGCAAAGACATTGCAAATCCACTGGCAACAATTCTGTCGGCGGCTATGATGCTAAGATATTCTTTTTCATTGACGGATGAAGCGAATGCAATTGAAAATGCCGTTTATAAGGCGCTTACAAACGGTTATCGAACAAGTGACCTGGCAAGTGAAGGCGCTAAAGTTGTTGGAACACGTAAAATGGGGACAGTTGTCGCGGAACTGATTTAACAGGCAGTTTTTATTGTACTTGCAATTGTTACCCGAAAACAAAAGGAGGTTGTTATGAAACACACGATATTGGTGATGCTCGAAAACCACGCAGGCATGCTTTCCAAGGTTGCCGGGCTGTTCTCACGCCGAGCTTTTAATATTCACAGTCTGGCTGTCGGTGTGACAGAGGATCCGTCGGTTTCCTGCATGACCATTGTTGTGGATGGAGACGATGATATGGTTGAACAGGTCGAGAAGCAGCTCAATAAGCTAATTGATGTTATCAAGGTAAAAACACTTGTTCCCGGAGAATTTATAAGCCGCGAGCTCATACTTTTAAGAGTTCTTGCAAACGCTGAAAACCGCTCTGAAATTATCGAGATAGCTGATATTTTTGGCGCAAAGATAATCGATGTTTCAAAAACTGCTATGACACTTGAATATGCCGATGTTAATGAGCAGATTGCAAACTTTGAGGCTATGCTTGAACCATATGGAATCTGTAGGGTCGTGCGGACGGGAACTATCGCTATTGAGAAAGAGGATAAGCTGCTTCCTCCCGCAAAAAAGTCTTTGATATGATCCGTAGATTATAGTAGTTTTTATAAAGAAGAGAAATCATTCTCTGTTTCTCCCTTTTATAAATTAAACTGCTATAAAAATAAATAAACCGGTTATCCGGTCTGGAGGTTTTTATATGTCAAAAATGTTTTACGAAAATGATTGTAATCCGGGTATCTTAAAAGGAAAGAAAGTTGCGATTATCGGTTATGGAAGTCAGGGTCACGCACATGCGCTTAATCTGCACGAGAGCGGCGTTGACGTCATTGTCGGGCTTTATGAAGGCAGCAAGTCATGGAAAATAGCGGAAGACGCGGGGCTTAAAGTTGAAACGGCAGCACAGGCGGCGAAGGATGCCGACATCATAATGATTCTTGTAAATGATGAAAAGCAGGCGGCACTTTACAAAGAGAGCATCGCACCGGCACTTTCCGCCGGTAAGGCCTTGGCTTTTGCCCACGGCTTTAACATCCATTACGGTCAAATTGTTCCCCCGAAAGATGTTGATGTATTTATGGTAGCGCCCAAAGGCCCCGGCC
>DBTI01000142.1:9159-9369 GCA_002306975.1 Ruminococcaceae bacterium UBA1320
CGCCCAAAGGCCCCGGCCATACCGTTCGCTACGAATATCAGCGTGGAGCGGGTGTGCCAAGTCTTATCGCGGTTGAGCAGGATTGTTCCGGCAAGGCGAAGGAAATCGCTCTGGCATACGCGGCAGGCATCGGAGCGGCAAGAGCAGGTATCCTTGAGACCACATTCCATGACGAGACCGAAACAGACCTTTTTGGCGAGCAGGCTGTGC
>DBTI01000142.1:9612-9755 GCA_002306975.1 Ruminococcaceae bacterium UBA1320
GACCTTTTTGGCGAGCAGGCTGTGCTTTGCGGCGGCGTTACCGAACTGATGCTGGCAGGGTTCGAGACACTTGTCGGGGCGGGTTATGCGCCTGAAAATGCCTATTTCGAGTGTATTCACGAGATGAAGCTGATCGTTGATCT
>DBTI01000231.1 GCA_002306975.1 Ruminococcaceae bacterium UBA1320
CCATTTTGCTTTGATGTAATACCAGTTTGATCAAGGCAAGCTGCAAAAAGTTCAAACATACGCTGTGATGCTTTTGCCAGCTTAAATCCCAAGGATTCTTCTATATTCATTATTAATCTCCAAATTATAATAAGTTTAGATGATTATCAGCATAGCTTATTATATTACCTTTGTCAATACCGAAATATTAATTAAGAGCGTTAGCGGTATATTGAGAAATGAGGCTGTATTTCGACGCCTATTTTTGTAATGTGAGTTCGAATCCTATGCCAAAATCAAAAGATATCGATTTTGGCAATAAAACACAGGCATAAGTCCTGAAATCCCAGTGGTTTCAGGGCTTATTTTCATGCAGAAAACGGGCTTGACCCTTATTTTGACCCTTATTCGTATTTTTTCATACCGCGAAAGCCTTTATTTGACTGATATATTTCTCCATTCTGTCGGCGCTGTCCTTCTTCATTTTCGCAGAAACATGGCCATAAACATCAAGAGTGAAGGAAGCTGTGGCGTGGCCTACATTGTACTGAATGGTTTTAATATCATCACCGTTCTGAATGCTTAAAACTACATAAGTGTGTCTCAAATCGTGAACCGTAGCAGTTGGGGCTCCAGCCTTGACTGCTATTCTTTTGAAGTGATTATAAACCGTCTGAGGGCTAAGATTGCTTCCTGTCAAAGTTGTAAATACCAGTGCTTTGTTCTGTTCTTTTGTTGTTTGGAAGCCTTGCCAGGCAGCTCCGGCAGCAAATCTCTGTTCCGTCTGCTGTATTTTACGCATTTTCAGAATTTCCAAAACACTGGGCGCCGGTGTAAGCATTCGTTCCTTACCGTTTTTCAGAGTTTCAAATGTGAAGCCTCCATCGGCAAGCGGACGTTTCTGAAGCTGCCTGTACAGCCTTATTGTGCCTTTCTCAAAGTCGATACAGTCCCACGTAAGTCCAATCGCTTCACTTTCTCTCATTCCGGTAAACAGAATAGTTTTCAGAATGGCACAATATTCATCCAACTCTACCAACTGTAAAAACACCGCTATCTGCGCGTCAGTTAGTGGGATGATTTCTTTTCTTGTCATCCGCGGCAAGGTGACTCTTGACGCTGGATTAGACCTTATTAGCTCATTCATCGCAGCCTGATTCAGTACTTTACAAAGGATCCCGTGAATATTATGTACGGTTTTTGAAGCATGGGCCGTAACATTATTTGTCCCTCGGAAAAGATCGTTAAAGTACTTTTGCAGCATATATGGTTTTAATTCCGCAAGCTTGTAATTTCCTATGATCGGAATTATATTTGCTCTGCAGGTAGCTTTATAGTGCTTAACTGTACTGTATTTCTTATCCCACATGTACTCATTAAGCCAGATTTCCAGCCATTCCGCCACCGTCATTTTTGTTGCTTCCAAATAAGTACCGTCGTCAATTTCCGTTGTGACCTCTGTTAGCTTCTGCCGGACTTCCTTCTGTGTTTTTCCGTATACTGATTTCTGAATTTGCTTGCCGGTTTTCTTGTCAATGCCTGTGGTGTATCTTGCTTCCCAGCGCCCATCGGAGCGTTTGCGGATGTTGCCTCCACCATTGGCGCCGCGCATGGTCTTGTTTGCCATTAAATACCTCTCTTTCTTTAGTCTATAAAACGGCCAGTCAGTCCGTTGTTTTTAAGTTAGTCTGTCGCTGTCGAGCCACTCAACAAACTCCTTCAGCGATAGCTTGCCTGCAACGCATTTGTCGCGCTTTTCCCTGGCCTCCTCCGACCATGCGGAGAATTCCTCCCTTGTCATCAGGCCATAGCGAATACGGGCATTGTGTGCCTTATACGAGCGCTTGTATTCGCGCATCGCTGGATCTCCCAGCTTGCGCTTTTCGTAAACCCGCAGCGGTCCGGTCTCCCGGCAGGTCTTTGTTGAACCATCAATGAGCCTGTCGCAATAATCCTGCTTGCTGCCGCCGGTTATTCCAAAATAGCGCTTGCAGTATTTGCAGATATGAAACCGCAGATTTTGCTGCATGTATTGATACATCGTGAAATGCACCAGGTCTTCAGGCTTAGTGGTGCTCAAGGTTTCGGCCATGAAATCTATAGTCTCGCACCGACTCTCATCCTGTGGCGAATTGGGCATAAGGGCATTAAGAAGATTGTCATAAGGAAAAAAACCGTTTGCGCCCTTGGATACCGGGCCAAAGCGAATAGTCTGAAAAGTGAGCTGAGGATAAAGATCAAAGCTGTATCCCGACGTTGAAAGAAAATATCTGCAAAGAGCAACGTCTTCATAAGCAAATGCGTGACGAGACCGGCAGAGCACAGCGCGAACGTGAAATGAAGAAGCAGGAGGTAAGATCGCGTGGATGGGAGAGATAAACAAACACGAAAAGACAGAGCTGCCATATTATCGTCTTTATACATTGCTGTTTGACGACGTCCGCTATTCCTTAATGCACTTGGAATCGGCCGTGCTTTACTCCATGCTGCTATCACGAGTAAGCCTGTCCGAGAAAAACGGTTGGCAAGACGAGACGCAGCGAATTTTTATTTACTGCACTGTGGATGAAGCCTGTCATTTTCTCCGTTGCGGGCGCGACAAGGCAATGAAAACACTTCGTGAGATGGAGAACTTAGGCCTAATAATCCGTCGCAAACAAGGCCGAGGAAAACCCGACAAAATCTATGTTTTACCGCTTCAAGAAGTCGAAAAAACCGACCTCTAAAAGTCGCAAATATCGACTTCTGGAGGTCGGAAATATCGACCCCAAATATATAGATATAGTTAATAGATTGAAATAATGCCTGACTGTGCCGAGAAGAGAATAGTACAAATCAAATCTTCATTAACTCACCACGAAATTTATAACCCCAAGCAAACTATTCAAGCATTTTCAGTGGTTTTGAACTGTCCCCCTAGTTCTGCCCTTTTGGGTAAACTGATACCTCGCTTTTTTGGGGCTATTTTGCAACGTCCAACTATTAAATCTCTAAATCTTCCGGTATTTGCATTTTTATTCAGAAGGTTATATGATGCCATTCCTTCACCTTATTCCGAAAATCTCTTTAAACCAGCTTATACCTTATTAACATTTTTTCGTGAATCATAAAAATATCGTAGCTTCAGAGCCAATTGAATTTAAAATAAGTCCTCAATACTGTCCACATCGCAATTTAGCACCTTATTGATGGTGGCTAAGCGTGCGCGTAGAGTGTTCTTGTGGATAAACAGTTGTTTTTCAGTTTCGGTTTTTGAACAATTATTTTTGATATAAAGTTCTAGCGTATTCAACAGTTCTGTATGCCGTGTTTCATCATGAACTTCAAGGGGGTTAATATATGTATTAATATTTTGTGTAAAATTTTTCATTCACTTTTTCCTCGCTGTCCATAAATAATTTTAAAACTCCCAAATTGCCGTATTGAAAAAAAGGCTCATCGCTCCTAATCGAGAGCTTTAAAGCCTTCTCAACTGCCCGCCTTCAAAGTATGGCTCACAGAAGGATGCTGTGTCTACTCTGGCGCTCTTACTATGGCGCAGGCGACGGAGCTGTCACATCTAACTTCAAACTTTATCTTGGCAATAATTAAGAGAATAGAAATTTTGCTGCTTCCGTCGGGAAAAGTGTTATTGTTTAATAGAAATTACTTATTGATTTCATTTCTTCTGAAAAGACACTTCGGTCAAATGCGGTTTACGTTCCATTCCGAGAACTGGTTTGGAAATTTCAAAATGGTTAAGGTGAAAATCAATAGCTGCAAATGATTATAAATACAGCTAAGGACTCGACCATTGTATCAACAGTCGAGTCCTTATATATGTATAGGTTGCAATTTGGATACAATCAAAAAAGTGATTGTTTTTGAGTACTATAGCTTAGCCGCAGATCAAATGAATTCCTCCGCTATCTGGTAAAGTCCATATTGATGTGCTTGATTTCGGTGTATTTAAGAAATCCATCCACACCGGCGGCGCGGTCGCTGCCGCTCTCCTTATAGCCGCCGGTCTCGCACTCCGGAGCAAAGCCGGTATAGTTGTTGACCCAGACGTTGCCGGAGCGCAGACGACGGCTGACAGCCATAGCCCGGTTGAGGCTTTCTGTCCACAGCCCGGAGCATAAGCCAAAGCGAGTACAGTTGGCCAGATTCACTGCCTCATCCTCAGTGCGGAAAGTTTGAACTACCAGTACCGGCCCAAATATTTCATCCTGAACGATCGGAGAGTCTATGGGCGGATTTACAAAGATGGTTGGAGCAATGAAGTACCCCTTGTCACAGCCGTTTTCCATATACCGATAGCCGCCGGTGAGCAGTGTTGAGCACGTTTTGCCGATTTCAATGTAATTAAGGATCTTGTTCAGTTGGCCTTCATTGTCTACGGGTCCCATTTTTGTATCAGGATCCAGACAGTAACCGAGCTTTAGGTTTTCAGCCACCTGCTTAAGGCGGGACAGAAATTCATCTGCAATGGATTCTTCCAATACCAGACGTGAACCTGCCGTACACGTCTGTCCGGCGTTTGAAAAAATGGCACCGGCGCAGCCGGCCACGGCCTTATCCATATTGCAATCGGCAAAAACCACGTTTGCGGACTTTCCGCCCAGTTCCAGAGAAACGCGCTTCATGGTCTTAGCCGCTTTTTCCATAATGTCTTTACCGGTGTCCAGTCCGCCTGTGAAAGTAATCATATCCACATCGGTATGCTCTACAAGTGCGGTGCCAATCTTGCTGCCGGGGCCTGTGATGGCGTTTACGACACCGCGCGGTAGTTCCGGCACATTGTCTACAAGTAACTTGATAACCTCCATAGAAGCTCCTGATGTCTGTCCGGCAGGCTTTATGATAAGCGTGTTACCGGCTGCAAGAGCAGGAATTGAGTCTCTAATCATCAATGTGATTGGATAATTCCAGGGCTCAATGCCCGCAACTACGCCTACCGGTTCCCGAGTCATAATGGAAAGACGGTTTTTGCTTACGGTTGAGGTGCTGCCGTAGAGTGTTCGGGGAGATGCGACAGG
>DBTI01000303.1:0-14212 GCA_002306975.1 Ruminococcaceae bacterium UBA1320
AAGGCACCGCAAGCGGCGGCGGAGATTATCGATGCGCTGCGCCCCACGACAGACTGGAACCCCAAAACCATCCACACGCTGATAAGGCGGCTTGTCCAAAAAAATGTTATCGCGGCAAAGGAGGGTGTAACGCCCTACACCTACTGCACCCTGCTATCCGAGGCGGAGTGTACGCTTCAAAAAACGCGCTCGTTTATCGACAAGATCTACAATGGCTCGTTTAACCTTATGGTCGCGCGGTTTGTAAAAGAAGAAAACCTGTCAAGCGAGGAAATTGCGGAGCTTAAAAAAATCCTTAACGGCAAATAGGAGGTATTTTGATGCTTGCGTATGTGTTTAAGCAGATCGTCATGCTCTCGTTTGAGGGAAGTTTCATCGCTCTTGTAATTTTAATAATACGCGCGCTGCTTTGGCGCAGGCTTCACCCGAGGCTGCAATATCTTTTGTGGGCTGTGCTTGTGGTTCGTCTTATGCTGCCGGTTGCCCCGCAGAGCCCTTTTGGCGTTTTCAGTTTCACGTTCCCGCAAAGCCAAGCGGTTCTTAACTCTGCCTCAACGAATATTACGGCCGCCCCGACCCCGGAATCAAATATAAAAACCGAGCCGCAAAAAGAGACGCCGGCAAACAGCCCAAAACCGATTAATGAAGATACGGGTTTCAACGCAGGTCTAAACTGGGAAACCGCCTCTGTAGGTTGGTTTTTCGGCTGTTTGGCTATCCTCATTTATATTTTTAGCGTAAATCTAACTGTTCTATTCAGGTTGCGGAAGCGTGAGCGCTGCCGCGATGAGCGGATTTTAGCGGAGCTTGAAAGCTGCCGCGGGCTGTTAAAACTGCGACGCAGGGTACTTATCGTCTTTGATAAAAACTTTTCGTCTCCGGTCGAATTCGGGTTTGTGCACCCAAAAATCCTTATTTCCCCCGCTCTCGCGGATGGGCTGAACGACGGCGGTCTTAGACATATTCTTTTGCATGAGCTTACGCACATAAAACGCCATGACGTCGCGTTAAACCTTTTGACAATGGCGCTCGGTGCTGTCAACTGGTTTAACCCCCTCATCTGGTATGCCTTTTCAAAGATGAAAAGCGACTGCGAGATTTCCTGTGATTCGGCTGTTCTTTCCGCGCTTGCAAAAGACGAGCGGCGCTCTTACGGTCAGACAATCATTTCTGTATTAGAAACCGCTTCTCCGGCGCGTCTACGCAGCGGTTCAATCGGTTTCGCCGACAATTTTAACAAAAGGCGGATTTATATGATTGTAAATAATAAAAAGGCTCCTGTTTTAATCACGTCACTTGCGATAATTTTAACCCTGTTTGCAGGGTGCGCGAGCCTACCAGCCGCCACGCAAAAAACCACATCTTCCGGCAGCGGCTCCGACATGGCTTCAAGTATAACCTCTTCTTCAAGTGCAACAGCATCGGGCGACGTTGCCCCGGCTTCATCAGCAGACAATTCAACATCCTCAGCGCCCACATTATCAGTGGGCGGAGACGAGATTTCTTTAGCAAGATCCGAAGCCCTCAGCAGCTTCGCAAAAAGCAACGGATACAAAATCATGCCAAACAGCGGAGACGGCGGCACTCTGAAACTGCCGAGCAGTTTTTCAGAATATACTTATCAAGCCACCTACTACTCAAGAGAGAAGGTGGTTGTTTCGTCCCAACAAAATAAATATGCAGAGTATTTTAAAAACTACAATGAACAGTCCAAAAAATATGGACATGATTTTTCGGCTTACCTTGGCACTTCGGTAGCATTGCTCAGCTATGACACCGAAAAAAGCGACGGTACGTTTGCCTATCTTTACGGTATTTTTGACGGCAAAAAGATGATCGGCGTCTGGGCAGAATCGCACGGATTGTCAAGCGCCAAAAGCAACAGCGAAACCTTCGGCGATTTGTTTAGCAGGGGAGAGAATGTCAGTTACTCAAAATGATTATTTTCGAATACGTTTTAAAAAGGTTCTGGAGTTTAAACTTCAGGACCTTTTTTATATTCATTTATACTAAAAATTGCTACTGTTGCAGAAATTCTCACAAAATGATAAAATATTATAATACGCTAAATGTAATCATTTTTAACTACAAAAAATTTTCGTATCGGGGGTGGGCTTTTGGCACAAAGAGAATGGCTGATTCCGCAGGCTGACAAGAGCGCTGTCGCGGCACTGCGCAGCGCCGGTTTTTCGCGCGTCACCGCCACACTGCTTGCGCTTCGCGGCTTTAATGACCCCGCAAGCGCCAAAAGTTTTATTTCCTGTGACGCCTGTGTCAACGACCCGATGCAGTTAAAAGATATGCCCGCCGCGGCACAGCGCATCGCAAAAGCGCTTTCAGACGGCGAAAAGATCACAGTTTATGGCGATTATGACGCCGACGGAGTGACGGCGACAGCGCTTTTATATGCTTACCTGAAAAATAGAGGCGCAGACGCGGCATATTATATTCCCGACCGCGAGAGCGAGGGGTATGGCCTTAACCCCGCCTCCGCGCAAAAAATAGCGCAGGACGGCACAAAGCTTGTGATAACAGTGGACACAGGCATTTCCGCCTTTGACGAGGCTGAGCTTTTTAAAACACTTGGCGTCTGCCTTATTGTCACCGACCATCACGACCCGCGTGAGGCGTTGCCCGCGGCTTTTGCCATAGTCAACCCCAAACAGCCGGGCTGTGAATACCCTTTTAAAGAGCTCGCCGGCGTGGGCGTCGCCTTCAAGCTTATCTGCGCTATCGAGCAGCTTAAGCCCGACGGTCTGGGCGTACACGCGCTTTTTCAAAAATACGGCGAACTTGTCTGCCTTGGCACAGTGGCGGACGTTGTGCCGCTCAAAGGTGAAAACCGTTATATTGTCAGCCGCGGTATAAAACTGATTTCCGAAAACCCCGGCGTTGGCATGTCCGCGCTTCTTATCGCCTCCGGTGTGCATGGCAAAAGACTGACCTCATCGCTGTTAAGTTTCACCGCCGCGCCGCGCATCAACGCCTGCGGCAGAATTTCGACCGCAAACGACGCGCTGGAGCTGCTACTTGCCGACAATGTGCAAAAAGCGGAGGAGCTTGCGAAAAAGCTTGACGCAAACAACCGGGAACGCAGGGACATCGAGGCTCAGATTTTAAAGGAATCCATAGAAAAAATAGATAACAACGAGGCACTGCGAAACAATCCGCTGCTTATCGTCTCCGGCGAGGGCTGGCACAACGGCGTAGTCGGCATAGTCGCGGCACGCCTTGTGGAGCTTTACGGCAAACCCGCCGTCGTCGTTTCGTTTGACGGCGACATTGGGCGCGCATCCTGCCGCAGCATTGCCGGTTTCAATATACACGAGGCGCTGATGTCGTGCTCACAGTATCTTGAGCGCTTCGGCGGCCACGAGTTTGCAGCCGGCTTTACCGTATCGCGCGAAAATTATGACGCGCTTTACGCGGCGCTTAACCGCATCGCAAACTCACTTCCCGAGCTGCCCACACTGAAGGTGTGCCCGGACATGCGGCTTCGGGGCAATGATATATCGCTTTCAACAGCGCGCGAGGTAAAGCGGCTTGAGCCATTTGGCAGCGGCAACCCCGCGCCGCTTTTCTATATCCCCGCGGCGCAGATCATCTCGCTTTCCCCTGTCGGAGATGGCCACACCCGAATGCTTTTGAATTTTGAGGGTTTTGAATTTAACGCCGTCATGTTCGGCACCGCTAAAAACGGCTTCGACTTTAAAGTTCCCGATATCGTCGACCTTGCCGTTTCAATCGACGTTAACCTTTATAAGAATAAGGAAATGCTGAGCATTGTAGTCCGGAACATCCGCAAATCCGCCTGCTTCGAATATTACAGCGGGCTTTATAAAACCTTTTTGGCGGGCAAAGCGATCGAGCCGGAAGCTCTACGGCAAAAGCTGACGCCAAACCGCGCTGAATTCGCCGCCGTCTATCGTCTTTTGTGTGCCGGCAGCGGCAGCATTTCGCTTGAAGCCTCCTGCAAAGCACTTTGCCGCCGGGACGCGCACTTCAACTACTTCAAAACACTTTTGATAAACGATGTTTTTACCGAAACGGGGCTTGTCACTTTTACAAACGAATCCGGCTCCGACAAGGTTACCTATCAAATAAACCGTGACAAAAAAATCAACCTTTCCGCGTCGGCGCTTCTTAAACGGCTGGGTTAAAGGGCACTTAATTTTCACCGCAGCGGGCGGATGGAGGACTAATAATGGACCCACTTCTTGATGGTCTTTTGGAAAAAATAAAACAAAGCGGTATCGCTTATGATGTAGAAAAAATCACAAACGCCTATTACTTTGCGTGCGAGGCTCACAAAGGGCAAATGCGCCGTTCCGGTGACCCATATGTGTCTCACCCCGTGGCTGTCGCCATAATATTAATCGACCTCGGTCTTGACACCGATTCATTAATAGGCGGGCTTTTGCACGACGTTGTCGAGGACACGCCCGTGGAGCTTGCGACAATCGACAAGCAGTTCGGTTCCGACGTCGCTCTGCTTGTTGACGGCGTCACAAAACTCGGCCGCATTCCCTATTCCTCGCGCGAGGAACAGCAGTCCGAAAACATCCGTAAAATGCTGCTTGCCATGGCGAAGGATATCCGCGTCATTTTGATCAAGCTTGCAGACAGGCTGCACAATATGCGCACAGCGCGCTTCTGGCCGCCGGAAAAACAGCTTGAAAAATCGTTTGAAACAATGGAGGTCTACGCCCCCATTGCCCACCGTCTTGGCATAAGAACCATAAAAGAAGAGCTTGAGGACATCTCGCTGCGCCACCTCGACTCCATCGCCTACAGCGAAATCGAAGCCACGCTTGCCGGCAGGCAGGAGGAGCGCGTCGCGCTGCTCGAGCGCATCAAAACCCGCATTTTGGAGCGGCTTGACGGGCTTGGGTTAAACGTCCACATAGAGGGACGTGTCAAGAGTGTTTACGGCATCTACCGAAAGGTTTACCTTCACGGAAAATCCTTTGACGAGATTTATGATATTTACGCCATCCGCGTCATTGTCGACACGGTTAACGACTGCTACAACGTGCTTGGCATAATCCACGACATGATGCGTCCGATTCCCGGCCGCTTCAAAGACTATATTTCAACGCCAAAGCCAAACATGTATCAGTCGTTACACACCACCGTTATCGGCAAAGAGGGCATTCCGTTCGAGGTGCAGATCCGCACCTGGGAAATGCACTACACCGCCGAATACGGCATCGCAGCCCACTGGAAATATAAGCTCGGTATCTCCGGCGGCACAGGCACGCTTGACGAGAGGCTGGCATGGGTGCGCCAGCTGCTTGAAATGCAGCAGGAATCAAAGGATGCAGAGGATTTTATCCGCTCCTTGAAAACCGACCTTTCCCCCGACGAGGTTTTTGTGTTTACACCGCGCGGCGACGTGATCAATCTGCCGCTCGCGTCGACACCGATAGATTTTGCCTACGCTATCCACAGCGCCGTAGGCAACCGCATGACCGGAGCCAAGGTCGACGGCAAGATTGTGCCGCTTGATTACAAGCTCCAGACCGGTGAGATCGTCGAGGTTCTGACTACATCCTCCACTACCCACGGGCCAAGCCGGGACTGGCTCAAAATCGCCCGCACAAGTGAGGCACGCAACAAAATCCGCACCTGGTTCAAACGCGAGCGCCGCGATGAAAACATTGCGCAGGGGCGCGCGGAGCTTGAAAAGGAATTTCGCCGCAACGGCATAATTCTCAACGATGAACAATATCCGGAATTTCTTTTGAACGTGGCAAAACGCCAGCATTTCAACACAATCGACGAGTTTATGGCGGCAATCGGATACGGCGGCATTGTGCTTTCGCGAATAGTGCCGCGCGTTAAAGACGACTACCTTAAAACGATGAAACCGCAAAGCCTGCAAATTCCCGAAAACATCACCCACCGCCACAGTGTGGGCGGAGTGATCGTCGAGGGCATCGACAACTGTCTTGTTAAAATGGCTCGTTGCTGCAACCCCGTGCCGGGCGACCGTATTACCGGCTTTATCACCCGCGGCTTCGGCGTTTCGGTTCACAAAAGCGACTGTCCTAACGTTGTGCAGAACAGGGAGCTTGAAGAATACTCAGGCCGCTGGGTTAAAGTAATGTGGGCGGCTAATGTCGCCACCTCGTTCAAGGCGTCGCTACAGGTCATATCCTCCGACCGCTTCGGGCTGCTCGCCGATGTTTCCTCCGCGCTTTCATCGATGCGCGTTATGATCCACACCGTCAACGCCCGCGAACTTAAAAACGGTGACGCGGCAATCAATCTCACCGTTGACGTAACAAGCACGGAGCATCTGCAAAACGTCATCACACGGCTTAGCAAAATTCCCGGCGTACTGTCTGTTTCACGGTCAGGTCAATAAATTTACTTTAGATATAATTTTTCGGAGGGCTTAATGAAGGCTGTTATTCAAAGGGTAACTAACGCGTCTGTCAAATCAAACGGCGAAGTTGTCGGCGAAATCGGCGCAGGGCTGGCTGTTCTTTTGGGCGTTGCCGTCGGCGACACAGCGGCCGACGCGGAAAAACTTGCTTCAAAAATCGCGCGGCTGCGCATTTTTGGCGACGAAAGTGACAATAACAACGACAACGGGAAAAAGAAACTCGCCACTTCGGTTGTCGATGTCGGCGGCGGAGTGCTTATTATTTCAAATTTCACGCTCTGCGGAAACTGCCAAAGAGGCAACAGGCCGGATTTTACCGCCGCAGCGGGCGCTGACGAGGCACGCGGGCTGTATCTTCATTTTATAGATGAAATCATAAAATCAGGCGTAAAAAGCTGCGCCTCCGGAAGGTTCGGAACAGACATGCAGCTTTCTATCGCCTGCGACGGGCCGGTGACCATTTTCATGGACACAAATAATCTGTAACCACTTGTATTCGCTGCAGCAATTCCGATTAAGAATGGGAAAGCTGTAGGATAAAATTGCAAAGCAGGTGATATAAATGATTGAATACAGAAAAGCAATTACTGATGATATTGAAACTTTAGCTAAATTGCGTATTAAAATGCTTTGCGCCGAAACAGATCATTCTGAGGAATTCAGAATCAAACTGCATGAAAACACAATTGATTTTATAAAAAGCGGCTTTCGCGAAAAAAACTTTATTACCTGGGTTGCTGTTTGTCGGGGTGAAATTATTGCGATGAGCGGCGCAAACTTCTTTACTCTGCCGCCAAATGATTGGTGCCCTAACGGCAAAACCGCATATATAGGAAATGTATATACACTGCCTGATTTCCGCAAGCAAGGTATTGCATCCAAACTTATTTCTCTGGTGGTTGAAGAAGCAAAGCAGTACGGCTGTGAAAGGATCCTGTTACACACAACCGATATGGGGAGACCGCTATATGAAAGCTTGGGGTTTGAAATTTCACCAACCACCATGGCATTTTACCCTTACAGATGAAATTCTGTTTAAATAAGACTTTTCTTTTTAATTTATTCATAGATTTTAATCCATTGATTTGCGCTTGCCGCCATGCGGCGGAAAAAAGGGGGGGCATATATGTTTATAAAATGTCTTAAAGTAGGCCCAATCGAAACAAACTGCTATATCGCCTGTGACAAGGTAGCGAACAAGGCCGTCATCATCGACCCGGGTGCCGACGCGCCCCGCATTGTCGCGGCTCTTGAAGAAACCGGCTGTGAAGCCGAATATGTGATTTTAACCCACGGGCACGCCGACCACATGCTGGCGGCACACGAGGTTTTGCGAAAGACCGGAGCGAAGCTCGCCGTTTTTGCCGAGGAGCTGCCTTTTCTCAACGATCCTGAACGCAACTGCCATAACATGATGTCGGAACAGCAGTTTGAGCCGTTCACGCCGGATCTGATGCTGCTTGACGGCGAAAAGATTATCTTTGGCGAAACAGAGCTGATAACCATGCACACGCCCGGGCACACGCTTGGCTCCTGCTGCTTTATAAGCAAAGACTCGATATTCAGCGGCGATACCCTTTTTCGTGAATCTGCGGGGCGCACCGACCTCCCCAGCGGCAGCCCGCAGGAGTTAACAGAATCTTTAAAACGCATATTCGCTCTTGAGGGTGATTTGCAGGTTCTGCCCGGGCACGGCGATTTTACCACACTCGATCATGAGCGAAAAAATAATCCTTACAGGAGCGGCATTTAATGGAACTCTATCTTGACGGGCACGACCTCACTTATGAGATGCAATCGCTTTGCTTTGCATTTTTTCCGGGTGAATCGGTCACTTGTAAGCCTGTTGCTTATAAAACGGTTGAAAAAGTCGAAAAGCCTTGCGGCGAACAAAATAACGATTTTGTATATACACGTATTCGCAGGCACTCCGCGACAAAGGTTTCGGCGCTTGTCTGCGTTTTCCACGGCGGAAAAACCGCACGCGAAGGCGAACAGGTTGCGCTGACCGACGCCGCCGACAGCCACGCCTTCAAGCGGGAATGTGAATACGCCCTGGGTAGGGCCTTATACCGCGCCTCCACACGTCTCACAGGCGTTTGCCCGCCCTGGGGCATACTTACAGGCATACGCCCCGTCAAGCTCGCCCGGTCGCGCCTGAGCGCCGGAATGACGGCTGATGCCATCGTTGGCGATCTTAAAAAGCAGTATTACACAACCACTGAGAAATCACGTCTTTGCATCGAGGCGGCGCACGAGGAGGAACGCATTGTTTCTCTTTCACGTCCCGACTCCGCAAGCCTTTATATATCAATCCCCTTTTGCCCTTCACGCTGCCTTTACTGCTCGTTTATTTCACACGACGTTGAAAAGACGGCGAAACTGCTGCCTGATTATGTACGCCTTTTGTGCGAGGAGCTTGCCTGCACCGGCGCGCTCGTAAACGAGCTCGGCCTGCGCCTTGAAACAATTTATATCGGCGGCGGCACACCGACAGTCTTAAACGCCGAACAGCTTGACGCCATTATGGGCGCTGTAAAAAAATCGTTCAAACTGGACCGGCTGCGGGAATATACTGTAGAAGCCGGCCGCCCCGACACCATAACGCGCGAAAAACTTGACGCGATCATGAAAGGCGGAGCGAACCGCATAAGCATAAACCCGCAGACACTTGACGATGCTATACTCAGGCGCGTCGGGCGAAACCACACCGCCGCGCAGATTTTCGAGGCTTTTCACCTCGCGAAAAGCGTTGGTGTGCCGTCCGTTAACATGGATCTTATTGCAGGGCTGCCCGGTGACACTGTACAGGGCTTTGACCGCACGCTCAACGGTGTGCTCTCCCTCAACCCCGAAGCCGTCACCGTCCACACCCTCGCCATGAAACGCGCGTCAAGGCTCGTTACCTCCGGCGGCGGCATGTATGACGCCGCGGGCGGCGAAGTCGGCGCAATGTTAAACAGCGCGGGGTGCAGGCTTTCCGGCGCCGGGTACGCACCATATTATCTTTATCGTCAAAAGAACACGCTCGGCGGTCTTGAAAACATCGGTTTTGCAAAGCCCGGCTTTGAGGGGCTTTACAATATCTTTATCATGGATGAAACGCATTCCATACTTTCCGCCGGCGCGGGCGGCGTCACAAAGCTGCGGCAGCCTCACGGCGGGCTTATTGAGCGTGTTTTCAACTTTAA
The DNA here is from genome assembly GCA_002306975.1 of Ruminococcaceae bacterium UBA1320. GTDB lineage: Bacteria > Bacillota > Clostridia > Oscillospirales > Ethanoligenentaceae > Ruminiclostridium_D. The sequence continues at coordinate 9,583 of DBTI01000303.1, forward strand.
GTATCCCTATGAATACATTTCACGTTTTGGCGAAATAATTGACCGAAAGAAAAAGGTGAAAGAATTTTATGCCAGTTACAGTATTGACAATAGGCAGGGCTAAAGTCCGCGTTAGCGATGTCAATCAAAAAGCAAAGGAAGACGGCGAGGGCCTATTTAACCTTTGCAATGAAAAATACGAAAAGAAAATAGACGTAATCGCGCGCCAGATTGCCGAAGACACGTCAAAAGCGCGGATCATCATGCTTTCCGGCCCTTCCGCCTCCGGCAAGACGACAACCTCGTTAAAGCTTCAAAACGCGCTTAAAACGCTCGGCTGCGGCGCGGTCGCCATCTCGATGGACGATTTTTTCAAAAACCGTGAGGATACACCCGTTTTGCCGGACGGCACAAGGGATTATGAATCCTCGTCGGCGCTTGATACCGCTCTTTTAAAGGAAACACTCGGCGAACTTATCTCAACAGGAAAATCCAAAATCCCTGTTTTTAATTTTAAACGCGGCCACCGCTTGGATGAATTTCGTGATGTAATTCTTGATAAAGGGCATGTCGCCGTTGTCGAGGGGCTTCACGCGCTCAACCCTGATATCACGGGGCTTTTGCCCGCCGGGGCTATAATGAAGCTGTATGTCAGCGTAAGCTCCGACTTTATTAACGATAACGGAGACGTCGTGCTTTGCGCGCGCGACGTAAGGCTGATCCGCCGCACAATACGCGACTTTCATTTTCGCGGCTCCAATGTTGAAAGCACGCTGGATATCTGGGACGCGGTCTGCCGCGGCGAGGATCTTTATGTAAGACCGTATAAAAAATATGCCGATATTACGGTAAATTCCGCGCTTAGCTGTGAGCCCTGTCTTTTCCGTGAAACCGCCGAGGAGCTTTTTGGCGCTATCGGTCAGGAAAGCGCACACGCGCAGCTTGTCAAGCATGTTCTTGATGGCCTTCAGGCTTTTGAGCCTCTTTCTCCGTCCGTTATGCCGGGGACCTGCGTTTTGCGTGAGTTTTACGGCGACAGCGATTATTACAAATAAATCGGGGATTATCCATATATAATTGAAAAACTGCAAAAAAAATGCGCCTCACACCGCAGGATATCTTGTGTTTACAGGAAATAAATGATATACTCTTTTAAAAAGTAATGCGTAAGGAGTGATTATGGTGGGTGTTTTTGAAGAAGCTGTTATCAATGCAAAAGGCGCGGCCGATTATGTCGGCAAAAAAACAGGCGAATTTGTCGAACTTTCAAAGCTCAGGATCGCGGCGTCCGAGGTTGAAAAGAAAATCGATTACGAGTATCTTGAACTTGGCAAAATGGTTTATAAGGCAGCGAAGGAACACACGGACTGCACAGAATATGTCGGAGAAAAGGCGGCGGCTATCGACGCGCTTTTCGTTGAGCACGCTGAGCTTTCCCACAAGATAAGCGATCTGCGCAATTTGAAAAAATGTTCGCAGTGCGCCTATGAAAACCCACAGGAAGCTGATTACTGCCTTAAATGCGGAACAAAACTCTGATTTTTTACTGTAATTTTCATATAGCTCTTGATAATTTTGGCGTTTTGGTTTAATATTATCATAATATTTACTATATGCACCAAAACAATCAAATTTTCACATCATGCCTTTTCAGGCTGTGTATAACACGATGGCTTTGCGGTATATTAATCGTGATTAACGTAGGCATTGAGTCGGTTTTTTAATATCGCATTGTTTTGGGGTAAACTATGATTAAAGGTTTTGAGTTCAAAGAAAACTACGATTTTGACGACCTTGTGAATATTGTCAAGGTTCTCAGAAGCCCGGGCGGCTGCCCGTGGGATATAGAGCAGACGCATAAATCCATCAGGGCGAATTTCATCGAGGAGACCTATGAGGTCATTGAGGCTATCGATACCGATGATGAAGCGCTTTTGCGCGAAGAACTTGGCGACGTAATGTTGCAGGTTGCCCTTCACGCTCAGATGGAAACCGAAAAAGGTTCTTTTGACATCGGCGATGTGGCTGACGGCATATGCAAAAAACTGATTGTCCGCCATCCGCACGTTTTTGGTGATGTAAAAGCAAACACTACCGGCGAAGTGCTCAAAAACTGGGACGAAATCAAAAAGCGCACCAAAGGGCAAAGCTCCCAGACTGAGGTTATGGAAACAGTGCCGCGCGTGCTGCCCTCACTTATGCGCAGCAGCAAGGTACAGCAAAAGGCTGCGCGCTCCGGATTTGACTGGCCGGATATTTCCGGTGCTGTCGAAAAAGTTCACGAAGAGCTTGGCGAGCTTGAGTCGGAGATTACGCGGGGCGACAATAAAGCCGGCGCGGCAGAGCTTGGCGATTTACTTTTCGCCGTCGTAAATATCGCACGTTTTATCGATGCGGAGCCGGAGGAAGCGCTGACGGCTTCCTGTGACAAATTCATAAAACGTTTCGCACTCTGCGAAAAATTCGCCACAGAGTCGGGCAGAGAGCTGAAGTCGATGACTGCAGAAGAGCTTGACACACTGTGGGGAAAAGCAAAAGACGTGTTGCAATCCGAAACGGAATAGACCGTAACAGGATTTCAATAAGATAAGCAAAAATTGGAGGGAAATATAATGACTAAAACAGAACTTGTTTCAAAAGTAGCGGAAAAGGCGGGTCTTTCAAAGAAGGACGCCGAAAAATCTACAGCGGCAGTTATTGATTCCATCGTCGAGACACTCGCTGGCGGTGATAAGGTTCAGCTTGTCGGCTTCGGTACATTCGAAGTTCACCACCGTCCGGAGCGCGTCGGTCACAACCCACGCACAAAAGAAGAGATTACAATTCCAGAATCAGATTATCCTGTGTTTAAAGCAGGCAAATCCTTTAAGGACGCTGTCGCAAAATAATCAGCGCTTCCTTGCATGGTGAAAAATTTATGAGGCTTGATAAATATCTTAAGGTTTCCCGCCTCATCAAGCGCCGCACCGTCGCAAATGACGCCTGCGACGCCGGGCGTGTCTGTGTCAATGACAAGCCGGCACGCGCGTCCTATGAGGTAAAGCCGGGTGACATGATCGTTTTGTCGCTCGGAGCGCACAAACTTGCTGTTGAGGTGCTTGAAGTAAACGAGTACGCAACCAAGGAAGGCGCAACGTCACTGTACCGCGTAATCGAACAAAATTGAGCGGTTGGCGGCATAACAGATTGGTGCTATGGCACACATCTGTTATGCCGCTTTTGTTTTGTTTATTCCGGTTTGAAAATAAGCGTTGTGCAGTTTGAACTTTGACGTTTACATCCGATTTGCGGTTCCTTTCTTGACGCCAAAGCGCCCGATTCGACGCGTGCCTATAAGGTAAATATAAGATTAAAGTTCTAAGATACTCTTTAAATGAGAACTGCGAAATCACAGAAAGAGTAGCATTTAAAGCAAATTAGAAATCAATTTGCAAAAAAGAGCCACAGAAGAGGCAATTATCTCTTGCTACTTTATAGCCACGCAACTGCGGAGGGCACGAAAGCATCGGACAAGAATGGGAAGAGCACGGAGGGAACCGAAAACAAAACGGCGAAGCCTTTTGTTTTCGGAGCAAAGGCACTGATGTCTGAGCATAACGCGAGTTTCAGTGCCTTTGCTCCGAGAGGGCTATAAGTAGAGCGGTAACGTACTTGTTCGTGACCGGAGTGGGTGCCCTCACCGCGGGTCGAGGGCGGCAGCCCCGCGGTTCTTTAGTTCCTTTCTGTCCGCACAGAAAGGAACCGCCCGCCACGGCGTGAGTGGCAAAGAGGTCTTTTGAAGAATGTTCTTTTAAGACAAGAATAAATAAGAACAACCTCCAGTCGCGACGTAAGCGCCAAAGCGGTTATTAAAACAAACACTCTAATAATGTAATTATCAACCTTTTTCCACATCAAGTCTTGAAAAAAAACTCATTAAAGTTTAAAATGATAATATAGACTTTTCGGTTGCAGTTTGATCTTTTCTGACTGCGGCATAAAACCATGCCTTAAAAACCGAAAAGGAATATGAATGAATAAAGAAATCAGGAGATGTATTAAATGCCTTCACGTACAATAACTATCGAAGCATCAGGTCGTCATGTGCACCTTTCGGCACAGGATTTAGAAACACTTTTCGGCAAGGGCTATGAGCTTACCGCGAAAAAATGGCTTTCACAGCCGGGTCAATTCCTCTGCGAGGAGCGCGTCGGTATAACCGGCCCCAAAGGTTCCTTTGAACACACCGGTATCATCGGGCCTGTCAGAGCTGAATCTCAGGTTGAATTATCCTTCACAGACGCACGTTCAATCGGCGTCACCGCTCCTGTCCGCGAGTCAGGCGACCTTGACGGCAGCGCACCGATACACATCGTCGGGCCAAAGGGTGAAGTTGACATAAACAAGGGCGTTATCATCGCAAAGCGCCACATACACTTCACTCCGGAAGATGCTGAAAAATACGGCGTAAAAGACAAGCAGATCGTCAACGTCAAGGTCGGCGGCGACCGCAGCCTTGTTTTCGGCGAGACAATCGTCCGCGTAAGCCCAAAATATGCAACAGCAATGCACATCGATTTCGATGAAGCAAACGCAATCTGTGGCGAATCCACAGGCGAAATCATCGACTGAGTCTAGATTCTAATTCTTATATAAAAGAACAAGGCAGCCG
>DBTI01000303.1:14491-18968 GCA_002306975.1 Ruminococcaceae bacterium UBA1320
CGGCTGCCTTGTTCTTTTATATAAGCCTAAACACAATCAAAACCACGTGGAACATAAATAAATATATTTCAAAAACGATTATCATTAATGCCACGAAATCCCCTCATTTCAGGATTTTTACCTTATAGCTTTTTAGAGTAATACCTTGCAAAAATAACATAAAGAACAGTCTGTATAATGAGTAGACCTGCAAAAGCAATTGATATAGTTCTGTAACCTGTCAACAGGGCAATTAAGGTAGCTGCGCTGATTAGAAAAATCATTGCAGTATATACCGCCGAATGGGTTTTCAAGCGCAAAAGCTCGGTGCGTTCTTCGGTCTTGGCGATTTCCACCTTTTCAGCTTTTTTCGGATTTTTTAGAAGCCGGGCACTCATAACAATGCCCATAATGCCGGTAAAACCAAATCCCCCCGCAATGCCGCAGACTGCCCCGGTGCGGTAATCCGCGTTCAATCCGGAAAATAGAGCGATAATAGCCGCCGCCGCTCCCACAGCAGTATAAATTATAAAGAATATAAGCTGCCTTTTTGCGTAACTCATAAATCATTCCTCCTCAAAAATAAAGACTTGTTCGATTGCCGTTCCAAAAACCTTTGCGATTTTGTAGGCCAGGAAAATTGATGGATTGTACCTTCCGTTTTCAAGAGATATAATCGTTTGCCGCGTAACCTTGCAGCGATCTGCAAGCTCTTCCTGCGTAATTCGGTTTTCCTTGCGAAGCTCTTGCACTTTGTTTTTCATAATGCTCCCCTTAAATGTAATGCTTACTTTACATTTATAGTATAGCACGCTTTACATTATTGTCAAGCATAAAAAATCAGTTCCCCGAAAGGAACTGATTTTTTGCTTTTATCTCACTACTCTATAATAAAGCAGCTTTTCCATTCCTGTTTGCATTTTTTCTTTACCGCTCCCGCCTTTTCGCTGAGATGATAGATATCCTCAAAAACCTCATTACGGTTTGTCACGCCGGCTATTGACAGCGTCATCAGCGGAAACTGTTCTTCTACTCCACGGCGGTTTTTTGCCGTAACATAGCCGCAGTTCAGGTCTGTTTCCTTATACAGGCCGAGTGTTGCCTTATCAAAAAAGCTTAATATGCGCTCGCATAATTCCTCCACCTCATAAAAAGGCACAACCGCGACAAAATCATCTCCGCCAACATGCCCGACAAATCCATTTCGCGGTATGTTTTCACATAAAGCTTTTGCCACAAGCCTTATCACATTGTCTCCGTTTTCAAAGCCATAAACATCGTTATAAACCTTGAAATTGTCAATATCAAAATACAAAACCGTAAAGGGAAGCCCCTCCGCGATGCACTGAGTGAGGCGCTTTTCTATCATCAAATTTCCGGGAAGTCCCGACAGCGGGTTTTGATGTTTTGCGTTGCTCACTTCTATCTCCATCGTTTTTTCGAGCAGGTCTTTAATTGTTACAATGCCGTAATAGTGCGATTTGCGCGTTACTATAATATAATCATAAAGCCTTTCAGGCGGCCGCGACATGGCAAGCTTTGCGGCCGTGTCAATCGGCATTAAATAGTCAACGGTAAAAGCGCTGCGGTCAATAAACTCCGCTATCGGGTGAGTGGCATGAAGGCTGTATCCATATTGACCGCTCATGAGATGGTTTATCCGCTCCCTTGTTATCACGCCCTTAACCTTGTCTCCTTCAAGGATCGTAATGCCGGTGAGCGTCTTGTCGCCAAGAAAAATGTTATAAACCGCTTGCGCCATTTCACCCGGTTTCAGAGTCTGGTTTTTTCGGCACAGGTTGCCGATAAACACATTTGACAGGCAGTTAAAATAGACATGATTTTTTCTTGAATTCTGCTCTTTTATCGTGTGAAGAACGGCGCCGTTTATCGGTTTTATTTTTTCATCGGGTCTTTGAATAAAATAGCCCTGACCGTAATTGACGCCGATGTCTATCAGCGTGTTTAGCTGCCCCTGGGTTTCGATACCCTCTGCTATAAGATAAATATCAGAAATACGCGAAAACTCCTGAAGACTTTTTACAAGGGCTTTTTTCAGTTCATCGCTATCTATGTCGCGCGTTAGGTTCATATCAAGCTTTATGTAGTGCGGATGAATGTCGGTAATCATGTTAAGCCCGGAATATCCCGCGCCCGCATCGTCAACCGCAATCTTGAAATTTTGATCCTTATAGTGATTTATGGTTTTTTTAAACGCTTCAATGTCGTCCACAGCGCTTTTTTCGGTTATTTCAAAAAAAATGTTATCCGGGTCAAGGTTAAACCGCTGCAGATATTCTTTTGTAAATCCCCTCTTGAATTTTTCATCGTGGATTACATAGGGATTAACATTTAAGAAAAGCTTTATGGTATCTGTGGCTTTATAGACGGCGTCAAGTGCTTTGGACCGGCACAGTTGTTCAAGCTCCCACAGCTTGCCGCACTCTTTTGCAACGGTAAACATTGTGTCGGGGTTTTGCAAAGGTGTTCCAACCGGCCCGCGGCTGAGCGCCTCATACCCGAGCACCGTTCCGTCGCGCAGTGATATTATAGGCTGAAAAACGGTTTTTATCTGTGAAAGCTCTATAATTTCTTCGAGACTGTTACGCAGAATTTCCGGAGCAAGATCATTCATATGAAGCTCCCATCAGCCGCCCGGCAGAGATTATACAAAGCCCCGCAAGCGGCTGGGTAAGCTTTGTATTTCAAGATAAAACTGCCTGCTTAATATCCATTATAATTTAACATAAAACTCAAAAAACAAAAATATGAAATCTGTAATATTTTAATATCGTTTATGTAAAAGTTTTTTAATTCTGCAATCATAAGGAATCAGCTACCGGAAACTGATTCTGCTTTTAATTCAAATCACTGCGCCGCGCAAGCAGCTTTTTACCAAACGATCCGCATTGTGTCAAAACCATTGCCGCCGCCATTATACAACAGCCGATAATCTCGCGCGCGCCAAGCCTTTCGTTGAGAAAAAGCACGCCTGCAATGCATGAAATGACTGATTCCATGCTGAGTATTATCGCTGCGTGTGATGCTTTTGCGTAACGCTGCCCAAAAATCTGCAGGGTGTACGCGATGCCGACAGAGAAAACGCCTGTGTAGATTATCGGCCCCGCCGCCTGCAGGATTGCGTAAAAAGAAGTTTTCTCGATTGCCAAAGCGACAAACAGACTGAGAACAGCCGTTAAAAGATACTGAATAAGCGAGAGCCTGATGGGGTTATAGCTTTTTGAAAACCTGTCGATGAGCAGGATATGAACAGCCCAGAGGACAGAGCCGATAAGCACCATGATATCGCCGCTCGACATGGTGAATTTATCCGTCACGCTGATAAGGTAAAGCCCCACGGCCGCCATCGGCGCACAAATCCAGATTGTTTTATTAAGCCTGCGCCCAAAAATCACCTCTATGAGCGGCACAAAAATAATATAAAGGTCGGTGATGAAACCCGCCTTGCCTGCCGTTGTAGTATAAAGCCCCATCTGCTGCAAGGTTGCCGCGAAAAAAAGAACGCCCCCAAGCAGAAGCCCTACAGGTAGAGTGCTTTTTAAAGAAACGTTGTTTGCACTGCCTTCTTCACCCGGTTTTTTTTGAAAATAGAAAAGCAGCGGCAGCATTGAAAGCGCACCTATCGCAAAACGGATGGCGCTGAAAGTGAACGCCCCGATAAATCGAACCGCTATGCGCTGCTCGACAAAGGCAACACCCCAGATCAGCGCTGTGATAAAGAGCAGAACGTTTGCCCTGACTTGTTTTGTTTTCATTTAAAATTATGTACCCCCGAGCATTCGATTTAATACTTATTCCAATTAGAAATATAGAATAAATTTGAGGAAAAAGGTTGAATATATGCCTTTTCTCGAAGAATTTTTCGTTATAATTGGAATTAGTACAACTCACACAAAGCGCTGCAGGGCGGGATTTCTTCCGCCCTGCAGCGCTCGTTTATTATAAATATATATAACACAATAAGTTTTCAGTATCTAACGATATCGCAAGACTATTGTGTTATATATTGCACTTGTGCGTACGCAATGCGAAAAATCGCACGTGCCATGTCGTTTAGCCCGGTCCCTATATACAACTGCTCATATATTAATCTCTTATTCAGTTGTATATAGTCTGTTGTTCGCCCAACCTGAGGCGTGGCAGATAACATACTGGTTATCCGTTTTTATTTGAGATTACAAAATCTTTTGAAGAAATGTTCTTGTACGCTCCTGTATCGGGTGGGTAAAGATATCTTCCGGCCTGCCCTCTTCGACAATCTCGCTGTTTGCCATGAAAATCACCCTGTTTGCCACTTCGCGGGCAAAGCTCATCTCGTGCGTAACAACAGCCATCGTCATGCCCTCGTCCGCAAGCTGCTTCATAACACCGAGAACCTCGCCGACAAGCTCTGGGTCAAGCGCGGAGGTCGGCTCGTCAAACAGCATGATCTTCGGCTTCATGGCAAGGGCGCGGGCAATGGCGACACGCTGCTGCT
>DBTI01000303.1:19225-26936 GCA_002306975.1 Ruminococcaceae bacterium UBA1320
GCTGCTGCTGGCCGCCGGAAAGCCTTGACGGATATTCATCATTTTTATCCTCAAGCCCGACCTTTTTAAGCAGTGCTATCGCCTCTTCAACAGCCTCGCCCTTCGGCACTTTTTTAACAGCCATCGGCGCTTCAATTAAATTTTGCAAAACTGTCATGTGAGGAAAAAGGTTAAAGCGCTGAAACACCATGCCAAGCTCGCTGCAAAGCGCGGAGGCCTTCTTGGGGGAAATTTTCAGCGCGTCTTTGCCCTTTACTTTCTCATCAACAAGTTCGCCGTCTATATAAAGTTTGCCTTCGGATATCCGCTCAAGGTGGTTAAGGCAACGCAGCATTGTGCTTTTCCCTGAGCCGCTCGGGCCGATAACGCAAAGCACTTCGCCTGAGTGAACCTCGACATTGATGTCTTTAAGCACTTCGAGCTGCCCGAAGGATTTATATACATGTTCAAGCTTTATCATGACATGCTGGTCATTCATAATTGCAACATCCTTCTCAGAGCTTACAGCCCTTATTCATATACCGAGTATTTCTTTTCAAGCCTGCTGAAAACATAAGTAAACAGCGATGTCAGCAAAAGATAGAAAACAGCCGCGGGCAGATAGAAAACAGCTTGTCCGGCGCTGTTTGAAAGAATTATGCTGGTTCTCATAAGCTCCGTCATTCCCATAACAGAAACAAGTGAGGAATCTTTAAGGAGCGCTATAAATTCGTTGCCGACCGGGGGGATAAGCCTGCGGTATGACTGCGGTATGATTATACGGCGCATTGCCATGCCATAGTTCATTCCGAGCGCTTTCGACGCTTCCATCTGCCCTTTGTCGATAGACTGTATGGCGGCGCGGATAATCTCGGCAAGGTAAGCGGCGGAGTTAAGACCCAGCGCCACAAAGCCCGCAATATACATGCTTGTGTTGAGCACCGGCCAAATCATCGGCAGCCCGAAATATATAAACATGATTTGAAGCATAAGCGGCGTTCCGCGGAAAAACCAGATATAAAAGCCAGAAAACTTTTTGATTGCCGTATTGTGTGAAAGGCGCCCGAGCGCAAGAAGCAGCCCAAGCAAAATACCGATCACTATAGCTACAAGCGTAAGTTCCAGCGTGATGGCAGCTCCGCTTAAAAACGCAGGAAGGGACTGGATAATTAGGTCCACATTTTTTCACTCCTGTTTAAGGCGGTATGGCCGCCCTCTGCGTATTGTCACAGAAGGCGGCCTTTCCGGCGTATATCATGGCAGTTTGGACGTTTGCCAAGCAACAAGTCGATTGCCGCTGTGCTTTGCGTCCGCCGTCATTCTTTAATCCATTTCCTTTAACTTTGTATCGATATCGGAGGTGAGATCCTTGCCGAACCATTTTTCAGACAGTTTTTTCATCGTGCCGTCCGCGACAATCGCGTCGATTGCTTTTTGCACCTGATCACGCAGAGCTGTGTCGCTCTTTCTGAAGCACACGCCGATAGGCTCGTTAGTCAGCTTTACGGATGCAGCCTGATAGTCGTCCGGATTTTTGGCTATGTAATATTCACCGACAACGTCATCAACGATAATCGCCGAAATCTTATTGGATTTCAAAGCCTGAAAACATTGGATTATCTGATCATAGGTCGAAAGGTTGAACTGCATGCCGTTTTTCTTCAACTTGTCGGCGGACTCGCTCGAAGTGGTTGAAACCTGACAGCCGATATTTTTACCGGAAAGGTCTTTCTGGGATGTGATTGACGAGTCGCCTTTTTTAACGACAATCATCTGGGCGTTTGCTATGTAAGGCTTTGTAAACGCGTATTGGGTTATTCTGTCTTGCTTCATGCTGACAGACGAGATGATGCAGTCAAATTTTTTGGAGTTAAGTGCTGCGAAGATGCCGTCCCATGTGGTTGACTGAAACTTGACGGTTTTATTCATGCGTTTGCCGATCTCTGTGGCAAGTTCGACATCAAAGCCCACATCCTGTGTGCTTGAGGTGTCTTTAAACTCCATAGGAGGATAGGTGTCGTCAACGCCGATGGTCAAGGTGTTGCTTGACGCGGAATTGCTGCATGACGTAAGGGAAAGCATGCTTACAAAGCAAACCGCAGCAAGAGCGACTGCCAAAAACTTTTTCATGATTAACACTCCCAATTTTCTCAGCCGTTTAATTTTTTTAATATACCGTCGGCCATACGGCTATCTGTTCCTGCAAAGCTTGATGCGTTGTATATAAGCGCTTTGCGCATGTACTGGATCTCGTTCTCGGTAAAAAAGAAAGATTTACCCTTATTGCTGTCACGGATTATAACAAAAATATCCGATATTGCCTTTTTTGCGTCTTCAACACTGCTGAAGTAGTAAACATCGTAATCTGTATTTAATTTTCCGCCTTTTGAGGTGTAAATGGCGACAAGCTTTTCCGGTTTTACGCCCGCGCCTTTTGCAATGTCGCTGACGTGATAAAGCCCCCCGCAGTCAATATAAAAGGTGTCGGGGCCACGACCTGAAATTCTGACAATGAAGTTGCTGAAATCGAGCATGACAACCCCCGTTCTGCCGCCGCTTTTTTGTTAAAGCCAAAACCCGGTGGGGCGGTAACCGCAGTTTAGCCTTAGAAGTTTTTCGCTGTTTTGTTTTGAAATAACAAAGGCATGTTAAATTTATCTACAATATAAAAATTGGTCTTATTCAAATTTTCCACTTTGAATAAGACCAACTCATATCGATGTCAACTTTGTCTATAAATTTTTCTGTACTGTCCCGTATGTTGTTTCTCCCCGCCTCCGGCGGGGAGAAACAACATAACAATTCGCCTTAGCTTTAAAAATCATTACTAATAAAAAAATTAGTCTTACTCAATTTTCTGAATAAGACTAATTCATATGATGTCAGTTTTGTCTATGAAATTTTTCGTATTGCTAAACCGAGTAAGCTGTTTATGCATAAAAAATAGCCTTACTCCATTTTTTTGAATAAGACTAATTCATACGATGTCATATCATTTAACCCATGTGCGGATAGAACTTTTTTATATTGCTTTGATAAAGCTTTGCAATGTACTTTTGACAAATACATTTTACCATAGTAAATTAGTAAAATGCAATATACGATATAGTAAATATTCAGTTAAATATTTCGGCATTCTTTATGTATTATGAATATATATACACTTCTATCGGCTTATTATCCAATAATACAAGGGCTGAAGATTATTCCAATTGTGTAAATTGGGCAAAACAAGCTGAATTTTTGCCTTTGATTTACAGAATACCATTGATTTCGGAATTTCTATGACTAAAATCTTTTGCAGCGCTTTTTGCAGCTTTTAGGCCATCCGGTGGCAAAAAACGGATTGTTTTGCTGCGTTCATTGCTAAAGCTGAGTTGAAACCCTTCTAAACTGCTGTTACAATAATATATATGAAGAAAACTCTCCGCTAACACACTTCGAATGGTCAACATTATGCCATTACAGCAACATAACAATTCAAGAAGACTTAATTTTTGTATCTCCTTTTTCTAAAAATAAATTACAGCAAGTTGTTGAAAACCTGTTGAAGAATGTGAAAAACTGCTCAAATCACGATGCAAATTCTATAAAATCTGTCAATGCCAAACTTTATTTGGATAGATGATGGAAGAACGGGTGACATTAGATGCCAAACGCCAACGAACCTCTGCTTATATGGCAGGGAAAAGAAGCAGAGCCGCAAATTGAGCCATGTGTTCTTGTTGAAAACTCTGAAAAAAGCTATGGCGACAAAAATTCAGGCAACCTGCTGATTCACGGTGACAACCTTGCTGTATTAAAGGCGCTTGACGCGGATTTTGCAAAAAAGGTTAAGTGCGCCTATATCGACCCGCCCTATAATACCGGAGCGACGTTTGCGCATTATGACGACAGCGTCGGTCACGGGCAATGGCTGAGCATGATGAAGCCGCGCCTTGAGCTTATCCGCTCGCTGCTTAAACCCGACGGGGTTATAACCGTGCAGATCGGCTTTGACGAGATGGCATATTTAAAGGTGCTGATGGATGAGGTTTACGGCAGAAACCACTGCATTGGTCAAATTGCCGTGAGAATGTCGCATTCCGCAGGCATGAAGCGGCGGGCTGTTGACAGGCGTTTTATTAAAAACACCGAATATATCCTCATGTATTACAACGAGGAACCGCCAAAGCTCCAACCTCTCTATGAAGTCTGTGAGGAATATCCCGTCAACTATTATCAGTACATTTCTGTTTTTCCGCAAGAAAACAACGGCAAGGGCCGATATATAAATCTCATTGACGTTTTATATGAAAAGTTTAAAGCGGAGTTTGACGCCTATTCGCTCAAAAGAACTAACGTTTCAATTAAATTTCTATATTCCGAGTGTGCAAATGTGCGGCAGTTTATTCTGCAAAACAAGCACCGGGTTGTTCGCAAGGATTCGAACGTTCCGGGCGTCGATGCCTCATCGCTTTCCGGTCTTAGTGAAAATGAATTTATAGACTGCATTACACAAAACGAGCACTATTCTATAGGTCTGAACGCTTCCTGCAACCCGTATCAGCTTTATTCCATAGCGGCGAAGGTGAAAAGCATGGAAAGCGGCGAAGAAGCATTGACCAACCTTGTGGGTGACTGGTGGGGCAGTTTTTACAAGGACATGTCGCGCGTAGACATTGAGGGCGGAGTAAAAATGAAAACCTCAAAAAAGCCGGAACGGCTTATTGAGTGGATCTTAACCTCGGTGACAAGTGAAAACGACATTATTCTTGACGCGTTCTTAGGTTCCGGAACAACCGCGGCGGTGGCGATGAAAATGCGCCGCAAATTTATCGGCATCGAGATGGGCGATCAATGCCTTTCCCTTTGTCTTCCCCGGCTCAGGAGGGTAGTTGACGGGACCGATACGCAAGGCATCTCAAAAGCCCAATTCTGGCGCGGAGGCAGCGGTTTCACTTTCCTCACCGGCTGCGCTGGGGCAGTTCGCGGGGCGGAACTGATTTAATTTATGGTTTGTTGAGCGCGAAGGCAGTTTTCGCGGAATATTGTATGCTTACTTTAGTCTTTGATAGCTCGATCGACAGTAAAAAAGAGCGTAATAATTACATTAATAATAGCAATATAAAATGGATAGCAAATAACAACTCCCATCAATATAAGCCCTACCGCAGGAGTAGGAAAATCCTGATGATTAGTCATAGGCAGCAAGCTCGTAAATAAATAAACTAAAATAGCACAATAAGGGATCCAGAGAATTGTTAATAAGTATTTCAGGCCGCCCTTATTAAAATACCTGCCTGTAATGTAAACGAAAATAATAGTTGAGCCTATAAAGATAACAAGCGCCAATATATCACCGATTGTGTTGTTATACCATTGCGTTATTCTTTCTAATCGGCTGATATTTACCATTAATTCTGTTTGAATAAAGAAAACAAATCCGTATAAAAAAGCGAAAAGATTCAATTTTGCAAAAGTCTTCATAAGCGTACCTCCTAAATATGTAATATAGGTATGTCTCTGCTGTGCAGTTTTGTTTGATTTGATTAACTTAATGTATATTATACCATAATAAGCCTGTACCGGGCGTTTTATAGATTAACTTCTTCTCTTAAAGAATGCCCTCTAAACAAATTTGCAAATGAAAATTGTATGTGATATAATGTGATGTAATATGCATACCCAGCGCCTAGCAGCCGGAACCACCAACCGCTGCTCAGCGCAGGGCGAATAATTTAATGAGGTGTTACAAATGCTAAAAGAAGAAAAGCAAAATATCATCGAGCAAAACCGTATCCATGAAAAAGACACAGGTTCACCCGAAGTTCAGATCGCTGTTTTAACAAACCGCATCAACAGCCTGAATGAGCATCTTAAAGAGCATAAGAACGATCACCATTCACGCCGCGGTCTTCTTAAAATGGTAGGTCACAGACGTAACCTTTTAAACTACCTAATGAAAAAAGACATCAGTCGTTACCGCGCAATTATTGAGAAACTTTCACTGCGTAAGTAATGAATAGTTTGCGGGGCGGGTGCGTAGCGCCTGCCTTGCATTTCATTTAAAGGCAAACTGTAATAGCGCAACACCAGGGGGTTGGGCGGTTTTAGCAATAAAGCGGGCGCTTTAAGCTCATTAAAACGTCGGCTTGATTGCTGAACCCTGTTTAGCCCCCTGTTATTGAAAATTAAAAAATTCAGGAGGTTAATGTATGATCGAAAACTTTCGCACATTTGAAACAGATTTCGCCGGCAAAAAGCTTGTAATCGAAACCGGCAAAATGGCTCAGCTTACAAACGGCGCCTGCCTTGTCCGCTACGGTGAAACCGTAGTGCTCGTGAACGTCTGCGCATCAGAAACACCGCGTGAGGGCGTTGATTTCTTCCCTCTCGCCGTTGATTACGCGGAAAGGCTTTATGCCATCGGTAAAATCCCGGGCAGCTTCTTAAAACGTGAAGGCAGGCCAACCGAAAAGGCTGTCCTCACCAGCCGTGTTATAGACCGCCAGATCAGGCCGCTGTTCCCGAAGGATATGCGCAACGATGTTACCGTTTCCATTCTTGTTCTCTCTGTTGAGCAAGATTGCCAACCCGAAATTGCCGCAATGGTCGGCACATCGGTTGCTATTTCTATTTCGGATATTCCGTGGAAGGGCCCGACAGTCGGCGTCGCCATGGGTTATGTCGACGGTCAATATGTCGTAAACCCGGATGCTGAGCAGCGCGAAAAAAGCGATATGTATGTCACCGTCGCCGGCACAGAACAAAAGGTCGTAATGATTGAAGCGGGCGCGAACGAGGTTTCCGAAGATATCATGTACGAAGGCATTATGAAGTCTCATGATGAAATCAAGAAGGTTGTTTCCTTCATAAAAGATATTCAGGGGCAGGTTGGCAAAAAGAAGTTTGCTTATGAGTCACTTGACGTCGACCACGACATGTTTGAAGCGTTTGAACAGTTTGCTTCGGAAGATGTCAAGCACGCGCTTGACACCGATGACAAGTCTGTCCGTGAAGAAAGACTCAAGGTCGTTAAGGCGAAGATTTCCGAGCATTTCAAGGATATATATCCAGACAGCGAAGCGGCATTCGGCGAATGCCTGTATAAGCTGCAAAAGCTCATTGTCCGCCGCTGGCTGCTTGATGAGCAGCGCCGTGTTGACGGACGCGGCATGGACGAGATCCGCCCGCTGTCGGCTGAGGTTGGTCTTCTTCCCCGCTGCCACGGTACAGGTTTATTCTCAAGAGGCCAGACACAGGTCCTCACTATTGCGACGCTCGGCCCTGTAGGCGACCAGCAGATGCTTGACGGCATTGATTTTGAAGAATCAAAGCGTTATATGCACCACTACAACATGCCCGGCTGGACTGTTGGCGAAACAAAGCCGTCACGCGGCCCAGGCAGACGTGAAATCGGTCACGGTGCTCTCGCTGAGCGTTCACTCGAGCCGGTTCTGCCGACTGAAGACGAGTTTCCGTATGCAATCCGCCTTGTCTCCGAAGTTCTGTCATCCAACGGCTCAACCTCACAGGGCTCTGTCTGCGGCTCCACGCTTGCTCTTATGGACGCGGGCGTTCCGATAAAAGCACCGGTTGCCGGTATCTCCTGCGGTCTTGTCACCGAGGGCGACCGCTTCCTTACAATGGTTGATATTCAGGGTCTTGAAGATTTCTTCGGCGACATGGATTTCAAGGTTGCAGGAACACACAAGGGTATCACAGCCATTCAGATGGATATAAAGATTGA
>DBTI01000303.1:27175-27640 GCA_002306975.1 Ruminococcaceae bacterium UBA1320
CCATTCAGATGGATATAAAGATTGACGGCCTTACCCCTGCTATAATAAAAGAAGCTCTTGAAAAGACAAGAGACGCAAGATATCATATTATCGACGACGTTATGCTCAAGGCTATCGACAAACCCCGCGAGGAGCTTTCTCAATATGCGCCAAAGATGATTTCAACACGTATTGATGTTGACAAGATTCGTGAAGTCATCGGTTCAGGCGGCAAGGTTATTCAAAAAATCTGCGCCGAATGCGAATGCAAGATAGACATTGAGGAAGACGGACGTGTATTTATCGCTGCTGTCAATTCCGAAAACGGTGAAAAAGCGCTCAAGATTATAAACGCCATTACTAAGCCCCCCGAGGTCGGCACATTCTTCACCGGCAAGGTAACCCGCCTTATGACCTTCGGCGTATTTGTTGAAATTGCACCGGGTAAAGAAGGCCTTGTTCACATTTCAAAGCTTGACGTCAAGC
>DBTI01000303.1:27884-28301 GCA_002306975.1 Ruminococcaceae bacterium UBA1320
CACATTTCAAAGCTTGACGTCAAGCGTGTTGAAAAGGTTGAAGATGTTGTCAAGGTCGGTGACGAGATCACCGTTAAGCTCACCGAGATCGACCCCCAGGGCAGACTTAATCTGTCACGCCGCGACGCTCTTATCGAGCTTGAAGGAATGACCGCAGAGCCGGAAGAGCCACGTCCACCGCGCCGTGATTTCCGCGGCCCTCGCCCAAGTGGTGACGGTCCCCGCCCATTCCACCCGCGCACTGACAGTGCCGACGCCCCCCGTCCGTTCCATCCGCATAACGATGGTGACGCCCCTCGCCCCAACGGTGACGGCCCTCACCCATTCCAGCGTGCTGACGGCGACAGACCTTTTGAGAAAAAGCCTTACAACAGGTACGAGGATAAAGGCAACAGCTGATTTTGATTTTTTAAAGAT
>DBTI01000139.1 GCA_002306975.1 Ruminococcaceae bacterium UBA1320
AAGGTGTGGAAGAATTCTTCCTGCGTTGATTCTTTGCCGGCGACGAACTGAATATCATCGACCAGCAGCACGCCGGACTGACGGTATTTGTTGCGGAACTGGATCTGCGTGTTTTGCCGGATGGATTCTACAAGCTCGTTTGTAAAGTCTTCACCTTTTATATAGACAATCTTTAAATCGGGATTGTTCTTTGAAATTTCATACTGAATGGCATGGAGAAGATGTGTTTTTCCAAGACCGGAGGGGCCATAGATAAACAGTGGGTTGTAAGCCATTGCGGGGTTTGATGCAACCGCAAGAGACGCCGCGTGGGCAAATTTGTTAGAGCTGCCGACGATGAAGGTGTCGAAGGTATATTCGTATTCCGCTTTGGCATAAGTCTGCTCAATATCCTCGCTGCTCTCCGAAATATCCATTTTGGGCTTGAACTGCGCCGGCTTGTCCTCTTCCGTCATAATATTCAGTTTAATTGAAAAGCCGAGGGTTTCTTTAAAACCGTCCGTCAGATATTCATTATAGCGGCTCATTATGATCTGGCGTTGAAAATCGGACCGTACAAAAAGCACAGCCTCATCGCCCTTGAGCTCCACCGGTTCAATTGAATTTATCCATGTTGTCATAGCGGTATTGCTAATCAGCTTGGAACAATATTCACAAACGCCGGACCATACTTCCAAAAAGGACTGCATTTGTTTTTAACCCCCACACTATTATCTGTTAAAGCATTGTTTAAAACTCTGTTGAAAGTGTTGAAAACTTGTTGGAACTATGATGAAAACCTGTTATAAACCGTTGAAAGCGTGTTTAAATGACCTAATCGAATGAGAAAATCAGCAAAAAAAACGCCGCACCCGAAATTTAAGGGTAGCAGAACGATTGAAAATCTTGAAGATATAACAATTTGCGCAGAAAATTAATGAAAATATGCAGAGAATGTTTGTTCTATTATAAACAGAGATATAATAAGGTTGTCAAAACTTTATTGTTTACGTTAATTAGAAACAGAAAAACTTATTAAACAAAGCTATAATAATATTTATAATAGTGAAATGACTAAAAATATGCCCTTTGATACACTAAATATAATAACACAATAAAGCGGTCTTATCAACTTATTTAGAATTAAACACTAAGGGAAGACGTAAATAATATCAGATAAAATTATGTATATTTAGACAGAAAACCATAAAAACTTATAATCCGAAACCGAAAACGGTGGAAAAAGCGCTTTTGACAGGGAAAACCCCTTGTAAATATATGTTGACACATGAATAACTGTTATTATATAATGTTACAGTGATACGTTAAACTTGACAAGGTTATGCATAGCGTTTCCATAAAGGAGGGTTCACGTTGAAAAGAACATACCAGCCAAAGAAATTGCATCGTTCAAAGGAACACGGTTTCCGCAAGAGGATGGCCACAAGAAGCGGCCGAAAAGTTCTTGCCCGCCGCAGGGCCAAAGGTAGGAAAATGTTATCCTACTAATTCAAAGGCCACTGAAAGTGGTCTTTTTGTTTACTTCTCAATGCTAATGTTTGAAATTTTCGCCCATTAGCTTTTCGGCGAAAATTTCAAACTATTTGAGTTTATCCGACAGATCATGATCCACATATAAACGGAAAAAGTACGATTTATTTCCGTTATGGAGGTTACTTCAATACGCTTTCAATAAAAAATGATTATGAATTCCGGCGCATTTATAGAAGGGGTAAATCATTTGTAAACGCCGCCGTTGTAATTTATATTCTTAAAAATAAAAAAAATGTAAACCGCGTTGGCATAACAACGAGTAAAAAAATCGGAAAAGCGGTTGAAAGAAACAGGGCAAGGCGCATTATCCGCGAGGCCTATCGACAGCTTGAGGACAGGCTTCCTTTAGGTTATGATTTTGTTTTTGTGGCCCGCACGCGAACCTGCTCACTAAAGACACAAAATGTTTTGCGTGTTATGAACGGAATTTTTACGTCGGCAAAGCTTTTGGACAAAAAATGCGTGAATGTTCAGCAGCCTAAGATAAGCCGACAGCCAAATGAAAGTCAGCAATTAACGGAAAGCCAACATTCTGATGAAAACACCCAGACGGAAAAATGAATTAGAGCTGTGAATATACAGCCGCAGTGAAAATGAAACAAATTGTTATTTTTTTAATAAATTTATATAAAAAATTTATTTCACCCTTATTACCGCCAAGCTGCCGGTTTAATCCGACCTGCTCAACCTATGCGGTTGAAGCGGTTTCAAGATTTGGAGTTTTAAAGGGCGGTTTTCTTGCTTTTAAAAGAATTTTGCGGTGCAATCCGTACTGCAGGGGTGGATATGATCCTGTTCCGCTTGTTTACCCAGGCAAAAAGCACGGCTGATATCGCATTTACGGAGGAAATTGGATGAATGTTATTCTAAGTCTATTTAATGATATAATTTGTTATCCGTTAGGCGGAATATTGAAGTTGTTTTTCAGTATCTTCCAAAATTACGCGCTGTTACTTATTATATTCACATTAATCGTACGTTTTTGCCTTTTCCCGCTTGCCATTAAACAACAAAGATCATCGGCTGAAATGCTCCGCATGAAGCCAAAGATGGAAAAAATCCAGAAAAAGCACGCCAAGGATCAGACAAAGCTCAATGAGGAAATGCAAAAACTGTATCAGGAAGAAGGTTATAGCCCGCTGGCAGGCTGCCTGCCGCTTCTTGTACAGTTACCTATATTGTATGGTCTTTTAACTGTTGTTTATAATCCTTTGACCTATATCATGTGGTTTTCTCAGGATAAGATTGATAAAATTGCAGAAGTGTTAAGACCTTTTATTAACTCAGAGCTTGGTATCAAAAATTTTAGCGACCCGAAGATCCAGCTCTATATAGCAAAAGCCATGAGCAATCATATGGACAAGCTTGGTTTTCTTGGTAACACAAGAAATATTGATTTCAGTCTGTTTGGTTTGCCGCTTGATTTATCGGCGCAGCCAAAACTTGAATGGTCTGTTCTTGTGCTTATTCCTATTCTATGCTATGTCACACAGGCGCTGTCGTCATGGTTCAGTGTTCGCATGAATAAAAAGGTTCAGCAGGCTCAGCCGGGCGGCGGCTCGATGAATATGATGATGGTTTTTGTTATGCCGCTGATGTCCGCATGGTTTGCATTGCAGGTTCCTGCGGCTGTCGGTTTTTACTGGATAGTTTCAAACCTGTTTATGCTCCTCCAGGTTCTTATTCTTCAAAAATACTTCAGTTTGGAAAGACTCGCGGCAGAAGCACAGACTAAAGCGGAAAAGCGAAAAGAAGATATAAGAAACGGTAAAGTAAAGCCGAACCGGATGGCGGAGTTTACGAAACGCGCGTTGGAAGCTCAGAAACAACGCGGAGATGTTCCAAACGGGGCTGCCACACCGGCTGCACCCGCAATTGAGGAAAAACCGGAGATTCCCGAAGTTGTCAAGGTAAATTCCAAAGGGAATAAGAGCAGAAGCCAGCTTAAGGAAGAGCAGAGAAGACGGCTTGCCAACTCAAGGAATAAAAACATTAAAGGATAAATCAATTATATTTTTGACATAATTTATATGCGGAGGTGCCATTAGTGAAACGTGAAGCAGTAGCGACTGGGAAATCGGTCGAAGACGCAATAAGATCAGCATGCAGGATGCTCGACACAGACAGGGACAAGGTAGAAGTTGAGATATTGGAGCTTCCGTCTAAAAGGCTGCTGGGTTTGCTCGGCGCATCTGACGCTAAGGTTAAGGTAATTTATGAAGAAACAATCGCAGAACGCGCCGAAAATTATCTTACTGAAATTTTAGATAAAATGAGCCTCGGCGAGGTTTCAATAGATTCTAAGGAAAATGAAGACGGCGTGACATTTGACCTTGAGGGCGAGGGGCTCGGAATTATAATCGGTCACAGGGGCGAAACGCTTGACTCTATTCAGTATCTTGTTTCACTTGTCGCAAATAAAGGCGAGGATAAATACAAAAGAATCACGATAGACACCGGCGATTACCGCAAAAAGCGAGAAGCCACGCTAGCAACGCTCGA
>DBTI01000262.1 GCA_002306975.1 Ruminococcaceae bacterium UBA1320
CGTGATGCTTGCCGACAAGAGCTTTAAGGCATTCGGCAAGACCGATGAATCCAATCGACAATGTACCATGCTTTAGAACTTCACGCACCTCATCGTCCGGGCTAAGCTTTTCGGAATCAAGCCATATGCCGTTTCCCATAAGAAATGGAAAATTGCGAACCTTTTTGCGGCACTGTATTTCAAACCGGTCGAGAAGCTGGCCTATACACAAGTCCATCAAATGGTCGAGTTTTTCATAGAATTCCGGTACGGATTTACTGACGATACCAAGTCTCGGAAGATTAATCGAGGTGAAGCTCAGGTTGCCTCTGCTGTAGACGGTCTCCCGTGATGGGTCGTAAACGTTGCCGATCACACGTGTGCGGCAGCCCATATAGGCGATTTCTGTCTCTGGCCTTCCTTGCTTGTAATATTGCAGGTTGAACGGAGCGTCAATAAATGAAAAGTTCGGGAATAGCCTTTTTGCGCTGACTCTGCACGCCAGCTTAAACAGGTCGTAGTTCGGGTCGCTGGGATTGTAGTTGACCCCTTCTTTGACCTTAAAAATCTGAATGGGGAAAATCGGCGTTTCGCCAAAGCCAAGACCTGCCTCAGTGGCAAGCAGGACGTTCTTCATAACCATGCGCCCCTCGGGCGACGTGTCTGTTCCATAATTGATGGAGCTGAACGGCACCTGTGCGCCTGCGCGGCTGTGCATGGTATTGAGATTGTGGATCAGTGCTTCCATCGCCTGATAGGTCGTTCGGTCGGTTTCCTCAAGCGCCTGCTCCAGCGAAAACTTCTGTGATTTTGTAAGCAACTCAGTATCAAAAAATGCAGACAGCATCTTAAACTCTTCGTCAATATAAGATTTACTGTCGTTCATCCTTATTGCGATACCGCGTTCTTCGAGTTCTTTTGCGGCTGCGTTAACCTTTTCGGAAACTGTAGACTTTTCATAGCCCGCAAATGCAAGCGAGCGGATAAGATTTTCACGATACTTTCTCGCATAGGTTTTCCGTACGCCGTCGGAAAGACCGTAATCAAAATTTGGTATAGCTTGCCCGCCATGCTGATCGTTCTGGTTGGATTGTATGGCAATACAGGCGAGCGCGGAATAGCTGGAGATATCATTCGGTTCCCTTAAAAATCCATGACCCGTGGAAAATCCGCCTTTGAACAGCTTTTGTATATCAATCTGGCAGCAAGTTGTGGTGAGCGTATAAAAATCAAAATCGTGTATATGGATGTCACCGTTATGATGAGCTTTTGCATGTTCGGGCTTGAGAATATACATTTCATTATAGATTTTTGCACCCTCTGAGCCGTATTTAAGCATTGTACCCATAGCGGTATCACCGTCAATATTGGCGTTATCGCGTAAAAGATTGCTTTCTTTTGCGGCGCTGTTTGTAATCTCCTCAAAGGTTTTCATTACCCTTGTATTCATCTCACGTGCGCGGGTACGTTCGGCACGATAAAGGATATATGCCTTTGCCGTTTTGGAAAGATCAGCGTCAATCAGAACCTTTTCAACGGTGTCCTGTATTTCTTCCACAGAGGGCATCTTTTCTGATGCAGCTGTTGCTTCTACCTGCTCAGTAACCCTTACAGCGAGTGAAAGAGCGAGTTTCTCGTCACCGTCCCCCGTAGATTGCAGGGATTTATAAATGGCATTTGTAATTTTCTCAAGATTGAACGGAACAGCACGTCCGTCGCGTTTTGTTATTGTCGTAATCATATCTCTACCTCCATATATTTGCAGGTTTTATTGACGGCTTATAGTTTACATCCATATATAGCGTTTGTCAATAGTATAATATACTACATATTGATTTTATATAGATTTGCCCGCACATAACTGTGTGAGACATTAACCTTTTTCAGCAATTTCATAATCTAAACAAAGTTGTTATCCCAAAAATCTTGACTTATCCATTACAAACCTAATATAATAAGAGAAAATTGAATAGCGATTACGGTTGCACATCACGTGCATTAATAGGGAACACGGTGAAATGCCGAGACAGCCCCCGCTACTGTAAGAAGGACAAAGCCCGATTTATGGTCACTGCTAACACGGGAAGACCAGGGCTGAGGATGAATTCAAGTCAGGAGACCTGCCGTATTCGCAATGATTGCAATCTTTCGGCGGGAAGGAATGTGTAACTATTATCTGGCATGGTTTGCCGGATAATTGTGCATGAGCGAACTGCTAAAAGGCGGCTCGCTTTTTATTTTAATTAATTTCAAATAGTAACACGGAAGGGAGGAAAACAACATGGCCGAAAAAGGTCTCGTACATATCTATACA
This sequence comes from Ruminococcaceae bacterium UBA1320, assembly GCA_002306975.1. Lineage (GTDB taxonomy): Bacteria > Bacillota > Clostridia > Oscillospirales > Ethanoligenentaceae > Ruminiclostridium_D. Next base: position 2,294 of record DBTI01000262.1, read on the forward strand.
GGCGAAGGGAAAGGAAAAACCACTGCAGCGATTGGTCTTGCAGTCCGGGCAAGCGGTGCGGAGAAAAAAGTACTTATCGTGCAATTTTTAAAAGGTATGGATACAAGTGAGCTGGAACCGCTAAGAAAGCTTGGAATAACAGTATGCCGGGGTGAAACACAGAAATTTATTCCTTTTATGACACAAGATGAGCTACAGGATTGCAAGAAAATACAGGAAAGCACCTTTGAAAAGGCAATTGAGAATATAAATGGATTTGATATGGTAATACTCGATGAAGCATTAGGCGCAATCTCTGCCGATATGATTTCAATGTCTGCGGTGATACGCTTGATCAGTGATAAACCTGAAGCGACAGAACTTATATTGACCGGCCGTGAAGCTCCTGAAGAATTGATTAGGCTTGCAGACTATGTATCAGATATCCGTTGTGTTAAACATCCTTATAACAAAGGGATTTGCGCACGTAAGGGAATTGAGTTTTAAATTCTGACAAGCTACATTATTGACAATACAGATAATAATAGTATAGAATTGATTTAATCAAAGCATTGAGGTGCTCCCGCAAAGCCGGGAGAGAATAGGGAACCGGGTGAGAATCCCGGACAGCACCCACTACTGTAACCCGAAAAAAGCCGCATTCGGTATTCAACCAAAGCCACTGCCAAGACGGGAAGGCGCGGCATTGTAAAGCGGGAAGTCAGGAGACCTGCCTTAATGACTGAATCTCATCTCTGGGCATGGAGATAGGGACAATTTTTGTATCTGAAAGTTGTGTCTATTTCCTCCTAATTTTTTTGATGGAGGAAGCAAAGATGAAACAGATATCGGTAGTTGGTTACCCCAGAATCGGGGCAAACAGAGAACTGAAAAAGTGGACGGAAGGGTACTTCCTAAAGAATGTGTCAAAGGAAGATCTGCTGAAACAGTCTGCAGATTTGAGAAAGTTACATTGGCTGACACAAAAGGATTCAAGCATTGACTACATATCATCAAATGATTTTTCGTATTACGACACATTCCTTGATATGGCTGTTTTACTGAACGTTATCCCACAGCGTTACCACGGGCTTGAACTTGACGGACTTGACACCTATTTTGCCATGGCAAAGGGCTATCAGGGTGAAAAGGGCGATGTCAGAGCTTTGCCGATGAAAAAATGGTTTAATACAAACTATCATTACGTTGTCCCTGAAATTGATGATACCACCGTGTTTAAATTGAATGGCACCAAACCGTTCGACGAATTTAACGAGGCGTTGGAAGCCGGTATAAAAACAAAGCCGGTGCTTATCGGCCCATTCACCTTCTTGAAGTTGTCGGAAAACAAATGTGCCAACAGGTCCGTTGCTGAACTTGCCAAGGCGCTTATTCCGGCTTACGAGCAGATTCTTGAAAGGTTTGATACGCTTGGCGCAGACCTTGTGCAAATAGATGAACCGTGCTTAGTCACCGATCTGGCCCCGGAGGAAGTTGTTCTTTTTGAAAACATATATAAAAAGCTGCTGCAAAGCAAAGGAAAGCTGAAAATTCTTTTGCAAACCTATTTTGGAGACGTCAGGGATGTCTACAAGCATCTCGTCGCACTTGATTTTGACGCTATCGGTTTTGATTTTGTGGAAGGGTCCAAAAATCTTGATTTAATCGGTCAATACGGATTTCCGAAAGACAAATGTCTTTTTGCTGGCCTTGTGAACGGCAAAAACATCTGGATCAATCATTATCGGAAAACCCTTGCACTCATAAGTGACCTTGAAAAGTATACAGGCGCACAGATCGTTATAAATACCTCCTGCTCGCTTTTACATGTTCCCTACACAACTGAAAACGAAACACAGATTGACTCTAAATATCGAGTCCATTTTGCATTTGCGCAGGAAAAGCTGAAAGAATTAAAGGAGCTCGCGCAACTTGCCGATGAGGGCAACTATCAACAGAACGCCAATTATATCAAGAATTGTGATATTCTCACGCAAAAAGCAGATGTTGATTTTGAACACCGCGATATCCGCGGAAAGGTTGCGGCCTTAAATGAAAATGATTTTATCCGTAAGCCTTCTTTTGAGGAAAGAAGAAAAATTCAAAAAGCTGCTTTAAAACTACCGCTGCTTCCGACTACAACCATCGGCTCCTTCCCGCAAACGGCGGAGGTTCGCAAGCTGCGCCGGCAATACAAAAACGGAGAAATTGATACTTCCACATACAGCAGCGCCATAAAAAAGAAAATTGCTGAGATTATCCGCTTTCAAGAGGACATCGGTCTGGACATACTGGTGCATGGAGAATTTGAGCGCAATGACATGGTTGAGTATTTCGGAGAAAAGCTTGCGGGATTTATATTCACCAAAAACGCCTGGGTTCAATCCTATGGGACACGGTGTGTCAAGCCGCCGATTATTTTCGGCGATGTAAAACGCGAGAAAGCAATGACCGTTGACGTCATCAAGTATGCGCAAAGTCTGACCTCAAAACCCGTCAAGGGTATGCTGACGGGACCTGTAACAATACTGAACTGGTCGTTCCCACGGGAGGACCTGCCGCGCCGTGACATTGCTTTTCAGATTGCGTTCGCCATCAAAGCGGAGGTTGAAGATCTCGAAGCAAACGGCATCAAAATCATTCAGATTGATGAGGCGGCACTGCGCGAAAAACTCCCTCTGCGAAAAAGCGAGTGGCACGGTGAATATTTGAACTGGGCTATTCCGGCGTTTCGTCTTGTGCATTCCGGCGTAAAGCCCGAAACGCAGATTCATACCCATATGTGTTACAGCGAATTCGGGGACATCATTCGAGACATTGATGATATGGATGCTGATGTTATCACATTCGAGGCGGCAAAATCCGATTTGTCCCTTATCGGTTTGTTGAACGACAATCATTTTATGACGGAGGTAGGCCCCGGTGTCTATGACATTCATTCCCCTCGTGTTCCATCTGCCACAGAAATTGAAACCATCATAAAAAAGATCATGCAGAAGCTGGACATCAGCAAACTATGGGTTAACCCTGACTGTGGTCTGAAAACACGCGGTATGGAGGAGACCGGTCAAAGTCTTGAAAACATGCTTAAAGCCGCACGTAAAGTAAGAAATGAATTGAGTAAATAGAATCCGTTGTTTTGCTGAAGCATCATTAATCTATCAAGTAACAGGCTCTATAGAATGTGAAGAAGCCCACGAAGCAGCATTATCCCTTGCTCCGTGGGCTATACTTTTGTTTAAATAACTGGATTTGAATTTGAACCCGTGCCCTCTTGAATCAAGGTTAGTTTAGTATGACCTAAGAAGACCATGTCAGAAATAAGTCCTTAAGTAAAGGCATAACAATTGTCAGTTCAATTATTATTTTAACGCTAAACGCTCTTATACTATTTAAAATTTTTCAGTAAATAATAAACCTATAAATCATGACCTTAAGCTGATAATAACAGATAGCACAATTGTGAGCTTTGCCAGTGACAATTTATGTGGAACAGTGCCTCCGGATTTACAGGTTTTTAAAATATAAGAGCAGCATTTTTTTCATCATGCTGCCCTTATATTAAAGCAATCAGTCGTGATGCTTGACCAGCTCACGCTCGCGGAACAAAAATTTTATGCACCACAGTCCGCCGAGGCCTACAAGAGTATATACAATCCTGCTCAACCAGCTCATAGAACCACTTAAAATCCATCCAATGGGGTTAAGCCCGAAGATACCGACAACACCCCACACGATTGCACCGATTATAACAAGAAACAATGCAAATCTATCCATTACTTTTTTTTCATCTCCCTGCGTTATAAAGTTTCTGTGCATATATATTGTTTCCATGAAATAAACCCAAATCCATAAATATTTTTACTTATTTAGAAAATATTTACTTTAGAGATTCAAATCATGCGCTTCATATCGACAGAAAGAACACTGACCCCGATGATTTTAGAGCTTTTCAATAAAAATATCTTTTTATGGCTGCATATAAGCATTCCGGTTGTGCAACCCGGAATGCTTGTTTTTTATAGTTATTGTATTTTTTATGCTTTGACGATTATTCTTTTGCATAGTACAATAATCATAACGATAAAAACGCAAAAACGGCATACGGATTAATGACGCTGTTTATAACGGCGTCTGCAAAATATAAGGGAGATGTTAATTTTGGAGAAAATGCGGCTTGGAAGAACGAACATTACGGCTTTACGCACCGCCTTTGGCGCGCTGCCCATACAGCGCATCAACAAAGACAGCGCTGGGCTGATTCTTAAAAAAGCGTATGATAACGGCATCAATTTTTTTGACACGGCAAGAGCGTATACCGACAGTGAAGAGAAGATCGGTTACGCGCTTTCGGACGTCAGAAAAGATATTATCATTGCGACAAAGACTATGGCGACCGACAAGAAGACTTTATTCGAACAGCTTGAAACAAGCCTTCGGCTGCTTAAAACCGATTATATCGACATATATCAGCTTCACAACCCCGCCTCTGTGGATTATGAAGACCCCGACGGCGCTTATGCCGGATTATTGGAAGCGAAAAAAAAAGGGTTAATCCGTTTTATCGGCATTACCAACCACCGGCTGAATGTTGCGCTTGAAGCGGCAGTCTCCGAGCGTTTTGACACGATCCAGTTCCCGCTTAACATGCTATCGTCAGATCAGGATTTGAGGCTGATTGAAGAATGCCGCAAACACGACATCGGGTTAATTGCCATGAAAGCGATGTCGGGCGGATTAATACGGCGCCCTGCCGCAACCTTTGCTTTTTTGCGTCAATATTCAAACGTACTGCCGATTTGGGGCATTCAAAGAGAAAGCGAGCTTGACGAATTCCTTGAATACGAAAAGAATCCTCCCGTGCTTGACAACGCGATGCTAAAACTTATTGAGAAAGAGCGCGAAGAGCTTTCCGGTGATTTTTGCCGCGGGTGCGGATACTGCAAGCCATGCCCCGCCGGAATCCCCATTGAAACCGCCGCGCGTCTGACTCTTCTTATGTCAAGATCGCCTGTTGAAAAATTCTTGACCGAAGAGTTTAAGGAGCAGATGGACCGTATCAACAACTGCACCGGCTGTGGGCACTGCAAAAAGAATTGCCCATACGGTTTGGACACACCGGCATTATTACGCCGCAACCTCGCTGACTACAAGCTGCGCTGGCAAGCTGCGCTTGAGGCAAGTCGCGAATAAATCTTCATATTATAGCCAGTTAATCGCGCGATATATATCAATCACTTTACTGTTCACAAGCTGCGCTTGAGGCAAGTCACGAATAAATCTTCATATTATAGCCAGTTTAGCGGGCGCGATATTTATCTTTGTAATTAAAAAACAGGGCTGTCTTATACTGACAGGTGCACAATGTGCGCCAGACAGTATAAGACAGCCCTGTTTCTATTTTTAAATTACATCTGCCCGTGATAATCCAAATTGAAATCTATCTCTGTCAGATTGAGTTCATCTGGTGTGCAATAGCCTTTTTCAAGTGCGTTTTTACGTATATGCGCATACATTTCGGCGTTCGTCGCGGCGATGTACGGAGTGATAAAAGCAACGCCAATGAAACAGCAGATTTCTCCAAGTAAGACCCAGCCAATGAATGAAAGTTCCAAGGCGAATATATCCAATTTATAACCGTCTGTCATCTTCATGCTTAGTTTCAGTGCGCGCCGATAATCGATTTTCGGATTATCCGCAAGAATATATGGAACCGCATAATAAGAAAACGTCTTGATTATACCGGGAATGCAAAAAAGCAAGGTCCACAAAAACGTGAAGAGCACCTGCCATGCCATACCTTTGACAACGCCGGAATATCTTTTTTTATTGAAAGATGAAAACACATTTTCAAAGCTTCGATTGCCTTTGCGGGATTCAAGAAGGAACTTATTGAATCCGACTTGAAGCGGTGAACTCAAGAAGATAACAATTCCAAAAATAACAGCATATAAAAGTAAATACGCTATTAAAAATAAAACCCCTCCGGCAAGAGCGGCACCTAATGAATATCCAATTGAATACAAAGAATTAGCAGCAAACCCGCCGCCAACGCCGAATGCAACTAATACAAACTCAAAAATCGTGAATACAATCACACTGGCAAACCAAACAATAACACTTACAGTAAGATACCCGCCTAGCGTAAGCCAATAGTTGCCTTTTAGAACCTGCTTCGCTCTGCTTTTAAACCGTTCTCTTGACCACATTTAAAAACCCCCAATATATTTGTTGTCCAATATGGACTATAAATCGTATTATGCGTAGCATTTTTCGACATAACCTATCTAAAAATAACATATTGTGTGCCATATTTCAACCGTGATTTAAATAGTATGCAAAAATGCCAGTACAATATTTATGGGCTTTTATTGTCTATTATGCGTAAAAACAATTCTCTTTTTTGTTATAAAACCAAAAAGGATTTTGAGCGATATTATTATTTATGGTCAATTTTGCTGTCTTTTAAAAGTGATTTGTGCTAAAATGGTAACATTACTATTAGGAAAGTGATTATGTGGCAGGTATCAACCTAAAAAGCATCTCAATATCATTACTTGAAAAACACCTCTCAGGCGAATCTCTAAACTACCGCCAAATCATTACAATATTTTTACCGATTTTGGTCGACCAGGCCTTTGTAACCTGCGTAACCCTGATTAACACGGCTATGATAAGCTCCTCCGGTGTGGCGGCGGTCAGTGCAGTCAATATGGTTGATTCACTGAATTTTTTACTGGTTAATGTTTTTATTGCTGTTTCAACAGGAGGCACGGTTGTCGTCGCGCAATACAAGGGCAGTGGAAACGACCCGATGGTTTCAAAGGCGGCGGCAGGCTCGGTTTCTTCTGTTTTTTTACTTGCTCTGGGCATAAGCTTGCTGATCATTGTGTTTCACATGCCCACTCTTGGGTTTTTATTCAGTGGCGCACAGGCTGACGTTTTTGACAGCGCTAAAATCTACATAGTAGGAAGCGCCGCTTCCTACTGCGGCATCGCTATCGAAGAAGCTGTTTGCGGCGCGTTGCGCGGCATTGGTGAAACCCGATCTTCTCTGGCGCTGTCGCTGATTATGAACGTTTCTTATGTGTTGTTTAACTTTGTATTTATCAATTTTCTTCATTTTGGAGTTTTGGGGATGGCGATTTCCGTTAATGTTTCAAGATATTTGGGCGCCGCGTGCGCGCTTATTTATTTATTAAAGTTTAACGAATCGCTTCATGTTAAAGTTAAAGACATGTTCAAGGTCAGCCTTTCATTGCTGCATAAGATTTTTTTCGTCGGTCTGCCTTTTGCGGCGGAGCAAATGTTTTTTTCCAGTGGAAAGCTGTTAACCCAGACCTTTGTGGTGAGCCTTGGTACATACGCAATGGCGACAAACGCAATCACCAACTCGATTGCAAACCTGTTTATCATTCCCGCAAACGCCCTGTCACTGACTGTCATCACGGTGGTCGGGCAATGCATGGGACGGCGTGACATCAAAGACGCGCGAAAATTCATCCGGTCTTTTCTGTTTCTTGGCTCCGCTGCCTTTGTTGTTATGAGTATGATTATCATGCCGCTCTTACACCCCCTCGTTTCACTGTTTAATCCGCCCGAAAGAATAGTACCCGACATTTTTCAAATTCTGTTTATCAACACGTTCGCTCAGATTCTGCTTTGGTCAATAGCGTTTGTGACACCTTCCGCGCTGCGGGCCGCGGGGGATTCCAAATTTACTTCTATCGTTTCAATGCTGTCGATGTGGCTTTGCCGTGTTGTGCTCGGATACGTATTGGGCATAGTCCTTCACTTTGGGATTATCGGCGTCTGGCTTGCCATGGATATTGAATGGAGCGTGCGCGGCGGGATTTTCCTGCTTCGTTTCAGAGGCAAAAAGTGGTACCAGCATCATCTGATCGATTAAATTAATACAGATAGTAAAACAGCCGTTTGAAAATACACTGCTGCAGTTTCAAAATAAAAACGGGAAAACAAGATGATCTATCCCCACCGAAGCCGAGGATAGATCATCTTTAATTTTCTTTATTTTGTAATTGCTATAAGCCTGTATCTTCAAGCGGCTGTTTTGATTATCATTGCGGCCTATGCTAATTCCAAAAAGAAACATTCCCGCCAACAGAGCCGCGCCAACCAAACAAAATGGCCGCCGCTGCGCTGCCTTCATGTTTCTAATCGGAATCAGTATCAAGCGTCAAGTTTTTTGACAGCTTCTTTATATTCTTCATAAGTAAGCATTGCGTTGATCACCTGCAACAGACCGTTTGCCGAAAGCCGCTGCGGAAGCTCAAGCATCGCGAGCATAGCCTGACGGCGCGCAAGGCTGCCCTCACCGCCCGAAAGCCCGTCCTCGTAAAAATCCGCTTTTGTGACAAGCCTGCGCGGTTTATTTGCCGTTTCATACAAAACGCCTGCCCGCTCAAGGCTTTGCATCACCGCTTCGGCAGGCACACCCTCAACGCCAAGCTTGCCCTCTTTTGACGGAGCGTTTTTGCGTGGCTCTTTGCCGAAAATATCGGGAATATAGGCGTGCTTAACCTTATCCTGCGGTAAAGCGCCGCCGAGAAAGTGCCTTATTTTAAAGCCCGCGGCGTCGCTGTCGGTAATGATAAGAACGCCGTTTTTGTCGGCAAGCCTGCGAATAAGATTCAGCTTTTCGTGATCGTTGAAGATGGAAAAGCCGTTTGTTTCGATAATCACGGCGTCGATGAGCGACGACAGTTTTATCTTATCATATTTGCCCTCGACGACAACCGTCTCTTTTATATGAATCAATGTGCCCTCCCGTTTTGCTTCGCAACGTTAATTTCAACCATGAGCTGCTCAAGCACCATGCGCTTATCCGCCCGCGTGCCTTTTATGCGCCCGTCTGCCCGCATAAGCAGCCGCAGACATTCCGTAAGGAAACCGATGTCCACGTTTCGGCAGTCGCGAAACGCATTGCGAATGCGGAATTCCCGCCCGTGATAGTTAAAATCAGCTACTACGCGGCTCTCACCCGCACCGGAGATTGCCGCCGCTTTTGCGCGGTAAAGGTCGCAAAAGGCGCTCGACAGCGCCGAAAGGATAATGACCGGCTCTTCCTTCTTATAAAAAAGTTCATCGATTATGCTCATGCCCATGTCGAGCCTGCCCGCTATGACAGCCCTTGCAAGGTCGTATATTGACGACGTCATCGGTTTTATGGCAACGGCGTCGATATGTTCCCTGCTAATCTTTCCGCCGCCTGCACGGGCACAGACCTTGTCAAGCTCGCAGGCAAGGTTGTTCATACCATCGCCGCAGGTTTCTATAAGATAATCCCCTGTTTCGGCGTCAATCTCACAGCCACCCGCCTTTGCCCGTTTGGCGACAAAGCTTAAAAGGTCACGGTGAGACGGCGCTTTTATCTCGACGGCAAGCCCGTTTTTTTGCGCCATTGTCAAAAGCGACTTGAACCGCGCGTCTTTTTTAGGGTTCGGCTTCACCGCGTCAAAATGAAAGATCAGAATACACTCGGGCGGCAGCAACTTTATAACGCCCTGGAGCTCTTTCCAGTCACCCGCTTTCATGCCCTGTGGGTCAGCGTCGCGCAGAACCACGCATTTGCGTGGGCTCATCAGCGGCAGGTTGTTGACCGCCGCGGCAAGCTGCGCCATGTCGGGCGTGCCGTCATAGTGCTGGAGATTAAAGCTTTCAAAATCTGTCACTGCCTTTGCGGTGATTCTTTTGCAGTAAAAGGTCTTGAGATAATCCTCTTCGCCATAAAGCACGTAGAGGTTTGCGAAGTCGCCGGTTTTTATCTGCTTTTCAAGTAATTCTAAGCTCACAGCAACCTCCTATCGCAATTTCAAATAAACTTTGTAATTGCTATAAAATACGATTTGACATCATACAGATATTCTTTCAAATTGAAATCACTGTTCTTTTCTAATAGCTCAGCTTATAACTTCCGTTGCCGCGCGTCATATAGGAACAGGCTTCGGTGTTGTAATTTGCTCCGGCGGCGATAAGCTCCGAAACGGTTTGCACGGAGCTTTTTGAGCCGCCCGCCGCGTTTTTGGGCGACACCGATTCTGAGAAATTCTCGTTCAAATCGCCGCCGAAAATCAACAGATCCGCTTTTAAGGCGTCGGGATTATACGCGGAATAATCGCCAAGCCCGCCGCCGCCCGTCACAACAGCCTTTGATGACGCGCAGGAAACAAGCGCAAGCATTGACTCCTGCGCCTTGTCGGGCAGCATCGTTATGGTTACTCCGTAGGGTGCGCTCAGCTTTGACGGCAGCGAAACTTTTTCGGGTTCTGCTATGCCTGTGTCTGTTGCGGAAAAGCCGTTTTGCGGCATATATACGCGGCGCACCTTCATGGCGCTTTCAAGTTGGCAGAGCGACTGTTCGCGTTTTTTATCGTATGAGGTCAAAATGACCGCGTCTATTTCATTTATGTTGCGCGCTTTAAGGTAACTTTCAACCGCCTCTTCCGGGTAAGATTCGGTTGACGGTAAATCTATTACCACAGCGTGCCCGTTGCTTGTTACAATCGCGCCGCCTGTGTTTGAAACAGCGGCAACCGTCATTACGCCGTGCGACGCGACAGAATAGGAAAAAACGCCGACGGCAACGGCGAGGCAGGCGCACGATACGCATACGCCGCCGCTTGCCCCTTTGCCCTTAAAAACAAAATAGAGAATAAACAGCGCGGCGACAAAAACAACCAGAATATCGACAAAGCCGTAGGAAGCGGAGATTGAAGCGAATGGCAGCGAGGCGAGCGCGTGAGCAAACCACATCATAAAAGCGCAGCAGACCCTAATGAGAATTGCAACAGGCTTTATGAGAAAAACAAGGAACCACGCGGGCGACATAATTGCCGCAACCGCCGTTAATAACGTGACAAACAGCGAAACAGAAACTTCAATCATATTCGCAATCAGCGAGATTAACGAAATCCGCCCGAAAATCAGCACAATGACCGGATAGGTCAGCAACGAAGCACCCAATGTTTCGCAAAGAATGCCCAAAGGCGCTTTTATAAACTTTTTCGCGCCCTGCGGCATGTTTTTCGTCTTTTCCCCTGCAAAGCTTAACAGGCGCTTTGAAATTGTCGCCATGCCAAGCGTCGCGGTCAGCGACAGCAAAAGCCCCACATCGGTGGCGGCGTAGGGATTGACCGCGCACAAAACAAGCGCCGACAGGCCGAGTGAATTGACCACATCGGCATCCCTTTTTATCATAATCGCGCAAAGGCAGACAAGCGCCATGATTCCGGCTCGCATGACCGACGGCGAAAAGCCTGTGACCGCCATAAAGATAACAATCGCGCCGGCAGTTATTGCAGCGGCGGGTCGGCGAGGCAGGCGAAATGCCGCGCACAGAAGCAGCATGAGATACTCCATGATAAGCGAGGTCTGTGTGCCTGAAACCGCGAGAATATGCGATATGCCGGTGGTTCGAAAATCGTCTTTTACACCGGAGGAAATCTGTGAAGTGTCTCCGATCAAAATGCCGGCGGCAAGCGCGCCCTGCCCGCCGCCCACATATTTACCGATTACCCCGGAAATATATTGCCGCAATTTTATCGCGTAATAATACGGCGGCTTGTTCTGCGTCTTTATAACGGTGAAATCATCGCCGTTAGCAAAAAGGTAAACGCCCTTTGATTTGTAATAAGCGCGGCTGTTGTAGCCGTAATCATTTTTATCCTGCGGCACAGAAAGGGTAACATTTGCCGTAATACGGTCAAAAGGCTCCGCTTCAAGACCACTGTAGGAATACACCCTTATTTTTGTTTTAACCGGGCTTGTTTTTCCGTCGACGACAATTTTGTCGGCGTTTATTGTGTAGATATACTGCCCGTTGCTGTCATCGGGTGTGTCGGCGATCTCGCCGGATATTTCCGCTTTTTGCCCGTTCAGCGCAAGCACCGGATTATACCATAAGCATTCGGCAAGGCAGAAGACGCCGAAAGCAGCGGCGGCGGCGCACAAAGCCACCGCCGTCGTTTTCCGATGTTTAAAAAAAGAAAGACCAAAAAATACTACAATGGCGCTCGCCGCACAAACCGCCGCCATCGCCGCGCTGATTGAAAGCCCCGCGTAGGAAGCTGCAACAAGCGACGCAATGAAGGTAAAGCCAATAACAGCAAACGGTCTGCGCATAAAAGCACCACCTGTAATGTCAAATTTACGCCTTGTTTAACCGTGGCGGCGCTGTCGGGAGCCATTGACGCTTTTTTATTACTTAAAGAAAAGCGGAAGCGGCTCAAGATAGGTGATGTCGGCGCGTTTTTGCGCGTCGCCCTCGGCAAGCACCGCCATTCGGCCGACAATGTTGCCGCCCGCCTGCTCGACAAGGGTTTCAATGGCGCTCAGTGATTCACCTGTAGAGATTACATCGTCGACAATAAGCACACGTTTGCCCTTCATAAAGTCAGCATCGTTCTTGTCTATATAAAGCTTCTGCACCTTTTCGGTGGTTATTGACTTAACTTCAACCGAAATGGGGTTTTTCATATAAACCTTTGGGCCTTTGCGGGCGATAAGATAGCGGTTAACGTCAAGCTGGTGTGCCATCTCATAAGCAAGCGGTATTCCTTTTGCCTCCGCCGTTATGATAACGTCGTGCTCAGGCGCCAGCTTTACAAGCTCACGGGCGCAGTTGACCGTAAGCTCGACGTCGCCGAACATGATAAAAGCCGCTATATCAAGTTTTTCGTCAACCTCGCACAAAGGCAGCTCACGAGTTAGACCGGCAACATGAAGCGTATATGTAGCCATACTGATGTCCTCCTGTAAATTAAATCAGCTTTTCACCCATGTGAACTCCCGCGATAACGTGAAAATGAATGTGAAAAACCGTCTGCCCCGCATCCTCACCGCAGTTGGATATTACGCGATAGCCTTTGTCAAGCTTTAACTGTTTGGCAAGCTGCGCAATCACTTCATAAATATGAGAAATTACGGCGCTGTTTTCAGAATTAACCTCGTTGATAGAAGCAATATGCTCTTTCGGCACAACAAGGAAATGCACCGGAGCGCAGGGGTTGATGTCGTAAAAAGCTTTTACAAGCTCGTCCTCATAAATGGCCTTTGAGGGGATCTCGCCCGCTGCGATTTTGCAAAATATGCAGTCCATTATGTTCGCCTCCTTTGTCACGCGTATGGGTAATACGTCATACCCTAATTATTTTATGTCAGAATTGTATTTATATACAGTTTTGTGCGTAATTAAATGGCAGCGATGATTCCGGCGACAGCTGCCAATGCTGCCTCCGCCTTTTCAGGCTCTTTGCCGCCCGCCATTGCGCTTTCCGGGCGACCGCCGCCCGAACCGCCGGCAAGCTTTGCAACTTCACGCACAATATTGCCCGCGTGTGCCTTGTGTGCAACCGCGTCTTTGCCGCAAGCCGCGGCGAAACTGAGTTTTCCGCCCGAAACACCGGCAAGCACAACAACGGCTGACGGCTCGGACTCTTTGACCTTGTCGGTCAAAACGCGCAGTGTATCTGCGCTTTCGCCTTTTATCACCGCAGTGACAACCTTAAATTCGCCGATTGTTTTCGCCGCGCCTACAAGACCGGAAAGCTGCATTCCCGCTATTTTACCGCTCAATTTTTCAATCTCGCGGTTCTTCGAGCGAAGCTCGGCTGAGATTGCCGCCGCGCGCTCCGAAATCTCGTTCGGGGCAGCTTTGAGCGTCTGAGCGGTTTCTTTTATTGAACTTTCGCTTTCAGTGAGCACTTCTATAAGATTGTAGCCTGTTGCGCCCTCAATACGGCGCACACCCGCTGCAACGGAGCTTTCGGAAATGATGTGGAAAAGTCCGATTTTCGCGGTGTTTGAAACGTGCGTGCCGCCGCAGAACTCAAGCGAAACGGGGTCGTTTTCGCCGCCCATGCGGACAACACGGACCTTATCACCGTATTTTTCGCCAAAGAGCGCCATCGCGCCTGTCTTGCGTGCTTCGTCAATCGAAAGCACATCGGTGTTAACATTAAGCCCCGCGAGAATCGCCTCGTTGACGCCATGCTCAACAAGGCTAAGCTCCTCTTCGGTCAACGCGGCAAAGTGCGTAAAGTCAAAACGCACGCGGCGTGAATCGACAAGCTGACCCGCCTGCTGCACATGATTACCGAGCATACGGCGCAGAGAAGCCTGCAAAAGATGGGCAACGCTGTGATTGCGCATGGTGTTTTGCCTGTAGGTTATATCAACCTTTGCGGTTACACTGTCGCCGTCCCCAAGTTTGCCCGAAATAACCTCGCCGAGGTGGACAAAGCGGCCTGTAGGTGACTTTTTGCAGCCGGTAACGCGAACAACTGCGCTGTCAGAAGTAATAACGCCGATATCGCCGACCTGTCCGCCGCTTTCCGCGTAAAAAGGTGTCCGGTCAAGGATCACCGATACCTTTTCGCCGCTTCCGGCAAAGCCTATGCGCTCGCTGTTTGCAATAATCGCAGCGACATGAGCGTCACTTTCATATTTTTCATAGCCGACAAAATCGGTTACAGGCGTGTCTTCATCCTTTGCGTCGGTGAGCGCGCCGGCGCCAGCCGCAACACGCGCGGCGCGAGCGCGTTCGCGCTGCTCGTTCATCAGCCTGTCAAAGCCTGCCTCGTCAACGCCAATGCCGCGTTCCGCGAGAATTTCACTTGTAAGATCAAGCGGGAAGCCATATGTGTCGTAAAGCTTGAAGGCGTCTTCGCCGCCAAGCGTTTTTTTGCCGTTTGCGTCGCTCTCTATATTTTCAGTCATTGCGGAAAGAAGCTGAAGCCCCTGGTCGATGGTTGTGGAAAAACGCTCCTCTTCCATCGAAATGACGCGCTTTAAGTAATCGCGTTTTTCCGCAAGCTCCGGATAATACGTTTTGTTTTCCTGTATTACGGTGTCAACGACGTCGGCAAGGAAAGCACCCTTGATGCCGAGAAGCCTGCCGTGACGCGCGGCGCGGCGCAGGAGGCGGCGCACTAAATAGCAC
>DBTI01000099.1 GCA_002306975.1 Ruminococcaceae bacterium UBA1320
AATGCGGACCGTGCCGGCATGGCCAATTAACGGGATGTGAGCATTTTGACCAGATAAATTTCGGCACGACGATTGAAAATTCAACCTCAATGATCAAGATGGACGGGTCAAAAGTCGCCAATTTGTTCGGGCAGTCCTCGCTTTCCACATATTGTGTGGTAAAGACCAAAAACCTGATAAAAGTACCGTATGACGAGCTGGACATCTCACTCTTAGGGCCTCTTGCATGCGGCGTCCAGACCGGAGCAGGCACTGTGCTTAACAAACTCAAGCCCGGCGCAGGAGAAAGCATAGCTATTTTCGGTTGTGGAGGCGTGGGTTTAAGCGCTGTGATGGCGGCTGCTTTGACCGCATGCAAAAACATAATCGCCGTAGATGTTGTTCCCGAGCGTTTGAAGCTTGCAAAGGAGCTGGGCGCCACACATACCATCAACGGCAAGGAACTAAACGCGGTTGATGAAATCAAATCCATTACAAACGGCGGTGCCGAATATGCAATCGAATCTGCCGCCATCCCGTTTCTTATCCAGCAGGCAATAAGATGCACGCGCTCGCTCGGAAAAATTGTGACGATCGGCGGCGCCGGGGACACAACGATACATATTCAAAATGATCTCCTCAGTTACAACAGAACCATCATTGGCGTCGTTGAAGGGGCATCTTACCCGCAGGAATTTATTCCGGTGCTCCTGAGCTATTATAAAGAAGGCAGATTCCCGTTTGACAAGCTGATTAAAACCTACCGTTTTGACGATTTAGCAAACGCAATTGAGGATATGAAGAGAGGCACCGCGATTAAACCTGTTATCGTTTTTGACAATTAAAAGGTTCAGTGATTTTTCGCACAGACCCTCTATTCCAAATCCTTTATATTGTTATTCTAAGTAATGATAAATCAATGGGCTTGATTCTTATTGCAAACGTAGGATTGAAATAAACAGGTATTGGAGGTAATTAAAATGATCGGTTCAAACGAGATACTTGGCGGCGGCGGAATCAATCACATCGCGATCAATGTGAAGGATTTTGACAAATCGGTGAAATTCTATAAAGAAGTTTTAGGTTTCAAAGAAGTAACGCTGCATTTTATCGAAGAACAAAATCAAAGCAGTATTTTACTCGACACCGGAAATGGATCCTGCATCGAAATGTTTTCAAGATATCAGGAACACAGTGAGGATATCGGCCACTTTCTGCATTTGGCATTCGAGACAACAAAACAGCGCGAAGTTCTGGAAAAGGTCAGAGCGGCCGGAATGGAGGTAACGATGGAGCCAAAAGATATCGAACTCGGCGGCGATCCTCCCATTCTGGCTACAGCGGCTTACTTCAATGGTCCGAGCGGTGAGCCGATAGCCTTGTTCCAATATAGATAAAAAGAGTTCTCCTGTATTTCAAGCATTTACTCAACTGAACCGATGTGCGAGACCAACGACTCTATACTTCATCAGTCAGCAAAGTTTTTATAAGAGTGGGATGGGGTGAATTCTATGCGCTGAGTTCTTCAAAGCGAGCAAATTTAACTATAAAATCATGAATTTGTATGCACCTGATTTCCAGTCCCCGAAAATTATGGATATCATAAAACTTGTAACCGGAAATGTTTCAGATCATCGGTCAGTCAATTGCAATATCCGCGAAACCGATTATAGATCAGTCCTAAAGAAAATGAATTGATAACCTATTGAGGCAGCTTGTATCGGATAGCAAATTTCTTATTATAATCAAAAAAGTGAGGAATGTATTAAATGGAGAAGGAACAAATCAATTCGCAGCAGGAAACAGACAAAGCAATCCCGAAGAAAAAGCTGGGAATATTCCCTAGAGTACCGGGGATGTCCTGGCTGGCGTTGCTCCTTTTATGGCTGGTTTTCGCTGTCAACTCGAACTGCAGAGAGCTTCTGAACAGGGTCATGCCGGCTATCATAAGTGAGTATCATATCTCAGCCAGTATGAATGGCATATTTATTGCCATATTAACCTTATCAAACGGCCTCCTCGCACTTTGGGGTTCCGCGTGGTCCGACAGGGTCGGGCAAGGCTGGGCACGTAAAAAAAGCAACATCGTTATCGCGATCTGCTATGTGTCATTTACAATTTTATGCGGCATTCCGGCGTTAACAATGAGTATCGTACCGTTTATCATTTTCGGTATCTTCAGACAGTCCACAGCAGGTGTCGGTGAGTCGGTTGAAGTCACATCAGTTGCAGAATGGTGGCCTGCCGAAAGACGCGGCTTTGCTCTCGGCATCCATCACACAGGTTATCCGTGGGGCAGTTTGCTGGGCGGCTTTCTAATTTCCGCCATTATGGTTGCCACTGGCAACAACTGGCGTATATGCTTCATAGTAATCCCTCTTATCGCAATTCCGATCTGGATTTGCTACTGGATATTTGCAAAACCGAAACGCTTTAAAAGATATGAGGAACGCGCTCTTGAAATGGGGCTTACTCCTACTATTGATTCAAAAACAATCGATACAAAAGTCGAACATAAGGGCACGATCAAGGAATGCCTCAAAAATCCGAATATCGTTGTCGGCTCCTTCTGCGCTTTGTTCGGAATCGCTTCACTGACAGGCGTCAGCGTCTGGCTTTCCCCGTATCTTGCATTCGTCGCAAAATATGATTTTTCAAAAGTGGCCGTATTCAGCGTTATATTCACAATTACAGGTGGTATCGGCCAAATTTTCTGGGGCACAATGGCTGATAAATTCGGCCGTAAAAGAGTTTTGTTAATCGCCTTCGCCTGGCTTGCAGTCGGATATTTCATGATGCAATTCGTCGGACTCAGCCTGGGCTGGCTTGTCGGCGCGCAGCTCTTCCTTGGTTGCTGCACAAACGCCCTTTTCCCCGTTTTATATTCGCTTGTTTCCGACTCCGCACGCAAAACCGATCTTGCTACCGCAAACTCAATGACCGTGTTTTTCTCAGGCTTCGGAGGTGCGATAGCCTCTCTCGCAATCGGCTTCTTTATCAACATGTTTGGCGGCTGGAACGTAAAAACAGGTTATATGTTTAGCCTGTATTTCCTTGTTGCCTTAATGATTATCGCTTTCTTTGTTGTCCTATTATTTGCTCATGAGACAATCGGCAAGAGAAGAGGACGCGACTGGGCGTTATCGAGCTATAAATCATGCGGAATAAAAGATGCCAAAGACTAATTTTTAGTTACACCAAAAGGAGAACTTAAAATGAGCAGAATAATAAATACCGTTCTTGGTCCCATAACCGGAGATCAGGTCGGAAAAACCCTTATGCATGAACATTTTGTTTTCGGGTTTCCGGGCTTTTCCGGGGACGTGACCTGCGGTGAATTTGATTTCGATGAAGCGTTAAAAATATCAATCAAAGTGGCGGAACGTGCAAAATCGCATGGCGTTAAAACCATAGTTGATGCTACCGCAAATGATTGCGGACGCAATCCCACGCTTCTTAAAGCCATTGCCGAAAATACCGGATTGAATATTTTGGCGTCAACGGGCTATTATCTTGAAAGCCTGGGCTCTCCCGCCTACTTTAAATTCCGGTCGTCTCTTGGGGATGCCGTAGAAGAAATTTATGAGATGATGATGAAGGAAATCACGGTAGGTATCGGAAAAACCGGTGTGAAAGCCGGAGTGATCAAACTTGCTTCCAGCAAAGATGAAATCACCGATTACGAGCGGATGTTCTTTAAAGCCGGAGCAAGGGCTCAAAAAGAGACCGGAGCCACCATCATTACTCACACGGAAGCCGGAACAATGGGTGTCGAGCAGGCGGAGCTTCTGATATCCGAGGGCGCCGATCCGTCACACATTGCGATAGGGCATATGTGCGGCAATACGGATATCCGCTATGCCACGTCAGTCCTTAACAAGGGCGTTTTCATAGCCTTCGACCGCTTCGGCCTTGAAGCGGAAGGATGGGGAACACCAAAGGATGCCGACAGGGAAGCTTTAGCGGTCGCTTTGATTGCCAGAGGCTATATCAATCAGCTCCTATTCTCACATGATTCTGTAAACATCAATCTTGGCAGACCTGTAGTGTGGCCTGAAAACATGGTTAAAAACATGGAAGCCGCCAACATCGGCAGAATCTTTGATGTCATCATCCCGGATCTTCTTAAAATGGGAATCCGTGATGAGCAAATAAACAACATTATGGTTAAGAACCCCGCAAAACTTTTGGGATAAAATTTCTGCGAATAACTAATACATACTTATTTTTTGGAGTCGGAGTTTTTCAATGTAGCTTTTCTTAAGGAGGAAAACGTGTAATGAAAAACATTAAAATGTATATTTTGGACAACGGATTTCTTTCGCTTGATAAGGTGAATATGGTTGCCGGAAACAATATGGCAACCACCGAAAACAAACATCCTACAGCCGATTGGATCGACATACCCGTTATGACGAATTTGATCGTGCATCCGGAAGGGCTTATTCTATTTGATACCGCATGCGACCCCAAGGGTATGTCTGAAAACTGGCCTGAGATGTCAAAAAAGGTATCTCCTTATGAAGTTCCTGTCGGAGGTACGCTGCCTGAAAGGCTTGAGCAATTGAACATCCGCCCGGAGGATGTCAAATATGTCGTTATGTCCCACCTGCATACGGATCATTCCGGCTGCTTGGGTTTGTTTAAAAACGCCGAGGTGTTTGTAAACGACTTTGAATTTACTCAGTCTTTAAAGGTATATGCCACAAGAGAGGACCGTCCCGCTTATTCTTTCTCGGATATCAAGGCATTTATCGACGCGGGTCTTAACTGGCATACTATTGACAACAGCGTTAAGGAATATAAACTGCTTGACGGCGTTACAATCTTAAACTTTGGTCCCGGTCATACCTTTGGCATGATGGGTCTTATGGTAGAGCTTGAAAACTCGGGCAATTTCATCCTTTGCGCAGACGCGCTCTATACCAGTGACAATTTCGGGCCTCCCATGCGCTTTCCGGGCATGATGTATGATACGCTCGGCTATGCCGCAACCTGGAGGTTCATCACGGATTATGCGAAATGTCATAATGCGAAAGTCATTTTCGGTCATGACAAGGCGCAGTTTGACGGCCTGAAAAAATCCACAGAGGGATACTACGATTAATTCTTTCTAAAAAATCAAGCCCACCCCTTGGGTGGGCTTGATTTAATCTATTTAAATAAATAGCGGGGTATTATTAATGAATAACAATTTGAGCGATTTTTCTTTGGATACATTTTCATTAAAAGGTAAAGTGGCAATTGTAACCGGTGCAAATCAGGGTCTTGGCATGGCCTATGCAGTCGCTTTTGCAAAGGCGGGAGCAGACTTGTTTATTCCTCATTTCACTGATGATGTTACCGAAATCAAGCAGCTTATTGAAGAAACAGGGCGGCAGGTAAAATTCATAAAAGGCGATTTGACCAAAAAAGAAGACTGCTGTCTTGTGGTCAGCAAATGTCTTGAGGAATACGGAAAAATCGATATTCTTGTGAACAATGCGGGCGCAGGCTTTTTCGGCGATTTTACCGATTATCCGGATGATGCGTGGAAAAAGGTAATTGATATCAATCTTAATGCCGTATACTACCTTGGTCACGAGGTCGTGAAGGAAATGATCAAACAGGGTTCCGGAAAGATTATCAACATCGGATCCGTACTGTCGTTTACAGCCGACAAGGGCTGCCCGCCCTATGTGGCCAGCAAACATGGCGTTATTGGTCTTACAAAACTGTTTGCTAATGAAGCCGGACAATATAATATTCAGACAAACGCAATTTGCCCCGGTTTTTTTGCAACTGATGTAAATAAGCAGTTGCGCGCGGATGTTAACTTTTATAATAAAATTACGAACCGAATTCCAACCGGGCGCTGGGGAGAGCTAAAAGACCTGATGGGGACCGCGGTGTTTTTAGCAAGCAGCGCTTCCGATTACATTAATGGCTGGTACATAAATGTTGACGGCGGGTTCCATTCCACCTTATAAAAAAATTTGGTACCGTCAAGCGTTTTTCTCTTTTGTTAAAAAGCGCATCTCCAATTGCAGCCGATAAGGCTGTAAATTCAGGTACTTTTATTTTAAAGTAGTATAATTTTTATAACCCATGTAGACCGGCAAAAAATTAGTGGGAACGCGTCCTAAATAGAAAAAGCGGACAATAAAACCCTCCTGTCGTAAGTTAAAAATTACGGCAGGAGGGTTTTTTATTGTCCAATATTTTAACCTATAACAGCTTTGCATAAGTGTATATGTCTGCCGGAATAAGCAGGTCAATTCAAAAACCATGAATTTAGCATTTTCTATTGCTGTTATTTACTTGTTTAAACACATATTTAAATTGTTCGGTTAATAAAATGTTCATGAAACAGTATGACACAGAAAGGGGATATTTTATGCTTCAGCAGATTTTCTATCGTGATGTTCAAGGGCATATTGATCATATAAGCTGGAGTGACACCAAAGGCTGGGCTCAAAATCAATGGGATGTAATAAACAGCGCGCCGACCTCCGCTGGTGATTCTGTAACCTTGCTGACAGCCGATACTCAGCATGTCTTCTATCGTGACAGTAAGGGGCATATTAACCATATTTGCAGGTCAACATCCTTTGGCTGGTATAAAAACCAGTGGGATGTTACGGCAGGGAAGCCCGCCGGGGTGTGTGGGCCGCCGCTTTTTTTTTTGGTCGGGGGAAACGAGCAGGTTTTTTACGATGTA
>DBTI01000128.1:0-1829 GCA_002306975.1 Ruminococcaceae bacterium UBA1320
GTTCTGGAGGGAATGGACGGCGCAAAACTCTCGTTAAAACTATTCGGAATCCCATATCTGCTTCTGGTCGGAATCGTTGTTGTTTTAACAATGCAGTTTAGAATCTTCGGTACTTTTTTATCGTTTGTAATCAATCAATTTATCCTGATGGTGCTTGCCTTATTCATTATAAGAAGGAAATGCCGTTAAAAATAACAGGACGGAGGTGAATCTATGAATGTTAAAGAAAAGTTGTACATTCCAGAACGTCAGCTTACTTCGATTGAGGCACCCCCAAAGTCCGAAAAGATTCATACAATATCAGAATTACTGCGGGCCAAGCAGTGGATAAAAAACGGTTTTGTTCTTGTTCCGCTGCTGATTCAGATTCATATGCCGGGGCCCAAAATTCTCTGAGGGAGGAGGATGGTATGTTCTATGAAATGCAGCGTCGTGATTCCGACAAAAGATAAGCTGACCAGATTGTTTTTAACCCTAAGGTGCATGGAACCGCAGATCACTCCGGATGTGGAAGTCATTGTGGTTTTTGACGGATGCACGAGCGATACGATCGAACGGTTCAAAGAATTTGCATGGACCTTTTCGCCGAAATGCGTCGTCAGCGAAAAGAATCTGGGAAGGGCCACCGCGCGCAACCTCGGCCTTCATCACGCATCCGGCGATGTCGTGATCTTTCTTGATGACGACCGGCTAACGGAACATGATTTTATTGAAAAACATCTCGCTCATCACGAAAAAGAAAAATGTGTCGTTCTTGGGGAAAGAATGGACTCACGGCTCAGGGAAGAGGAAATCAATCGTCTGATCTGTGACAGCGACTTAAAAACAATGTTGGCAAAGGTTTATAAAAACAGCAAAAAAGAATTTTACTACAGCATAAAAAAGCTGTTTGTCAGTAACCCATCCTGTTCTCTAAGGTACATCGCGTTTATTACGGGGAATGTGTCTGTCGACAGAAGTCTGCTGCTCAAGCTGAACGGGTTTGACGAGCGCTTTAAAGGATGGGGATATGAGGATACGGATCTCGGCTACCGGCTTGTTAAAGAAAATATCCAGTATATTCAGGACGACAATATTGTCTGTTATCATATTTTGCACAGCCATGTGAAAGGGCAGAAGAGTAAAGAAGAGCTTTCAAATTTGAAGTATCTGAAAACGAAGTTTCCAAACGAAAAGGGATTACAGCGGGCCATTGTGTTCTATAAGCTGAAAGCGACGTTAAAACTATGAGGAACGACAAAGGAGCGGTTGAATCAGTATGACAAAAGTGAGTATTATCGTACCTACTTTTAATAAGCTGCTCAGGCTGAAACTGGTGCTTAAATCGCTGGAACCCCAGATAACCGATGAAGTGGAAGTGATCGTCGTTTTTGACGGATGTGACCCGGAAATGATCGAAAAATTCCAGCAGTTGAGCTTTTCCTTTACACTGGTTCAGGTCATATGCAAAAACAATGTCGGGCGTGCCACCGCCCGAAACAGAGGGATTGAAAGGTCAAAAGGGGAAATTATCATCTTTTTAGACGATGACAGAGTGGTTTCGCCCACCTTTATCTGCGGGCATCTGGAGATGCATGAGCAGGTCGGAAAACCGGCAGTTGTCTTCGGAACAAGAAATGAATTCTATCTGAGCGATGTAGAAATTGAAGCTTACGGAAACTCTATTGACAATCTGGAGCAGTATTGCGAGGAGCATGGGGACATTCAGAAATATTTGATACATGATCATCATGAAAAAGGCATGCTCCGCTGGCTCAATTTTTACACGGGAAATGTTTCTGTCAGCCGGGAGGTACTGCTGAAGGCAGGCTGCTTTGATGAAAATTTCA
>DBTI01000128.1:2079-7101 GCA_002306975.1 Ruminococcaceae bacterium UBA1320
GCAGGCTGCTTTGATGAAAATTTCAAAAAATGGGGTCACGAGGATATTGACCTCGGAATAAGGCTCACCTTTTTAAAAGTACGTTTCTTTTACGCCAATTACGCCGCAAACTACCACATGATGCATCCCAGCAATTTTTACTGCGATAAAAAATTGCTGGATGATAATCTCAGGTATATGATCAGAAAATACCGGGGGCATCCCGTCATTCAGCTTTTCTTAACGGTGTTAAGAGAAAAGCAGAAGAGAAAGGGCGTTCATATAAACCAGACCAAGATTTTTGAGAAAAAAGAAAACAAGGTGAAATCTATTTTTTAGCTTTTCAGTCTGAGAATGGAGGTTCGCCGGAGTCAAACCATGAAGACCCTGTGTCCTCTCAGTTTGGCTTATGGCTGATTTTATAATATTGAGGAGTGAAAATATGAAGCTTTTAAAAAAGTACCTGTGGTTAATTTGCATGTTCGTTGCAATTCTGGGTCTTGCATTTGTCTGGTTTTGCCTGCCTCATCAATCCAAAATTGAACAGGGCTGGTGGCTCGTCGTTAAGTTTGCGGTGTTTGTTTTCGCGGTTCTTGGCATTTCATTTTTCCCCAATAAGTTCAAATGGAACTATCTGGCGTGCTGTCTGCCCTTCTTTGCTTTTCTGTGCCTGATTATACCGCGGGCGAGCTATTACGGAATATTCGGTACACTCAACACACCGGCTCAGGGCGAGATGTATACGAATCTGTATCTTTTATGCTATCCGCTCATTATTATGTCCGTCGCATTTGCACATCGTCTTTCGGGCGGCACTCCGGGCCATTCTATCAAAATATGCCTGATCGGGATCACGATGATCTTCTCCGGAATACTGGATCTGTGCTTTAATACAGCAAATGGCCATGGTCTTGCAAACTCTTTGGATTACGCCTACCACATCATCGTAATATTCGGTCATCCGCTGACATGGACGCAGGGGCTTATTTTCTGCCTGTGCCATATTCCCTTATACGCACTGTACATCTGGTTGCCTTTGGACAAATGGTTTGGAAGGCTTGGCTTGATCGAAGTAGAACCGGTCAAACAACTAAAACAAGAGGAACAGCCAAATCCGGCTGATCCAGCTGATCCGGTCAAGGTTCACGACTGACTCGCCGGAGGCATCACGGCTAGGCGTTGTTTAATAAATGTGAAATCACCAAATGCAGCGTTGGAGTCTTTACTCTATTTGGAATTTTATCATGAATCCATACCATTATAGTGACAAAACAATGCAGGCCCGATTTATCTGATTTCTTTTGTCAGTTGGCGCGGTTTCTGTGATTTTTTGAAACAAGCACTAGTAAAAAAATAAATCCGCAGCAAACAGGGCATGACGCAAAATCTCTGCGTCACGCCTTTTTGTTACCTTTACATTCTGTCACAGTGCAGCATCAGGCCAATTTTGACACTCAAACCAAACAGGACCGGGTCAAATCATTGATCATGGCTTTCTTATGCTGATCGGCCGTCAGAATACAGCAGGGAATCCATTCTTCTGCACGATGTATTATTATAAGAAAACATATCCGTAAGCGTCAAGTAATCGGGTACATAGACAATATCCCAGCAACATGAGAGAATAGAGTCGAAAAAATCTTAAGACTTTTTCGACTCTATTCTAAAAAGTCTTACAATTTATTTAATTAGATTTAGCCTCCGTCATAATTTAAGCAAACTGTATAGTAAAACAAACTTCTGATTATAGGTACTTTATACAGACAATCAGAGGTCACTTGGATTTCCCAGCGTTCCGGCAATGGGCAATCCCTTCACAAAAACTGCTTACCCGAAATATAGACATTCCATCGAATTCTGAGACCTTCAAACGCCAAATATTCGTGGTCCCGCATGTGCCTGCCTTGGATATGTATTTGACATTTCTTCCAAAATATCGGCAGAATAACATGAAAACAAGCTGACGTCTCTGTTATCGTTCTCTATCGCTTTAATACCCTGTGGAGTAGCCATAAGCGAAGCAACTTTTATTTGGTTTACGGGGACTCCCATACTCAATAAATAATCAATAACTGTAATAATTGATAATCCTGTACCTATAATTGAATCCAAAATGATTATATTGTCTGCTATCATTTGATTCGAATAGTAGATTCTATCAATTGCTATTTCACAAAGGCTTGATCTATTTACTATCGCATGGCTTACCCTAGCTAGTGGAAATATGATTTTAAACCCATCTGCCATTGGCAATCCTGCGCGTAAGATTGGCATAAGTGTAATATTATCAGGCACTGTGGCAATCTCACTTTTTCGGGTAATTGTCTGAATGCTTCTTTTATTAAATCCAATATAATGTCCCATTTCGGCAGCCATCATTAAACTTGCCAATTTAAGAGATTGCTCACATTCGCTTATGCAGGATTTTGCGTCAAGAAATACACCAATCTGTGATTCAATAAGCGGATTTTTTATTAGTGTAAGTGGCATTCTTCATCCCCCCGGATATGATTTTCATTGACACTTTTAAAATACTCAAAGGATTTATCAAATCTTTCAATGTAACTATGTATGACATCCTTTCCGGATTCTCTGGAATTGCTAACAGATATGACGCGATCAATCGTAATATTTGACTTGTCGTTTGCGGTAAAAATGTAATTTCCAATAATAGCGATGTCATCATCAATGATAATATTGAAATCCGAAGGCAATGTATCAAAAAAAGTGATTTCAAATTTGCTTATGGATCTTCCTTTCATGTTTTGCCACCTGTTGATTATGGAAATGACTTCATTGCCAAAATTCTTTTCATACTCCTCGTCGTTTAAGTTTCTTATGAGCATTGAACATTTACGTATAATTGTTTTGCTATTAAGCGATGAGCGAACAATCGGCTGTATCACATTGGTTGACAATGCAAAAATACGCATATGATTGATAACACGTTTTGACTTTATTGCAGAGATCAAGGCCGTATTAAGGTCATCGGACGACACGATTTCATTATTTGCAAAACCGCTGAGTTTGTCATTGATTTTATTGAGTTCGCGTATAACACCTATCTCTGTAAATAAAAACACTCCTATGGCAGTCGCAAACAGTGATTCACTTGAAATTTTAATAAAGCCAACAAAGATATTCCAAAACATCAGAAGAAGAATCAATATACTGTAAATAATAATGTTGATTATATTACCTATCTTCAGCTTCATATTCACTTTACCCTATTGCTGATACTGCTGATAATATATTGTGTCATCAGCGTATCAATATTAATGCTCTCCCTTCCCGCATATTCTAATTCCATCCGCGAAATTCCATCCTCAAATTCTTTATCTGTTAACAAATACAGCGTAGAGTACAGCTTTCTGCGAAAGCTTTCGATAACATAAGAAGTTTTTTTATCACGGCTTTCGTCGATTGCATAATTCTGAAAATCACACGTACAGTACATTTCAAAAGCCGATTGTATTAATTCTCTTGTTTTTAACCGCTGCAAATCAATATAGCGGCACCTAGGAAAAAATCGGTATGTACTTCTGCCGAAAAGCTGCTCTGGTGAAGATGTCCGTATGCAAATGATCCCTTCAGGGCTGAGCATTGAAAGCAATTTTTTCGCCAGTTTTCCCACATCTTCAACCAGATGAATCATTTCCGAGCAAATGATGAGATCGTATGTAAACGGTGCCGTGAAACTAAAAATATCGTCGTTAACCGTGTGTACATTTATGATTTTCAGCTCATGTGCAATCTCTTCTAGCTTTGCAAACTGAGTTTTTGAAATATCCAGCCCGTGGACATATGAGTGGGGCAATTTCTGTGCCACATTAATCGTGAATTGTCCGGTGCCGCATCCGATATCAAGGACTTTTTTAAAACTTCCCAACTTGCATCGACATATGTTTTTGTAATATTGCTCAAAAATATTATTGTCAATCCAGCGGTATGCATAATTCGATTCGCTGTATTCATTTTCGCCGAATATTGGAATATCAGTTTCCATGTTTCAAAGCCCCTTTATTTTAGTATTCCCATTGTGAATCAAATTGCATAAAGATATAGAAAATGAAACTTAAAGATATGTTTATGTGAACCATCCTTTTTTCTTTTTTACTTAATTCTGCAACGGTCCATTCGGAGCAATCATCTATAGTGATATTTACAAAAGATAATACAGGTCGGAGTCGCTGCCAAGGCTTGAGATAATATGACATATAGCCAAATTTATTTGATATTCAAACCGATTATAGACCAACTTGCTCTCTTTATTGAGTTTGATTCGTTTTGCGCAAAAATATCGTTTTCGATAATAGTTTAGGTTTTTGTACGCAAAACCATCAAATTTGCATTTTGCTAAACCGTGTGGTAGTGTTAGCTACCCATTATAGGTAAACCCTAAAGCTGTTTTACAACAAAAAAGAGTATTTAACAAGCCCCGAAACACTTTACCTTTCGAAGCCCATTAAATACCCTATTTCTACATTACTCGTCTTTTCCATGCCGTCACCTGTCAAAATATTGGTTTTCAAGATATTCCTATTATAGCACAAAAAAAGTACAGTGCCAATTTGGCACTGTACTTTTTATTACAAACAGAAATAAGACAATACATCAAATAAGACCTTTTGGAGAGCATGTAATATGCTATTTAATAATAGCATATTACATGGAGCTGTCAAGTACTTTGAGATGTAACGCACATCGAAGTCTTTGGCAGCTTTCTAATTTCGTTTAACATCCTGATGGCAGTCAAAAAGTAAACATTTTTGTTTGCTTTTTGACTGTTCTCAGAAGTACCATTTCTGAAAACACTTTAGAAATCTAAAATCCAAGAATCTGGAAAACAAAATAGATAATAACAGGCATTTATCCTTGCGGTGGGGCATTCCCTGAGCAGTTCCTGAGGAGGAGATAAATCAGATGCGGTACATCTGAACTGCGAAGAACCGCAAGAGTGACAATGATACTTCTGCCCGGCCAACGTCACTGTATTGGGGGCAGCTTCCAGAGAACCTGGAGGAAGAAAAGGAACAGGTGGAT
>DBTI01000170.1 GCA_002306975.1 Ruminococcaceae bacterium UBA1320
TGGGTTCGCGACTTAAAGAAAAACTAAACCTAAAAGCCAAACCGCGAACTGCGCCGCCGCAGGCGGTTAGCTTTGGGCTACGTCGTCCATGTTGCAGAGTACCCAATCGTGTTCGCCGTCTGTAATGACAGTGCCGCAATAAGCGCACTGACCGGCTGCATTTACATCGACCGGAGCGCCGCAGTTCGGGCATTTTGTAGTGCTCTTGTTGCTCATCTCGCCGGTCTGGACACCCAGAGAACGCTTAAATTTAAGCTTGTACTGCACATTGTATTCTTTTTTCGGGTCGCCCTTTATGACCTTTTTGGTATCTTCTTTTATTATATAATCATTGTAACGCGTATTCATAAACACAGTCAAGAATTCATATTTGTCTTCCGCCGCGTAATCGCATAGGAAAGACTCGTTGACGCAAACGTTTTCCATAACATTTATGGTTCCGTTCCTTATAAATTCATCAAGCTGCATCTTGTGCAGATTAAAAAGCTCTTCAGATTCAAATGGGCGCGCTTTTTTCCAGTCACGCTCTGTCCAGGCATACTGCAGCTGCACAAACACCTGCTCAGCCCACGACAAAAATCTCTCACTTGAAAATTCCGGATCATGCTCTTTGATTGACTGAATGATCTCATTGTCGCGCGGCTGAACAATGGGAGCCGCCGGCTGACTGAACGAGCCTGCACCCATTCCCATACCTTTTTTGCGTATGTAAAAAATGATAATAGCAATAATTATTATGACGACTATTCCTGTTATTCCGCCGCCGCCAAGCCCTCCTAAAAAGAAAAAACCGCCCATGCCGCCGCCTGAATAACCCCCACCTGTTGTGTGAGTAGTTCCACCCCCGCTGTAATGTGTGTGATTGCCTACAGACGCAGGCAGCCCGTAAAACAGAAATGCCGATAATTTGCCCATATGTACCCTCTCCTGCTATAATTTCGCCAGATTTCGAGCTATACCTGATTGATTATACCACATAGTGAGATAAAGTGGTAGCTATAATATTTCCAACTGAATTGAACAGGTTGTGCATTAAATTTTTAGCTTTACAATACAGTAATTATATTTTTAAAAATAAAAATTGGGGGTATGTTTTCCTTCTACTTCCGAATTATTATGGAGATATATGAATAAATATTTCATCTGTTTGTTCATTAGACTATAGTCAGTTGATTATTATTTCAATTAATACGAAATACTTAAGCCGCGGTTCCTTTTGCGTGGAACCGCGGCTTTTGTTTTATTCTTTGTTCAATTTTCCAAGCAACTTGTTTATGCGATTGACCGGGTCGAGCAGCTCACTCATTGAGCGGTCGTAGTTGAGTGTGTTGACAATGTATGCGATGTATTTTGACATATCAACTTCAGCGTACCACTCTTTTTGCTTTAAATCTTCTTTGCGATAAATAAGGTTTGTGGTGAAAATCTTTTCAATCAAACCGTTTTTGTAAGCTTCGTCAAACCTTGCAAGCCCCTCTGTGAAAAGGCCGAACGTTGCGAAAACAAACACGCGGCGCACCTTTTTGGCTTTGAGCTGCTCCGCTATGTCGATAACAGAGTCACCCGACGCGATTATGTCGTCGACAATGATAACATCTTTGCCCTCAATGCCGCCACCCAGATACTCGTGGCTGATGATCGGGTTGCGCCCGCCGACGATCTTTGCATAGTCACGGCGCTTGTAGAACATGCCAAGGTCAAGACCAAGCACCGAAGAATAATAAATACAGCGCGACATGCCGCCCTCGTCAGGGGAAATGATCGTAATGTTCTCGCGGTCAATCTTGATATCAGGGACCTTGTGAACCAGCGCCTTTATCATCTGATATTTAGGCTGCACGCTTTCAAAACCGATAAGCGGAATGGCGTTTTGAACGCGCGGATCGTGCGGGTCGAAGGTTACAATGTCGGTAACACCCATATGCGCAAGCTCTTGAAGCGCCATAGCACAGTCGAGCGATTCACGCGATACGCGGCGATGCTGACGGCCTTCATAAAGCATGGGCATGATGACTGTAATGCGGCGCGCCTTTCCCCCGGCAGCCGCAATGGTGCGCTTCAAATCCTGAAAATGGTCGTCTGGAGACATCGGAACTTCCATGCCGTACATGTTGTATTTTACGCCATAGTTGAAAACATCGCAGATGATGAAAAGGTCATGACCGCGCACAGACTTTTTGATGTGGCTCTTTGCCTCACCGGAGCTGAACCTCGGGCAGCAGGTTTCAATCTGAAACGTACCCTGTTCCGCGTCGCTTCTCCAGTCAAGAAGATATTGGTCAACTCTTGCTGTGATTTCCTCGCAGCCCCTCATACCGATTAAACCGAGCTGCCCGACAGGTGTTACTAATAAACTTTCCTCAGTCGCCATTTTACTCTGCCTTCTTTTCAGTTTATAATAAATGCGGCTTCCTTGCCATTAACGATTACTATATACAACTGAATAAATAGTTAATATATGAACAATTGTATATAGGTGCGGCTAAACGCCATAACGCGTGCGAAATTTCGCTAACGCAAACGCACAGGCGCACTACATATAACACAATAGCTTTATGCTAAGGATAGCTATATTAAAAACTTATTGTGTTATATAGAAATTAAAAATTAAAGCGGAATGGTTTTGTTGTCTCCTACTTTTATAATCACTCAAGGATTAAAACTTTGCCGTTTTCCACTTTAAGCTTTCCGTCGCAGAAAAGCGACACAGCGCGCGGCAGAATAACCCATTCCGCCTGCTCCATCACGCGGCGCTGAAGTATTTCGGGTGTGTCGCCGTCTTTAACCTCAACTGCCTTTTGCGCGATGATCGCGCCGCCGTCAACAACTTTGCTGACGAAATGTACCGTAGCGCCCGTCACCTTGACACCGTATTTAAGAGCCTCTTCATGCACGCGAAGCCCGTAATAACCGGAGCCGCAGAAGGATGGGATGAGTGACGGGTGAATATTGATAATCTGGTTTTCAAATACCGATAAAATTTCATCGCCAAGAATTGATAAAAAGCCTGCGAGCACCACAACGTCAGCGCCTGCTTCTTTTAATTTTTCTGTGAGTGCGTGGTCAAAATCCGCCACCGAACTATAGCTTTTGCGTGCCACTACATATGCAGGTATGTCATTTTGTTTCGCACGTTCAAGCGCATAAGCGCCTTCTTTTCCCGAAATTACGCAGCAAATGCGCCCATTTCTTATTATGCCGTTTTTTTGTGCATCAATGAGTGCCTGGAGATTTGTACCGCCGCCGGAAACCAGCACGGCGATTTTCAGCATATCTCCACACCGTCCTCGCCGCTTGCCACACGGCCTATGATATAGGCTTTTTCACCGGCATCGCATAAAAGCTTTACCGCGGCGTCGGCTTTATCCGCGTCTACCGCTATGCACATGCCTATACCCATGTTAAAGGTGTTGAACATGTCTCTTTCAGGGACATTTCCGGTTCTTTGAAGCAAACCGAAGATCGGAGGAATCGGGAATGTGCCTTTTGTGATAACGGCTTTAAGGCCTTCCGGCAACATGCGCGGAATGTTTTCGTAAAAGCCGCCGCCTGTGATATGTGCGATTCCATTGACGCCGATTTCATCAATCAGCTTTAAGACAGGTTTTACATAAATACGGGTCGGCGCGATCAGCGCTTCGCCAAGTGTGCAGCCAAGCTCGTCAACATAGGTCGAGAGCTTTTCCGATGTCACGCTGAAAATTCTGCGAACAAGTGAAAAACCATTGGAATGAACGCCGCTTGAAGCGAGACCGATTAACGCGTCGCCGTCTTTGACCTTTGTGCGGTCAATTATTTTTGTTTTGTCAACAACACCGACGCAGAAACCGGCGAGGTCATATTCGCTGACCGGATAAAAACCGGGCATCTCTGCTGTTTCACCGCCGACAAGCGCGCAGCCTGACTGCACGCAGCCTTCCGCGACACCGGAAACAATTGCCGCGATGCGTTCGGGAACATTTTTGCCGCATGCAACATAGTCAAGGAAAAACAGCGGCTTCGCGCCGGAGCAGACTATATCGTTAGAGCACATCGCAACGCAGTCTATGCCGACCGTGTCGTGCTTATCCATGAGAAAAGCAAGCTTCAATTTTGTTCCGACACCATCGGTGCCCGAAACAAGCACAGGGTTTGAGCAGCCTTCGCCAAGCTCGAAAAGCCCGCCGAAGCCGCCTATGCCCGAGAGCACGCCGGATATATTTGTGCGGCCCACATGTTCCTTCATCAGTTCAACTGCTCGATATCCCGCGGTAACATCCACGCCGGCGTTTTTGTAGCTTTCACTATAGCTTTTCATCAATTGACCTCCAGATTTAAATGGCTGTATAAACAACCCTTAATTCTCTTTTATTTTTATTTCAAATCTATCTTTGGGGATTTCTTCCGGAACCTCAATCGGATATGTGCCGGTAAAACACCCTTTGCAGAATGAACATTTTGAATTCGGCGCAATTTTTTCAAGGTCGGCCGTATCAAGGTAGCCGAGCGTGTCCGCGCCAATATTTTTGCAAATTTCATCGACAGACATAAGGCACGCGATAAGCTTATTGCGTGAGTCTATGTCAGTTCCGAAATAGCAGGGATTGCGGAACGGCGGCGACGAAACGCGAACATGCACCTGTGTCGCACCTGCTTCTCTTAATAGAGAAACGATGCGTGCGCTCGTTGTGCCGCGGACAATAGAATCATCGACCATGATAACGCGCTTGCCTTTTACCGCGCTTGCGAGCGCGTTGAGCTTTATGCGCACCGCGTTGTCGCGCTGCCCCTGTGTCGGCTGGATAAATGTACGCCCTATATATTTATTCTTGATAAATCCAAGACCGTAAGGAATGCCGGACTCGTGCGAGTAACCAAGCGCGGCGTCGATGCCGGAATCGGGAACGCCGACAACGAGGTCAGCCTCCACCGGATACTGTTCCGCAAGCAGCGCCCCCGCGCGTTGGCGCGCCAAATGCACGCTTTCGCCGTCAATCACCGAATCGGGGCGGGCAAAATAGATGTATTCAAAGATACACAGGCTGCTTTTGCCGCCGCAGTGCTCTTTTATGCTTGTAATCTTGCCGTCATGCACGACAACAACTTCACCCGGCTCTACATCGCGTTCAAAGGTCGCGCCAATAGAATCAAGCGCGCATGATTCAGAAGCAAAAACAACGCTGTCGCCCAGTTTGCCCATGCAAAGCGGTCTGAAGCCGTTAGGGTCACGCGCGGCAATTAGCTTTTGCGGAGACATCAGCACAATTGAATAAGCTCCCTTGAGCGTCTTCATTGATTCGACGACCGCTTGCTCTATCGACGGTGTTTTCAGCCTGTTTCGGGCGATAATATACGCCATTACCTCTGAGTCATTCGTTGTCTGGAATATCGCTCCGTTAAGTTCGAGCTGATGACGCAGTTCATACGTATTAACGAGGTTGCCGTTATGGGCGAGCGCTATCGAGCCTTTTGCATATTTCATTACCATAGGCTGAGCATTTTCACGGCTATTGCCACCGGTCGTTGAATAACGCACGTGACCAATCGCCATGTTACCGCCACCCATGTGGTTTAACATAACCTCATTGAAAACCTCGGGTATCAGTCCCAAATCCTTATGCGCAAATATTACGCCGCCATCATTGACGGCTATGCCGCAGCTTTCCTGCCCGCGGTGCTGCAGCGCGTAAAGCGCAAGATAGGTCTGATGCGCGGGGTCTATCTCCCTATTGACTCCATAGATACCAAATACACCACATTCCTCATGCAGTTCATTCCACATTAAAAACAACCTCCACCTGCACCTGCGGTGAGCAATTCACGAGGTATAAATCATATAAAAACACCCCGCCGCCGCGCACTATATCAAACCGTAAACTTGTCCGCAATTTGTGGACAAGGAATTCACCCAAATAGCTACCCATCGCGACAAAAAGCTTTAAATCAAATCAAAGCCAAATCGCGTCTTGCCTGCAGTGCAACTGCTTATTCACCAAATAGGCGCTTGAGAATTTCCTGATATGCGTCCTCGACCTTGCCAAGATCGCGTCTGAAACGGTCTTTGTCAAGCTTCTCGTGTGTTTTGATATCCCAAAGGCGGCAGGTATCGGGAGAAATTTCGTCAGCGAGAATAATCTTGCCGTCGGTTGTTCTGCCGAATTCAAGCTTAAAATCAACAAGCTCGATTCCAACGCCCTTGAAATACTCTTTAAGAAGATCGTTGATCTTAAAGGTAAGGCTGTCTATTGTGTCGAGCTCTTCTTGTGTCGCGAGCTTCATTGCGAGCGCGTGATAACTGTTAATCATCGGGTCACCAAGCGCATCGTCCTTGTAGGAATATTCAAGAACAGGACATGCCAGCTCTGTGCCCTCTGGGATTCCAAGCTTTTTTGACATGCTGCCTGCCGCGATGTTGCGAACAATAACCTCAAGAGGAACAATGGTAACCTTCTTGACTATCGTTTCGCGCTCTGAAATTTCTTCAACGAAATGTGTCGGCACGCCTTTTTCTTCAAGCATTTTCATAAGATAGTTGGTAACGCGGTTATTAATTACGCCTTTGCCCTTTATTGTGCCTTTTTTCAGTCCGTTAAACGCTGTCGCATCGTCTTTGTAATCAACGATGAAAAGTTCCGGGTCGTCTGTTTTGAAAACCTTCTTAGCTTTGCCTTCATAGATTTGTTCGAGTTTTTTCATATACTCTGCACCTCCGCTTGAATTTTCGAATCCTTTTCTATTACTGATTCCATCATTTGCTTTTTCATTGCAACAAGTTTTTTTGCAAGACCGTCGTCAGTTAAGGCGAGAATCTGAGCCGCCAAAATTGCCGCGTTGTCGCCGCCGTTGATTGCCACCGTGGCAACAGGAACGCCCGACGGCATCTGCACTGTCGATAAAAGAGCGTCGAGCCCGTCAAGTGTTGACGATTTTATCGGAATACCGATAACCGGAAGCGTTGTGCGCGCCGCAAGCGCGCCTGCAAGATGCGCCGCTTTGCCCGCCGCCGCGATGATTACGCCAAAGCCGTTAACCGCCGCCTGGTTGGCAAAAGCCGCCGCGCCGTCCGGTGTGCGATGCGCCGATATGACGTGTGCTTCAACCTCGATACCAAGACCTTTAAGTGTCTCAATACATCCTTTTACAACTGGCATGTCACTGTCGCTGCCCATGATAACTGCTGCTTTTTTCATTGTTTCAACCTCCTGTTGTCGCCGCATAGCGGCCCCGGTCAAGTTCCATTTAAAATCCAGAAGAAAAAAAGACACTTCTTAAGAAGTGTCTTTTGCTTGCAATTATGCCTTGCCTGATTTTTCAGTAAAACAATATGAACTATGTGTGCAGAATTCAAGACTTGATGATATAGACCCCTTGTCCTCGATCTTTGACGACAAGCCTAACACCTCCGCACATTAATTCAAAACTACAATTTACAAATATTTAACGAAAAATTGATAACAGACGGCTTTTTTAACAACCATCACAGTTATATTGTATGTGAAAAACGAAAGTTTTTCAAGTGTTTTAAACCGCAATCTTTCTATTTGTATAAACTGTACTATAATTATAAGAAATATGCGCAGTTTTTGTCACTGTTCTATTTTTACCGTTTTAACTGGCGGAACAATTGGATTTTTCTCTTTATCGCAGGGTTCCGGCACATCGGTTATAAACTCTTTTGCCGCCGACGCAAGCGAAGCGAGCGTTTTCATCTCTGACGGAATAATAAGCTTCGTCGCTTTGCCGTCGGCGATTCTGCCCCATGCTTCAAGCGATTTGAGCGCAAGGATTTTGTCGCTCGGCTTTGCCTCGTTGAGCATTACGATACTGTCGGCAAGAGCTTTCTGAACCTTTAGCAGAGCCTCAGCTTCACCTTCCGCTTCACGGATCTTTGCTTCTTTGACGCCTTCCGCTCTTAAAATGGCGGATTGCTTTTGTGCCTCAGCCTGTAATATCTGCGCGGCCTTTTGACCTTCTGAAACAAGAATCTGGCTGCCCTTTTCGCCTTCCGCGTGCAAAATCGCCTGGCGGCGTTCACGTTCAGCCTTCATCTGTTTTTCCATCGCGTCCTGGATTTCCCTCGGCGGAACAATATTCTTGAGTTCAACGCGGTTGACCTTGATTCCCCACGGATCGGAGGCGTCGTCAAGAACCGCGCGCATTTTTGTGTTGATAACGTCACGTGAAGTCAGCGTGTGGTCAAGTTCCAATTCACCGATGATGTTTCTCAGTGTTGTCGCGGTAAGGTTCTCGATTGCGACAATCGGGCGCTCAACGCCATAGGTGTAAAGTTTCGGGTCCGTCACCTGAAAGAATACGATTGTGTCAATCTGCATCGTTACATTATCTTTTGTGATAACGGGCTGCGGATCAAAAACAACAACCTGCTCTTTTAATGAGATAACCTTTGCAATTCTGTCTATGAACGGCATTTTGAACTTGATCGTGCCTGCCATCCATGTTACATGATAAGCGCCAAGGCGTTCCACAACATATGCGTGCGCCTGCGGAATAATCTTCAAACAACTCGCGAGAAGTATAATTACCAGAAGAATGAAAATGCCCCATACTATCGGTACCGCTAATCCGTCCATTTATATTCCCCCTGCTAAATTTATGATAGCAATATGATTCGGCAGCATGAATCATTGCCGATATACTGCTTCAAGGCTGTTGATTAAATCCTCATTATAAAGAAGCTGCAAAAATCAGTCGAAACTTATGGCAGAAACGATCAACTTTGAACCTTCGATTTCTTTGATAATAACCTTGTCGCCTGCTTTTATATCAGAACCGTCGTCGCTGCGCGCCGACCATGTAATGCCCGAAATCGTTGCCGCTCCGCGGGACTCAAGATTGCAGATGCTCTGCGTGACAACCGCGGTTCTCCCGATTAAACGGTCAACGTTTGTCCGCACATGGTTAACCTTGATGAACCTTTTCACAAGCGGGCGCGTAAGAACAAGCAGTATCAGCGACACCACTCCGAAAACCAACAACTGAACCCAAAAAGGCGCGCCCAGCGAAAAGGCAATCATGCTGCCCACCGCTCCCATGGAAAACCAGATCGCGACAAGCTGAAAAGTTGCTATCTCAACGACAGCAAATACAACAACCGCAACAAGCCAGATAACAAGCCACGTAGTATTCATAAAAGGTTACTCCTTATGTCGCTGAAATTCAGCCGGTATGTAAATTTATAACTGACATTTTGCCTATCAAGTCACTTTAATCTTTATGCGTGTTAAACGCGCTTTAATCCAAAATTGGATTAAAGCGTCGAGTTGCCGTGCATCACCGATTTGACAAGCACGCAGCCGTCTTCGGGGTGGAATTCCACCGTGCGCCCGTAATTGCTGCCCGTGTCTTCCGCGATAATGCGTATTCCAAGCTTTTGAAGCTCGTTTTTTACCGCAATAACATTACGGTCACCCATGCTTGTCCCTGTGGTGGCGAACATTTTGGCGCCCCCCGCAATTTTCGCGGTCAGCCTGTATCTTGACGCGCCCTGCATCTCCATGACGCGAACCAGCTCAACTATCGCGGTGTCGGCATATTTCATCACATTGTTATCATTTTTGCAGATTGCCGCCTCAGGCAGCAAAATGTGAGAGAGGCCGGCAATCCGCAAAGTCGAGTCATAAAGACAAGTTCCGACACAAGAGCCAAGCGCGTATGTAATAAGGACATCCGGGGATTTTGCAATTTTGAAATCCGATATTCCAACAACAATAAGATTCGCCATTAATCAACACCCAAACGTTTAAACATTATATTGAGTGAGTCAAGCTCAGGCATAATGAGCAGATGGCTCTTGATGCTTTCCGCACCGCTGAAAAAGTTTTCTTCAATGTAAAGGACTTTATCTCCCATCGCGCCAAACAGCTCGGCGGGATAGTTAAGTATTGCGCCAACCATATCAATTGCGATATCGGGCGGCAAAAGCTTTATGTCAAGAGCAGTCAATCCGCAGATCGCGTTGATATAAGAGCCTCCGAGAATGTTTCCGATTTCTTTGAGCGCGGACATATCCATTTCGTTTATGTTTTCAAAGCTGTCAATTGTCTTGTCAAGAAGAACGCTTAAAAGCATATGTGTAAATTCCTTATCCAGCAGGAAAAGGAGCATACCTTTAACATCATCTGTCATGGGCACGAGAATGCCGACAACTTCTTTTTCGGGGCCGCCCAACAGCATGGAAATCTCGTTAACACCGACGATTCTCAGCTCAGGCAGCGACATGTCAACCTTGCCGGTTAATATGGAGGAGAGAGCGGTCGCGGCGTTTCCACCGCCGATATTGCCGATTTCGCGCAGAACGTCTTTTTGAATGTCGTTTAGATTATCAAAATTCTCCATACACATCTTCCCTTCCGCATTAATTATAACGATTACGTTTTTAAAGAGGAACCTCCGGGAATGTTTCTACCCCGCCGAAGCAGTCGGCCTGCGGCGGGGGAAAACAAAAACAATTCCTCTTCTTATTCAAATTGATTTAAAACGTATATAAACTGAACAAATCAAGAAATTAATGATATCTTCTAATAATATGATAATACCACAAAGAGCGCAAACATTCCATATCTGCCATGCCTTTATCACTAAATTTTTATTATAAATATCCCCCCGCCTCTGGCGGGGGGATAACACTTTGCTTTACGCATCCTATTTGCTGTAATCC
Organism: Ruminococcaceae bacterium UBA1320; assembly: GCA_002306975.1. Classification (GTDB taxonomy): domain Bacteria; phylum Bacillota; class Clostridia; order Oscillospirales; family Ethanoligenentaceae; genus Ruminiclostridium_D. The sequence continues at coordinate 10,658 of DBTI01000170.1, forward strand.
GCGGTTCCTTTTACCCTGTTTTTAAAATCCTGGAGGTCTTCACCCACAAAGGCTCGGGGAAACTCGTACCGGCTGCTGCTGATTGACGCGATGCCGCCGTTCATCTTAAAACAAAGCTTGTAACCAATCGCTTTAGCGGCCTTAATGCTCGAACTGTTGTATTTTCCCGAGGGGTACGCGATATAATCTACCGGTCTTCCAAGCAGCGCTTCAAGATCGGCCTTTGATTTTGAAAGCTCATTATACTGCTGATTATAGGAAAGCGTGCTGAGATCGGGGTGGTGGACGGTATGGCATTCTATATGCATGCCGTTCTTATCCATCTCTTTAATCTGAGCGGCGGTAAGATATCCGTTCTTGCTGTCCCCCACCTTTGACGATATCATAAACACCGTTGCCTTAAAGCCGTACTGCTTTATTACGGGGAGCGCGTTGTCATAGTTGTCGCCATATCCGTCGTCAAAGGTGAGAACCACCGATTTTTCCGCAACCGGCTTGTTGTTTGAGACAGCGTTGTAAAGCTCGTCGAGCGACAGCGTGGTATATTCGTTATCATGCAGCCATTTCATTTCGGCCGCGAATTTGTCTTTTGGCACACGCAGAATATTCTGCGGATTTTTGGGATCGAAATTGATTGAATGGTACATAAGCACCGGAATTTTGGTTGTCGTCTTGCCGCCCGGCTTTGTCGAGCTTGTCTGGGCAAGGCTTGAACTGTTTTTCTGTGGGCTTGCAGACGCGCCTGCTTTGGTTGATGACGCTGAAGGCGGTGTTTTTGTGGCGTTAGCCTTAACCGCGTAAACGGCGGCTGAAATCACCCCCACGGTCAAAACAAAGGTGGCAATCAAAACTCCTTTTCTCCAACGTCTTCTGGTTTTTCCGCGTTTCTGCGAGCTGAAATTTATATATTTTTCCTTCATGCAAAAATTACCTCAGATAAATTTTATTTAACAAGAGCCTTAAATTCCTCGTTGTTTCTCATGCGGTCATAGTGGCTCTGCACCTTTGCCGTTTCTTTAACGGAAGGGTCGACCTCTATGGCTTTTTTAAGGTATTGCAACGACTCGCTGACCATGTTCCGGTCGGCATAGATGGTGGAAATGCCGTAATATGCCCACGCGTTATCGGGCGCTAATTCTATGACTTTATTGAAAAGGCCGATTGACGTATCCCAGTCTTTTTTGCCTTTATAGATAAGCGCTTTGTTGAAATAGCCGTATTGATAATTGGGATTCAACTCGATGCATTTGTTGATAAGCGGAAGCCCCTGCTGCGGGTCGCCCGACGCGTAATATTTTGACGCTCCCTTGATATTCAAAGCCTCGTAGCATTCGGGGTCAATGGCAAGGGCGGCATCACATTTTTCAACCGCGCTTGTGTAGTCTTTTTTTGTATAATATTCCGACGCTTCGGTATAATCCTTTATGACCTTGGGGTCGGCGCTTTCATGCACCGCTTTTGACGATGTGGTTTTAGATGAAGAAACCGCAGGGGTTGAAGCCTGAGCCGGGGCTGACGACGTAATTTTAACCGCCTCGGCGCTTGAGGAGCCGCCGCTTTTTTGCGGCGCCTGTGAGCAGCCGGAAAGCAGAATAACTAAAGCCACTGTTAAAAATGCCGCCAGTTTTTTCAACATTTATTCCTCCATGTTGTCGCATGTAATTTTTTTGATTCTAGCAATTACAAAATTAACGCGGAAATATCAAACTGGTTTCCCGTTTTTATTTGAAATTGCAACAGTTTTATCATTCGGTTTTATTATATAATCGGCGCTCACTTATGTCAAACCTAAAAAAATTTAACCCCGCCGGTTTTCGGCGGGGTTTTGTGGTTATCAGCCGAGCATGTTCTGGAATTTCTGTTTGGCCTGCTGAACCTTCTGCTGATCGGCAGGTGTCGTTTGATACCATCCGCGCTTTTGCATCTCGCTGAAAAGTTCGGCCTGTATTTGATGTTCGTCCTTCAGTATATTCATAAACTCGTCGCGCAGGTTAGGGGTGGCACACTCGTTGGCATATGTGTCATAGGTGCTGCTTATAAGCTTTTGTGAGGCGATAGAATCGTTTACAATTTCTACGTCGCCCATTGCCGGCTGCTGTTGATTCAGATTAAATTGCATTGATTTTTCCTCCTTTAGCTTAAGTGGCTCATTAAACGGTTGAAGTGATCCTGATGCCTTGAAGCAACCTGCTCGCATTTTGTGCGGAGCTGGGGATCAGTGCATCCGTCTGCGAACGTGCGATACTTTTTGACAAGAATCTGCTCATAGTTAAGCTGATCCTCAAGCGCCGTTAATTCCTTTGATGTTAAGTTTTCCATAAGGACACTCCTTTTCTTTTAAAAGGTTCGCCGCATCACACGGCGATGCCCGTCATGTGCGGGCATGACCGGCATTTTTACTGTAATTTTTTTAATCCGCATGCTTAGTTTACCCTCTGAAAACACAAATATTAGGGCATTGTTTGAAAAATATAAAATCAACAAAAAATAACCCGCTGTGCTTTTTTCACAGCGGGTAAATGCTCACGGGGATACTGCTTATGTAATGGCCGCATCCCCGCCGACGCCATTGGCGCCGAGACCAAAACTGATTGTAAGCGCCGTGTCCACTTTTTGCATTGAGGTATCGTCAAGCGCACCCATTCTCTCTTTGAGCCTTTTTTTGTCAAGTGTTCTAATCTGCTCTAAAAGGACGACCGAGTCCTTTGACAAACCGCATCTGTCTGCGTTGATGTTTATATGCGTAGGAAGCCTTGTCTTTGCCGTCTGGCTTGTTATGGCTGCCGCAATGACAGTCGGGCTGTATTTGTTTCCCACATCGTTCTGCACAATAAGAACCGGCCGTACGCCGCCCTGTTCCGAACCGACCACAGGGCTTAAATCAGCGTAATATATATCTCCTCTGTGCACAGTCACAACTCTCCACTCTCCGATTTTGAGATGATTTGTCGCGGTCATTACCGCGTTTACATTTTTATTTTGCCACGAAAACGCGTCCGCTAAACATATATTTATAATTTTATAGATAATAATTCCATAATCAATTTTTAAACCCGCAAAAACCGTGAACCGTCACATTTCGCCATACTCAAGACAAACTTGCAAATGGCTGAAAGCTAACGCTTTTAACCGATATCGGCTGGGCAATAACTTTCCGTTTCCGGCTCATACTTTATTATATTCATCGTTCCATAAAAGTGGGACAACTTTACACAAATGCAAACGGCACATTATCGCAATTTTAAAAAGGAAAATAGGGAGATGTTTCTCCCAGAGACGTTTTCCCCGCCGGAGGTAGGGGAAAACTAAAACAATAAATATTGCGATTTCAGCATTATAGAAATTTTTGCTCATATATTATTATTGCAGAACTTATTGCAACTTTAAAAAAAGCAGGAAAGCAGAGTAATACGAATTCCAAATAAACTTATGACAAGAATTCGCGTAAAAATCGTAAACCATTGATTTTGACGCGAATTCTTTGGAAACTTTTAATTTGGAATTGGTATGAAATCTCACCCCCGCCTTAGGCGGGGGTGATGACAACACTATTCTGCTTTAACTCTGTAACTGCCATAGCTTTATCCAAATCAGACAAGGTTGAATTTGAAACAGGGGGAGTTGACCATGCCCGTCAGCGGAAAAAAAGCAAATTTAGTAAAGTTTGTGGTTTCGCTTGCCTTAACAATCGGTACAGGCCTCTTAGCCGGACTTTTTTCAATGAACGCGACGACAATATTCAATTCACTTCAATTGCCGGCTTTTGCACCGCCCGACTGGATATTCACACCCGTGTGGACTGTCCTTTATCTTCTTATGGGCATCGCTTTTTTCCTTATTCTTAAAAAAGGGGCGGATACCCCCGGGGTAAAGGCCTCGGTTTCTTATTTTATCATTCAACTGGTTTTTAACGTGCTTTGGAGCGTGCTGTTCTTTACATTAAACCTGCATGGCGCGGCGTTGGTCGACATAGTGATCCTTCTTATCTACATTTTGATCGTTACCGCAATGTTCTTTAAAATAGACAAAAAGGCGGGCATACTGATGATACCCTACCTTTTATGGGTGTTATACGCCACGGTTCTAAATTTTGCAATTGTGCTGTTAAACGGTTAAGATACGCGCAAACCCCCATGCCGGATGGCATGGGGGTTTGCATTTTGTTCTAGAAATTATTTCAGAGTATTGAGAACGCTTTTATCTTTTTCGTCATCTTCCACATTCCGAAAATCACTACCGCTTCAATTGGCGTCCTGATCAGGCATGATACAATTCTCGTCATAAAAAGAAAATACAGGGTTTTGCCGGGGGTTGCGAGATAAAGCCAGATTGTCGTCAGCCCCGCGCTGATGATCAGTTCACAGATTGCGGCGGCGACAAGGCAGCGCCACAGCGCCGGAACTTTTTTATGTAAGAGCAGCCCATAAACCGCGCCGGATAAAAACGCGTCAAACGTTATTCCGGGTATAAACGCCCCCTGCGGATACAGCACATACTGGATTACGTCTGCAATCGCGGCGCCAACTCCGCCGAAAACAGGGCCAAGCGCAATTCCGGTGAAGGATACGGGGATAAAGGATAAGCCAATCTTCACAAACGGCGTCTTGATTGTCAAAAAGTACGCGGCTACTACGTCCAGGGCTATGAGCAGCCCCATAAGCACGATTTTTTGTGTTTTTTTCAATAAAAAAACAACCTCTCTATTCAATTGTGGCATATCACCACAATAAGAGAAGCCGTATATCTACGTATATCCTCATATGTGGCAACGGAATGCGAAAACTGCACCGCAAATCAAGGATTTTTCGTCCGGCGACAACTTCCCGTTCGCCCGGCACTTAACGCGCAGTAATCTACTTTGCCCGAAAATATTATATGATCAGTTTTTGCATTTGTCAAATAGAAATAACTGGTTTTTTAAAAAAATTGTGCCAAAATACCGTTAATTTCATATAATGCTAAAGAAACCGGCGCACCTCACTTACAGCTTTTATTTTCAATTACACTAATCAATATTGACCGAGACTTTTTATAAAGGAAAGTGATTGTTTTGACCGTTTATGTTGTGAAACCGAAAGACAGCATTTATTCCATTGCAAAGGCTAACGGCATTACACCGGAAAGCATTATTTCCGCAAACCGGCTTGTCAACCCGTCGCAGCTTGTGATCGGGCAAGCACTTGTTCTGCCCACAAGCAGCCGGGCCTATACTGTAAAAAGCGGCGACACAATTTATTCGATCGCGCGGGCAAACGGCGTCAGCCAAAACGCGATTTTCAGCGCAAACCCCCACATAGGGTCAAACGGCGTCATTTATGCCGGTCAGGTTCTCACCATTCCTTCCGGGGAACAAAAGCTCGGAACCATAGAAGTCAACGGTTACATATTTCCCGGTGCCAC
>DBTI01000107.1 GCA_002306975.1 Ruminococcaceae bacterium UBA1320
AAATGGGATGCCGTGGACTTTGAACGGGACACCATATCGATCCGGCACACCGTCACAAGCTGCACAATCGACGGGAAAGATATAATCTACGCCTCGGACACAACTAAGACAAAGTCCAGCAGGCGGACTCTTCCGCTTGCCCCATTTGTCCGTGAGCGGCATTTTAGGCTGCATGAGGAGCAGAAGAAAAGCAAAAAGCTTTGCGGCCGTGCTTACAGCAAGAACTATGTCGAGTATATCTGCGTCAATGAAATTGGCGAGCTGATCAAGCCGGATTACGTTACGGACGGCTTCAGGAACTTTTTGCGGATAAACGGTTTCCGTGTGATACGCTTCCATGACCTCCGGCATAGCTGTGCAAGTCTCTTGCTTGCAAATGGCGTTCCACTAAAGCAAATCCAGGAATGGCTCGGGCACTCTGATTTCAGCACCACGGCAAACATTTACGCACATCTTGATTATACTTCAAAGATTTCTTCGGCCGAGGCCATGGAAAAAGGCATGGCTCTGCCCGGCGCAAACGGCTTTGAAAGCAAATGGAGCATTGTTGCCGATGACGATGAGCACAAAGATAGTTCGAATAACCTTAAAAATTAGCATTTAGTTCTACCCTAAAAAAGGCGAGTTCTACCCTAAAAACGAGGTTTTTCAAGATATTCTAGATTTTGTAAAAAAGAAAAAGTCCAGCAAACCCGCTTGGTTACTGGACTTTTTGGCGGAAGAGGTGGGATTCGAACCCACGAGACGTTGCCGTCTACCTGATTTCGAGTCAGGGCCGTTATGACCACTTCGATACTCTTCCATGTATGTTCACCTGAGTTTAGCATCCCCAAACAGAAAATTCAATTAGAATTTTTAGGGTAGAACTCGAGGGTAGAACTCCGAAATATTCAGTTATTTGAACCCGCAAAAAGCCTTGCAAATCAAGGACTTTGGATGGACTAAACGACCTACACTACAACGAATTTCGAGTCAGGGCCGTTATGACCACTTCGATACTCTTCCATATTGGGCTGTAATAAAGTGCGGCTTTAAGTTCAGCCGCACTTTAGAATACAACAAAATTATTAAATTGTCAACCGTAATTAGCCCGCAAGAGCGCCTGCTTCCAAACATGTTTTGCCGATCATCACCGATTCAAGCGTCGGAATCGCTTCGGCTATCACTTCCGCAATAATCTCATGGCCCTTTTCATTCGGGTGTATGCCGTCGTTGCAAAGAAAGTCGCTGTAATTTCTCATCTTTAAGAATGCTGAACGAATATCGATCACCGGTATTTTGAATTCCGAGGCTATGTTGCAGACCTGCACATTATATATCTCATGCCATCTGTAAATATACTCGTCGCTGCCGCCCAGCCACTGGAGGATGTTTTCCTTATTTAGTCCCCTGCTGATCCAATTGAAATATTTGTGCTCGTCAATCGGAGGAAGATTGAGCACTACAATCTTCTTGCCCATTTGGATGAGCTGCTCAACAATTTCCCGATAATTTCTCACAAACTCGTCAATTGGCGTTTTTGGCAGATGCTCGCCCTTCGGATTCTCGGCGACCTCTGCCCATAGATGATCGCTGTCGTTTCCGCCATACTCAAGTACCGTTATCTCGCAGTTTTCAACGTCTTTTATATGCCGCGCGATAAGGCTTCTTCCTTTTTGAATCGTGCAGCCCAGCATGGAGAAATTAGTCACGTCAAGCGCTTCCTCACCGGTCGACAGGATGTTTGCAAAGGAATGCTTCGTCATGGCGTATCTGTCATGTATCTCATCTATTATAACGCCTTTTGAAATTGAATCCCCAAAAAGACAAATTTTACTCATTGATTTTGCCCCCTTAACAAGTGCAATATGATTATCAATATTATATTACGCTATTATCGATATGTCAACTGGCTATATAACTTACTTGCATTATTCTTGACATGGAGTTATAATATGTTCAACTCCAGATTGAGGTGTCATGATTAATGGGTAATGTTGAAAAGCTGCGCGAGCTTGCGGAACAATTAAAATTTCCCGATTATAACGGCTTTCCCGATATTGAGCTATATATGGATCAGGTACTCGATTTCCTTTCACGAAGTCGTACAAGTCTGCGCGATGATGACAGACTTAGTTCAGCTATGGTTAATAATTATATTAAAGCAGACGTTCTGCCCCGGGCACGAGGGAAAAAATACTCAAGAGAACATCTCGTTCATCTATCCGTAATTTTGCGTATCAAACAGGTTCTGTCTGTTAAGGATACCGGCACTCTGATTAAAGAGGACAAGCAAAACAGGACGGATGAGGAGTTTTATGAAAACTTCCGAAAAATGATCGATATGACCGCGAAAGAAATCAGCGGCAAGGTTCTTTCCTCTGACGGCAATTTGCCCGACATCGCTATGAGAATGGCTGTTGAAAGCTATCTGTGCAAAATAACCTGCGAATATATGATTGACATGATCTCCGGTTTTGAGGATGACAGTTATTTCAGCAAACCAACTAACACTATTATAAACGAAGATAAATAATTAATACTAATCTCCAGTAAAATGGGGATTAGCATTAAGGCTGTGGGCGCATAAGCGCCCACAGCCTTAAATAATATTAATACTGTTATCCCATTTTTAATGGGATAACAGTATTAATCGCAAAGTCCCCGCGATATTCGCGGGGACTTTGCGATTTATGAAACTGAACGGATTTCGAGGTTTTGAAAGCTGTGTAATTCGACTTTTTATAGTTAAAGGTACAAACATCTCTTTTTCCCTGTTAACATATACTCATATAAAAACAAATGCGCCCCCGCGGCATCTCAGCCGTCGGAACGCAGCAACAAGATATATTAAACCGCACAAGCGGTGCAAAAATCCGCTTGACAGCTATCTGTCGCTGGGTACTGTAACAGTGCTTCCATAAATCATGTCGTCGACATCTCCGTTATTGAACTTTCTGTTCATATTATCATCTCCTTTCCTAGAGTTGTTTAGATAATATCACAATATTTTTTAAATTGCAATAAATATTAAACAAACTAATTATAAATATTTTGTAAACTATGTCCCGCTATGCCCTGAAAACACAATATATAGTATACTGCCGGAGAAATTCTTCTCCGGCAGTAATTATTTATTTTTTCTTTGCTGCCGCAAGATGTCTGCCTACCTGCATTGTCTTTTGATTTTCGCGCGCATTGTACTGATTCTTAAGCTTGTCAAGACAATAGCTGAGCGTTTTCATCAGCGGATACGCTAGTAGCGAGAAGACCACCAGAACAAGAGCGGATGGGTAGGTCAGAGCGGTCAGTGAAAACAGATCCTTGAATAGCACCATCATCAGCACGAAAAGAGCAATCATCGAAAGCATCAGTATCTTGCGTATTTTGTTATATGGCGTACACATTCTGTGAAGCACCAGCAGTCCGACTACACCGATGATTATAGCGCAAATTGTGGACATCTCATCGGTCGGCAGCCCGAATGCCAGATAGAAGAGCAGCACACCGACTATCAGTATGATATCGGTAAATCCGCCCGGAAGCGCACGATAAATCACGTTTCGCATGAACTTGCCCCGCACAAGGCTTTCATTTGGCTCCATCGCAAGTATAAAGGACGGTATTCCTATGGAAATGGTGCTAACGAGACTTAGTTGGGATGGATTGAGCGGATAAGGAAGAACAAAAATGATGGTAATAAGCGCCATTACAAATGAAAATATATTTTTAACCAGAAACAGTGAGGCGCTTCGTTCAATATTGTTTATGACGCGGCGTCCCTCCATAACCACCGAGGGCATTGAGGCAAAGTTCGAGTTCAGCAAAACTATATGCGACACCTGACACGCCACGTCGCTGCCGGAAGCCAGAGCAACACTGCAATCCGCTTCCTTGAGAGCGAGGACATCGTTGACTCCGTCGCCTGTCATGG
>DBTI01000052.1:0-404 GCA_002306975.1 Ruminococcaceae bacterium UBA1320
AAGATGCGCTGAAGCCTTTGCCAATGGCTTTGACGAAAGCGAGCTTGCACAGGTTCCGGCAGGCTTTGACGAAGAACTGCAAAACAAAATAAAGACAAAGACCGAGGATAAACGTATGTTCGCGTTATATGTTTTCAAGGTTGCAATCGCAGCCTGCGTCGCGCTGATCATAACCTTTTCAAGCGCGTTCAACGCTCTGGTAACCCATCAAGATGTCAGCACAGGCAGCAGGGGCGGCCCAAGTTTCTCTTTTGTAAATTCAATCAGCGCCCAGCTTAACGCATTTTCCCAAAAAATTGTTGATTTGGAGGTTTTAAATAATGCCCAAAAAAAGGAGTAAGTTTTTAACCGTTGTTTTTTCCCTTCTTCCCGGTGCAGGGCATATGTTTATGGGCTTTATGAAG
>DBTI01000052.1:734-28859 GCA_002306975.1 Ruminococcaceae bacterium UBA1320
GCTTTGATGTATCTAATCCCGATTGTTATTTTCTATTCTTTTTTTGACTGCATAAATAGATGCTTTGCGCCAGATGATGAGTTTGCCCGGCTTTCCGACCACTATCTTTTCTCACTTGACAAGCTATCAGGCGCGGAAACTTTATTTCAAGGCAAATTCAAGCTTATCGCCGGTATCGTTCTCCTTCTTATCGGCCTTGATTTGTTGTGGAACAGCTTTGTTAACAGCACACTTTTGTCTTTGTCCTACAGATTTCACGGATTGTTAAACGGTATAACAGATCTGATTCCGAGATTAGTCATCGGCATCGCGATTATCGCGATTGGCGTTTATCTGATAATCGGCAAGAAAAGGGGTATTGATAAACATGATTAAGGGCAGACGGGTCGGCACCTTCACCGCCGGTATTACTCTTGTTGTTTTCGGTGTGCTTTTTCTGCTTCATACCATAGTCGGGCAGCTCAGCTACCAGTTTATCTTTTCGCTGTGGCCCGTTATCCTGGTCCTTCTGGGCATTGAGATTGTGATTTCATATATCGTCAACAAGGATGACAAAATGCGCTACGACGGCGGCGCAATCGCCCTGATCATTATACTGGCGGTCTTTGCCATGGTGATGGGCGGCGTGCAGTTTGCCATTGAAAACGCGCATTACTACAACGGCAATTTTATAATACGCTGACTTTGATTGACACTGTTTTATATTCTTATACTTTTAATTGATGGAGACATATATGAATTTTCAAAGAAAAACTGCGTTTATTTTACTATGCATTTTAATCGTTCTATGCTTAGGCTCATGCAATGGAAGTGCCCGCGTCTACAGTAATCAGCTATATTATTCCTATCAACCGCTTGATGAAACCAAAAATATATCCCTTTTCAGAAGCTCCGGATTAACCCAAGCGAATTTTAAGGCGGAATCTTCCGGAAGTGATGTCAAGGCAACGATAAAGGATGAAAACGATCATACAATTTCATCGGTCACCATTAAAGAAGGAACATCAAACGGTGTTTTAGACCTGTCAAAATTGAAAAATGACAGCTTCACTATTGTTCTTGAAGGCACTGCCGATAAATTCGAGCTGTGGTTGGATTCCGGTAAAGTTTTTCTGCCGTCGGAACCGAAGGAACCCGCCAAACCGCTTAATTCCACCGAACCGAAAAAACCGGAGCCCCCCAAGCCTGCCGAACCAAAAGAGCCGGCAGAGCCCCAAAATCCAGATGGCGGCGTTCACATATGGCGTTTTTTTGATTTGCGGCAATTATTGAAAAGTTACCCCTTCGATACCGTCACAGCCCCCAAACAAATTTTTTATATATATCACAAAAGCCGCATCTCCTTTCGGAAATGCGGCTTTCTGCTATTCTTTTAAAAGAACTTATTTCGCTTCGGCTACCGCGACAGCGCAAGCAACTGTTGCGCCGACCATCGGGTTGTTGCCCATGCCGATAAGACCCATCATTTCGACGTGAGCTGGAACTGAAGATGAGCCGGCGAACTGAGCATCGCCGTGAATACGGCCAAGCGTGTCTGTAAGGCCATAGGAGGCAGGACCCGCTCCCATGTTGTCTGGATGAAGTGTGCGGCCTGTGCCGCCGCCAGAAGCGACAGAGAAGTACTTCTTGCCGTTGTCTATGCACCACTTCTTATATGTGCCTGCAACAAGGTGCTGGAAGCGGACAGGGTTTGTTGAGTTACCAGTGATGGAAACGTCAACACCCTCTTTCTGCATAATCGCAACACCCTCGCGGACATCATCAGCGCCATAGCACTTTATTGCCGCGCGCTCGCCGTTTGAATAGGCGTGCTCTTCAACAGTTGTAAGCTCGGAGGTGAAATAATCAAACTGTGTCTTCACATATGTGAAGCCGTTAATACGGCTGATGATGAAGGCAGCGTCTTTGCCAAGACCGTTGAGTATAACACGCAGAGGATCTTTTCTTACCTTGTTGGCTGTGCGCGCAATTCCGATTGCGCCTTCTGCTGCTGCGAATGACTCGTGACCTGCCAAGAAGCAGAAGCACTTAGTCTCGTCGCGGAGAAGCATAGCGCCAAGGTTGCCGTGGCCGATACCGACGGCGCGCTGCTCTGCAACAGAACCGGGAACTGTAAATGCCTGCAAACCGATACCGATGGTTTCGGAAGCGGTCGCGGCGTTTTTAATGCCTTTTTTGAGCGCAATTGCGCAGCCAAGCGTATAGGCCCAGACAGCGTTTTCAAACGCGATCATCTGCACACCCTTGACCAACTTATCAACATCTATACCCTTTGAAAGGCACATATCACGAGCTTCCTCAAGTGATTTGATACCATATTCCTCAAGGCACTTGTTTATCTTGTCGATTCTTCTTTCGTATCCTTCAAACTGCACCATTTATTTAACCTCCTCTCTTATTCTTCACGCGGGTCTATATATTTTGCCGCATTCTCATAGCGACCGTATGTGCCCACGTTCTTCTCATATGCTTCTTTGGGGTCAGTGCCGCGGCGGATCGCCTGCATCATTTTGCCGATGCCGACAAACTTATAGCCGATGACCTCGCTGTTTTCATCAAGAGCAAGGCTGAGAACATAGCCCTCTGCCATTGAAAGATAACGCACGCCCTTTGCGTTTGTGCCGAACATTGTGCCGACCTGTGAATACAGGCCTTTGCCCAAATCTTCAAGTGAAGCGCCTATCGGCAATCCACCCTCGGAGAAAGCGGTCTGTGAGCGGCCGTAAACGATCTGTTTGAAAAGCTCGCGCATGGCGACATTGATGGCGTCGCAAACAAGGTCGGTGTTAAGTGCCTCAAGAATGGTCTTGCCTTGAAGAATCTCGGCTGCCATTGCGGCTGAGTGGGTCATGCCCGAGCAGCCTATTGTCTCAACAAGGGCCTCCTCGATAATGCCGTCCTTGATATTGAGTGTGAGTTTGCAGCATCCCTGCTGCGGAGCGCACCAGCCGATGCCATGTGTAAGCCCTGAAATATCTTTTATCTCATAGGCTTTGACCCATTTGCCTTCTTCAGGAATGGGAGCCGGGCCGTGTTTCGGGCCTTTAGCTATGGGGCACATTTTTTCTACTTCCTGGGAATAAGTCATAACGGTAACTCCTTTCACAGCAACATTTCACCGTCGTGCATCAGCGCGCGGTGTTTTTTATGCTATATCCCGCAATAAATCATTGCCGAATATAGATTGGTCAACCATTGGTTAAACCTCAGCGATTTAAGCTAAAAAAGTTCGCTTATAACCGCTATATCCCGCCAATCGACGGATAAACGAAGGTTATGTCGCAAAACATAAACCCACCATTTATTATACGGTATTGTTAAAAAAACTTCAAGCGAAAAATAAACTGTGTTTGCCGGTTAAAACTGCCTCTTCATTGGATAGTTAAACAACAAAATGACCGCTCCCAATTAATCGAAAGCGGTCGATTGAATTTTTACAGATGAATAAACCTAACCCATAGCAGAGATTACGCCGTATATTGAGCTAAAAATCGTAAAAACTAGGAACACTATAGATAAAATAAGCCCTGCAACCGCCATGTTTTTCTTTGTAGATTTTATACCGATTATGCTGAAAATAAGCCCCAGTATTGTTACAGGGTAACCGAAAAGAGGCAATATCCAGGCAACAATGCCCACAAGACCGAGAACAAGACCCGCAATAGCCTTACTATCCTTCTTTTTTATTTCTTCATAATTTTGATCGTATTGCTGGTTCTGCCCATACTGTTGGTTTTGTCCATATTGCTGGTTCTGTCCGTATTGCTGGTTTTGACCATATTGCTGGTTTTGACCATATTGCTGGTTTTGACCATATTGCTGGTCTTGACCATACTGCTGGTTTTGTCCATACTGCTGGTTTTGTCCATACTGCTGGTTTTGTCCATACTGTTGGTTTTGTCCATACTGTTGGTTTTGTCCATACTGCTGATCTTGACCATACTGCTGATCTTGACCATACTGCTGATCTTGACCATATTGCTGATTTTGTCCATACTGCTGGTTCTGACCGTTTTGCTGATCTTGACCATATTGTTGATCCTGCATTTTATAACCCCCGTAGTTTATTGAACTGAGCTATACACTCAAAAAAACCTTTTATAAAATCATACCTGCTATCGCTATATTTTTTTAGATGATTTAATGCCAAATTTCTAATTTTAATTATAACATTTTCACTCCCAATATCAAGCATTTCATGTGTTATAAAATCATCTGGGAGCCGGTCTGTTCTCATTTCGCTGCACATATATTCCCATTGCAATTTCAAATACAAACGGGAAATCCGAATGCTATCTCTGTGCGAAGGCGGAGGCTGATATCAATATTATTCAGCTTTAATTTTGTAATTGTTATAACTTTGTTTTTATTTTAACAAAAATCATCTTTACATCACTGGAAAACATTGAACTGTTATGATATAATTAATTTATTAATTAATTTAACGAGGTGTAAAAAATGCCAGTTGTAGATTATGAGCAATATAAAACCATGCTTGATACGGCGTATAAAAGCAAATACGCTTATCCCGCATTCAATGTTTCATCAGTTGAAACAGCTAACGCCGTTTTAGAAGGTCTCGCAGAGGCTGAGTCCGACGGCATAATTCAGGTTTCCACTGGCGGTGGTGAATTTGCCTCCGGAACTTATATTAAAAGCAGCGCAGTCGGTGCAATGACCCTCGCACAGCACGTTCACCTTGTCGCTGATAAGTACAATGTTTTCGTTGCTCTTCACACGGATCACTGCAAGGCTTCAAAGCTTGAGTCTTTTGTCATGCCTCTTATTGAGGAGACAGAAAAGCGCCGCGCAAGAGGAGAGAGCAACCTTTTCAACAGCCATATGTTTGACGGTTCTGATATTCCTCTTGGCAAAAACATCGAGATCGCAACCGATCTTATCAAGCGCTGCGCTAAAAACCAGATAATCCTTGAAGTTGAGGCTGGTGTTGTCGGCGGTGAAGAAGACGGCGAGAACAATACCAATGTCGCAAACGAGAAGCTCTATTCAACACCGGAGGATATGCTCCGTTTCTATGAAGCGCTCGGTAATATTCCAAATGCCGACTATATGCTTGCCGCAACATTCGGCAACGTTCACGGCGTTTACAAGCCTGGTAACGTAAAGCTTCGTCCGAAAGTTCTTCGTGACGGTCAGGTTGCCCTTCAGGCAAAATACGGCGACGGCGCTCGTTTCCTGTTTGTTTTCCACGGCGGCTCAGGCTCCGCAAAAGAAGATATCGCTGAAACACTCGGTTACGGCGTTGTCAAGATGAACGTCGACACCGATACTCAATATGCGTTTACAAAGCCTATCGTCGACCATATGTTCAAGAACTACGACAGTGTTCTTAAGATTGACGGCGAAGTGGGCAACAAAAAGTATTACGACCCCCGCTCATACCTCAAAGCAGCTGAAACCGGCATGGCGAAGCGCGTAATTGAAGCCTGCAACGATTTGAATTCTACCGGAAAGACACTGTGCAAATAAATTTGCGTGCAAGTAAACTTACGTGCAAATAAAAACTGATTTCAAAAAGATAAAATCCGCCGGCGTTAAACCGGCGGATTTCTTGTTTTAAAAAATATGATCAGCAGTGTAAATTATTCATTTGGAAATTTTTTATCAGCGATCTCTTTTTTGCAATTTTCGCATATGTATTGCCCTTTATAATTCATTACATTTTCCATCGAATTGCAAAACAGGCAGCCCCGTGTATATTTTTTAAGATAAATATTGTTTTCATCGTAATAAAATTCAATCGGATCGCCTGTTTCAATATACAGCTTCTGCCGCGTTTCTCTTGGAACAACAATGCGCCCCAACTGATCGATCTTTCTCACTATGCCGGTTGACTTCATGGTACCTTCCTCCACTATGACAAGAATTTAGTTGGATCCATATTTCGCTAATCGTATTGTTTTTTATTAAAATTTAATTTTAGTATGTTCTATCTCAACAAACTCAAAATTTTAATATAAATTGCCATAGGTCGATATGGCAATTTATATTATGACATATTTTTTTCCAATTTGCAAGATGTTGAGCAAAACTTAATATAATAAATTAATAAATCAAATTAAAATAATAAAAGTCGAGGGTCGGCCTTTAGCAGGCAGCCCCTCGACTTTTATCTGCAAAAATATCAGTATTTGCCGAATTCGTCGTCGAGCGATACAACCGGCTTTTCCGGTTCCGGTGTTTTCGTATTGCTAAAAGCTATCTTTTTATCAGATATTCCAGCACTTTTATTTGCTTTGCGTGAGCTTCGCAAGGTAAACTTTTTAACCTGCCCCTCAAGTATTGCCGCCTGCGACGACAGCTCTTCACTCGCCGCGGCGCTTTGCTCTGACGTTGCCGAATTTGTTTGAATAACCTTGGAGACCTGTTCAAGCCCCTTGTCTACCTGCGAAATACCGGTAGCCTGTTCGTTTGATGCATCCGCAATTTCCGATACAAGCCCCGCGACCTTGTCTACGCCGTCAACAATCCCGTCAAAGGCTTTTGCTGTACCTCTTGCTATTTCTGTTCCGCTCGCCACCTTGTTTACCGTACCTTCAATAAGCAATGTGGTGTCTTTCGCGGCGCCTGCGCTCTTCGCCGCAAGGTTCCGTACCTCTTCGGCGACTACCGCGAAGCCTTTTCCGTATTGCCCTGCTCTCGCAGCCTCAACTGCCGCGTTAAGGGCAAGAATATTAGTTTGGAACGCAATATCGTCGATAACCTTGATAATCTTTGAAATATTCATTGATGATTCGCTGATGGCATCCATTGATTTAAGCATATCTTTCATCTGGCTTCTGCCGGTGGATGCGCTTGTTTTGGCTTCAGCCGCAAGGCTGTTCGCTTTGCTTGCGTTCATCGCGTTTTGCTTTGTCTGCGAAGCTATTTCGGTAATGGAAGCTGTCAACTCCTCAACAGAGCTTGCCTGCTCGGTTGCACCCTGTGAGAGCATCTGGCTGCCCTGTGACACCTGAGCGGAGCCTGCTGCAACCTGAGCGGAGGTTTCGCTTACATTTGAGAACAGCTCGTTAAGAGAGTTAAGTATAGTGTTGAGCGCATCTGAAAACGCCTTGAAATCGCCTTTATACTCTTTTAATGTTTCGAAGCTGAAATCCCCGCCCGCCATACGGGTTATTATTGACGATACCTCTGTGATAATAGCACTGAGCTGTTTTGAAGTGGCATTGACAGAGTCGACCATCTCTTTAAACTGGCCATGAAATTCGCCGTCAATTATTACACCGAAATCGGCATTTGAAATTGAGTTCATGACGCTTGTTATTTGGTTGGTCGGTTTTTCAACCGCCTCCAAAAAGGTGTTTACAGCCTTTACGATATGAGAATATCCACCGTTGAACCTTGTGGCGTCGCCGCGTACATCCAGCTTTCCTTCTGCCGCGGAATCCGCGATTCTTGTAGTTTCATCAATAAGCAGCTCTATGCTTTCCATCATCCTTGTAAATGCCGGCATTAGCTTGTCGTTTTCACTGCGTTTACCAATAGCACGGTAATCTTCCAACTCGCTTATGTCACCATTGGAGATCAAAATGGCTGTATTCTGGATCATGAGCAGCCGTGTTTGAACATCGTTAACAGCTTGCGCGAGCTTTTGGAAATCACCCTTGTAGTTATCATCCATCTTTAACGTGTAATCATTAACTGACATTTTACCGAGTACATTAAAGACCTCGGATAAAGGTGAAGAAACAGCAGAAAGTGTGCTGTTGATACCCTTAACGATTTCTTTGTAGCCGCCCTCAAATTTACCCTCATCACCATGGGTATTTACAACGTTTCCGTTTGCAGACTCTTCGGTCATGTGCTGGACTTCACTTATGAGATTCTCTATCGCTCTCATCATTTCGATTGTTGCGGGTACTAATTTATCGTTTTCACTAAGTTTTCCGATTTTTTCATACTGTTCAAGCGAGCTTGTATCGCCTTTTGACACTTTTATAACAACGTCTTGAAGGTTTAACAGCCTGTACTGAACCATATTTACTTCATCCGCAAGGTTCTTAAAGACGCCTTTATACTGTCCGTCAACCTTTTCTGTATAGTCGTTAACCGATATCTTTTCGATGACGCCGCATACTTCTTCAATAGGTGTGGAGACACTGTCGCACAGCGTGTTGATTTTTTGTGCAAGGGTTTTCCAATCGCCTTTATAGTTGGTATCATTGCAGCGGTTATCCAAAACACCTTCATTAACGGATTCTATAATTTCGCTGGTGTCGTTAACAATCTCTTTAACTGTTGCTGCGGTTTCCATGATAACAGGAGTGATCTCGTCGTCTTTATCTTTGCGCTCGATTTCCACATTCATGTCGCCTTCGGCAATCTGCTTCATGGCGCCAAGTATATTGAATTGCAGCGTGTCGGCGAGCATGTTCATTGCCCTTGACATTTTGCCGACCTCATCGCCGGAACTTATTTTCAGCCGCCCTTTCAAGTGCCCCTTTGCAAGCTCCTCTATCATATTCAATGATGTTTTAAGAGGACCCGAAACAAGCCTTCTTATGATGAGCAGGCACAGCAGAACGATAATTGCGAAAACAGCAATCAGAAAAACAATCATTTGATTTCTCAACGCGTTTACTGAGCTCATCATTTCGCTTGTATCAACCGCTACGCCCAAAGACCACTTGGTTCCCTGGATCGGCGCATATGCCACGTACTTTTCGACATTTTTATATGTACAGGTGTCAACGCCTTTGGCTCCGCTTATCATCTTGCTTTCAATATTTGCGAAAGGAACAAGTGATTTGTCTTTTTTCGCTTCGGTGATCACATTTTCCTGCTTTGCCACCGTGGTTTCATCCTTATTGCCTATATACGTGCCTGTGGAGTTTATGGCAAAACCATATCCTGTTTTGCCAATGGTTATTGTTTTAGTTAATTCACTTAAAAACTCTCCGTCGGCAGTTCCGACCAGCACCTCTTTTACAGTGCCGCTTGCATCTGTAATCGGTGCGGCGAAAACGACGACCAGTTTGTTGTTTGCGGTACTGATGATCGGGTCTGAAATATTTATCTGCCCTTTCATAGCATCCAGAAAATATGCTCTTTGTACGATATTAGTCGTTTCATCGTTAGAATATTTGGCATTTCCGTCCGGGGTAGCAACGCCCATCTTCATAAATCCGTATTTTTTTGCGTCTTCGATTAAAACGGCTTTCTGCACATTCCAATCCATAGTCTTAATTTCAGTTTTCGATGATGTATCGCTTACTTCAGCTTTAAAAACATTTAATTTTTCAGCGAGAATGTTGCTGTTATTAACCGCTTGGTTTTGCATATTGTTATTAATTTCATTTTCGAGGATCGAAGCGGAAGAATTATAAGTTATGACTGTCATTGATGAAAAGGCGATTAGAATGATAATGCTGAGTAGAAGAGTTACCTTTGTGCCTATTTTTGTGTTTTTTAACATGATTATATTACCCCCATGTTTTATACTACCCCAATAAGAAACGCGATGAAAAAATTTTCGAAAAAAGGCGTATATTTAACATTTCCCAAAAAATTTATTCTATATTTCTAATCGGGATAAGTATTGCTTGTTTCAGATTGATTATCAATTTTGTAGTAATTGAAATGCATTCAATGGGCAAAACCTTTATCATCTTCATTTCTATATTCTTGTATAGAAAAAACCGCAATCTTAGGCCTTTACATTGTAAAATCTTGTGTTGTACGGTAAATGTTTTGTCATTTTTGCCAATTTAGGGCAGCTTCTCTATTATTTTTTAGTTGTTAATTTAATTATAACATTGTTTGGCAAAATATCAAGAAAAGATGTATAAAATTCGTATGTTCATTATATATCGACCAGTCATGTCAAGATAATTACAATAGAGATAAAGACATATTTTAAACAACTAAGACAAACGGCCGCCTGTTTATATCAACAGGCAACTGTTTGTCTTTTAAACAGATTATTTTATATTTTCCGAATCCACCGTCAAGAGCTAACTTGTACTCAGTAACCTATGTTCATTATTATAGATAAGTCAATACAAAAAGCCTCTGTGATTTTTCTACCACAGAGGCTTTTGTGCAGCTTTAACATTTTAATTATTTATAATAACCACCGACAACCCGTTCTATGCCGGAAAAATCTCTCTTAATAAATATATCAGATAGACCGTAATTTTCAAGAATCGCCGCCACATCGTTTGATTGACCTATTCCCACCTCAAACACCGCCATTCCCCCGGCTTTAAGCAGCATCAGGTAATTTTGCACAGCCCGATAGAACACTAGCCCATCCGTTCCGCCGTCAAGCGCGAGGTGTGGCTCAAACTGTGCCACTTCAGGCTGCAAGCCCTCTATGTCACTGCTTTTAATATAAGGCGGGTTGCAGACGATCGCGTCAAACCTGCCATCCAATTCGGCGGCTGAGGAGGAAGAAAGCATGTCGGCTTTTACAATCCGCGCACGTCCTTTTATCCCGTTATACTCAAGGTTTTTTTCAAGATAAAACGCAGCGTCATTCGAAAGTTCAACACAAACTGCGGAAGAGTTTTCAACATTTTTCAGTATAACTGTTGAAACGCAGCCGCTTCCGGCACACAAATCAAGAACGCTCGGTGATTCTTTTGATTTAAGAAAATTGATTGCGGTGTCGGCAAGAACCTCAGTGTCCTGCCGGGGTATAAGAACACCCCTGCCCACAAAAAAGTCCAATCCGTAGAAATGCCACATTCCAACGATATACTGCAACGGTTCGCGGCGTTCACGCCGCTCAATGTCTGCCCAAAAGTCAGTAGGATTGAAAGAAGGGCATCCCCCGTATAGCACAATTTCATGCCGTTTTACGCCGGTGTGCTTTTCAATTATACAAGCGGCATCGAAGGCGGGGTTTTCAACACCTGCCGCTCGAAGCCGCTTTTGCGATTCGATATATATTTGTTTTAAGGTTTCCATAGCCCTCCGTCTCGCTCTGTGGCTGCATAGATAAAAAGTATATTGTCATTTCGTATTATTCTTATAATTTATTACTACTAATAATAAGACTAGTGTACTTTACACGGCACAAAGAAACTTGTACCGGAGAAATCTGTAGCTTTTCCCCAGTGGTAATTGCGCCATAGCGCAATTACCACTGGTCATCATCCGGATTTTCGGTCAGAACCGCTTTGATTGACATGATTGCGACCTCAAGCTGGCTGTCGTCGGGTTCACGCGTGGTGAGCCGCTGAAGCCACAGACCCGGCGCGAGAATAAAGCGCATGAATGAGTTGTCGTGCCTGCCCGCGAATTTTATTATTTCATAAGAGATTCCCACAACAAGAGGTAAAAGCACAATTTTCAAAACAATGCGAAGCCACAGCGTTTTCCATGTGACAAAAGAGAATACAATTATACTTACAATCAACACGATAAGTAAAAAGCTTGTTCCGCAGCGGGGGTGGAAGCGTGTGTATTTGCGGGCGTTTTCCGGTGTCAGTTCATCGCCGTGTTCATAGCAATAGATTGTTTTGTGCTCCGCGCCGTGATATTCATAAACACGCTGGATATCCTTCATTCGGGCAATCAGCGCAAGATAAGCAATGAAAATTGCAATCTTGATTATCCCTTCCGCAAGAGTTCTGAAAGCGCCCCAGTGAATAAACCCGTCTGTTTTCCCGACGATAAGAGTGGGTGCGATAACAAATAAAGCAATCGCGAACGCAAACCCGGCGATAAGAGAGATTATAGTAATCGCGTCCATCGCGGTTTTGCTGAAACCCTCGCCGTCGGATTTAGTTTCTTCTTTAGCAGCATCATTTACCTGCTCTTGAGAAGCGGTATTTTCAACTGTTTCAGCGTCAGTATTGACAGCTTCGCTCTTATTAGCATCAGCCTCAACGCTGCCATTATCACCCTGCTCGTCCGACAAAGGCAAAGTCTCGTCCTCAATGCTGCCCTTATCCTCTTGCTGCCCCGAACTGCCCGCCGCAGGTGAAGTTTCGTTCTCTATGCTAACGTCACCATCCTGCTGCTCCGACTCGTCTGCTGCAGGTGAAGTTTCGTCCACTATGCTACCCTCCCCCGACTGCTGCCCCGACTTGCCCGCCGCAGGCGCAGGTTCATCGAGATCTATGCCGGCTATTTCGGCGGATTTCATGAGGGTTTTGTAACCGAAGATAAGCATCTCCACGAAATTGATAACGCCGCGGATTATGGGAATGCGCAGCGGGGAATGACTGTCTTTGACTGAAGTGGTAGGCCATACGTCAAGATTAATTGTTCCGTCGGGCTTGCGCACTGCCAGGGCGGTTTTATCAACGCCGCGCATCATTACACCCTCGATGACCGCCTGCCCGCCTATCATGGTGCGATGTATTTTTTTCGCCATTATTACACTCCTGTTGCTGGTTATTTATATTGAAGGAAGGGCTATTATAACGGTTGTCCCTTTTGACTCTTCACTCTCGATCTCAAGAGTTCCGCCATGAAGGCAGATAATCTCGTCTGTAACAGCTAGCCCGATACCGGAGCCCCTGCGTGTTGAATTGCCTTTGAAGAACTTTTCTTTAACGCGCGATAAATCCGCCTGCGGAATGCCGCACCCTGTGTCTGTTATCGATATTTTTACATAGTTTGATCCGCTTGAGGTGGTCACCGTAACAATGCCGCCGGCGTTTGAATATTTAAACGCATTGTCAAGAATGTTGACAAAGACCTGCTTGAGCCGGTTTCGGTCGCCCATAACCGTTGGAAGGCTTTCCGGCTCGTTGTAGATAAACGTAAGTCCTTCGCGGTGCGCACGGTCTGAGAACATTAAAACCGCCTCGCCAAGCTCGGCAAGAATATCGACTTTATCCATTATCAGCTTGAATTTACCGTTTTGCATTCTTGAGAAATCAAGCAGCTCCTCAACCATGCTCGAAAGGCGCTCGGTTTCCTCTATTATAACGCTCATGCCTTTGCTGAGCGTTTCTTTGTCTGACGGCCCGGTGGAAAGGATCGTCTCACCCCAGCCCTTGATTGCGGTCAGAGGGGTTCGGATTTCATGCGAGACAGATGAGATAAAATCGTTTTTCATGCGTTCCGCGGCACCCAGCTCACCCGCCATATAGTTTATCGTGTCGCAAAGCTCGCCTATTTCATCGTCATATTGCTTTTCTATACGGGCGTCAAAATCCCCTGAAGCTATCCGCCGGGCGGTTGAGCCAACCTCCCGCACCGGAATAACTATGGAGTTTGTAAAATATATGCCCGACATGATGACAAAAAAGATAATGGCAAGCCCGATTATACCGCTTATAAGAACATAGATGGCAACCTGCATGTCGGCTTTTGAAAGTGAAATGACGTAACGCGCCGCCCCTACAACCTTGCCGTCGCTGTCTTTGAGCATCTTTGTCACTGCCATAATTTTTTCGCCTGATGCCGAATTTACACCGTCCCACTCGCCGATGCCGTCAGCAGAGCTGTCGGCCAGCACAAAATCGGGCGGAACACTGCCTTCCTCAGGCATAAAACCGCTTGAAGTTATTACGGCATTGCCGTTTCTGTCGAGAATAATAAGCTCCATTTTGTTTTTATCTGCAAAACCCTCGACGCTGTCTTTTGCGGTAGCGTAAAAATCCGGCGTTACCGACCCGAGCATTTCTTTAAAATTGTTTGCGTTGCTCTGTGCGGTATTACGCAGCGCCTGGTCAAGCATTCTGTAATAATAGCTGTGAATGGAAAAGGCGAAAAACACCCAAATAACCACAAGGATGGTAAAAATAACACACATGATGTTTATCAGCCATCTTTTTGTAATGCCCTTTATCATCTTGTGTCCGCGCTTGTCTTGTGTATTAAAAAAAACTCTGCTTATTTTGCGTTCCACTTATATCCGTATCCCCAAACAGTAAGAATATGAATCGGATTTGACGATTCATCCTCGATTTTCATCCTAAGACGGCGTACATTAACATCAACAATTTTAAGCTCGCCGAAATAATCCTCACCCCAAACGTGGTTAAGTATCTCGCTGCGGCTGAGCGCTGTGTCGGGGCTTTCCATGAAATACTTCATTATCTGATATTCAACCTGGGTAAGGTCAACCGGCACTCCGCTTTTTGTCAGCGTTCGGCTCTTTAAGTTCAATGTAAACACACCGGAAACAATATCGTCCGGCTGCTTGGAATCGCGATCTGTTTCTAGCCTGCGGTAAAGCGCGTCTATGCGAGCGACCAATTCCGACGGGCTGAAAGGCTTTGTTACATAGTCGTCCGCACCGATCATGAGCCCCCCAACCTTGTCAAGCTCCTGAGTGCGCGCAGTCAGCATGATGATCCCGAGTGTGTTGCTTTTTTCACGCAGCTTGCGGCACACCGCAAAGCCGTCAATACCTGGCAGCATGATGTCAAGCAAAACGATGCTGATTTTCGCGCTGTTGGCTTCATAGATTTTTAAAGCGTCTTCGCCGGAGCCCGCCTCAAAAACATTGTAGCCCGATCTCTTTAAGTTGATAATAACAAAATCACGGATGGCTTCCTCGTCCTCAACCACAAGTATGCTTTTCATAATGAGCCCTCCACGTCAACAAATTTACTTATGCGAACTGCAATCAGCTCAAAAGGCTGAATATTTTTTTAATCTCATCAAAACTCAGTGCAAGCTTATCCTTCGATGCTTTTGACGGGATTTGCACCAGATAAACGGTGCCGTTTCTTTCGGAAAGTATCTGATAGCCGCTTTTGTCTGCGATCCCGTTCCATTTATCCTCATTAAAAACATAGATGGTAAACAAAATGTCACCATAGGCGCCCTTTCCAGAATCCCACTTGCAAAAATTCCAAACGCTGTCACTGTCGCCCTTTGATACGGTAACATTTGTGCCCCATTTTTCAGGGTATGTCAGATAATAGTTTTCGGTATAATTCATTATTGCGGAAACCTTGGGTGTCAGCCCTTTTTTTGTGTCAAAAGCCGACCAGCGAACAAGCCAGTTCTGGTTTGTGCCTTTTTCATTTAAAACGGTTGGCAGTTCTACCGGCATGGGGATCTCCACCATGCCGTCTTTGTCTATATCAGTGCTTTTGCAGGTATAATAACGCATCGTGGCGTTGACTGTATGATTGTTCGTGTTATATAAAGGCGAATAAAGGCGGCCGTTTTTAAAATAGATCAACTCGGTTATCATTTTTTTCTCGCTCTTGTAGCCGTCTATTATAATACCGGTTTCTCCGGTTTTGAGGCTTGTCGAATAAACGCCCGCATAGCTCGTGACAGTGGAATCAAGCGGAGTATTTGAAACCTCTTTCAGCTTTCCGTCACGGTAGCTGATAAGCCTCGCCATAGCCTTTCTTTCGTCAGGATCAAGCTTCATAAGCAGAATGTCGGTTTTGCCGTCGTTATCCATATCAAGCGTTTTCATCTCGGTAAATGTGCTGCTTATCTTTGAAAACGGTGTACCGGTTTCGGTATAGACCGCAAGAGATATATCCGTACTGTTAAAGGAGCACCAGCCGACGGCTATGTCGTCATGGCCGTCGCCGTTGAAATCACCGAACGATATACTGTTTATATCACTGCTGTCGCTGCTGATGTTACCCGTCGCCTTCCATTTGCCATCCACTTTGCTGAGGATGGCAATATGGGTTCCGGACCCATTTTGCAGGCTGTAAAAAGCGAGCGCCTGTTCTGTGCCGTTATGGTCAAAGTCTCTGGGTACGAACGCACTGCGATAGTCACCCTCAAGCGGATATTTGAGGGTAAGTTTTCCGCCCGCCGAGCTTTCGAGTGCTTTTTCCATAGCCTGCTGCTCCGCCGTTAGCTTTGGCAGGGTTTCAAGCTCCGTTATGTCTGTTGGAACGACCGCGCAGCTTGTAAGAAATATCGCGGTCATCACGACAGTAAGAAAAACCGCAGCCGTTTTTATACGCAAGAGCATAAAGCCTGAGCACTCCTTCAAAAAAATCGCCGGAATAAATTCCGGCAAAAGCAGCGTGGTAATGCTTTTCCTATTATATCATTACCACCCACGCCGTTAGTTACATTTTATTTACAACAAAGTTAATATTTTTAACGATTTAATAATAAGCCAATTATATTTTATATCAAAATTAAAAATATAGCAATTACAAAATTAAAGCAGAATAGTTCCGCTCTGCTTACAGCCGGAGGCAAAAAAGATAATTTCTATTTACTTTTGCACAAGTATATCACGCCATGATATAAATACAAGGGGGAAATGAGTTTCCAATAAATGTTTGAGTTATAAAATAATTGCTTATATATGTGTACTTTGCTAAAAATTTTAAACATTGTTGATTGAATAACCGCAATCATCTATAATGGATATATATTGATATATTATCTATACTTTTGTGTCTTATTTATATGCAGTCCAAAAAAGCCGCTTGATCGGGTCAACTGTGAACAAATTGTTTTTGTACTTTATATAGATAGGAAGAACGGAGTTAAAATGAAAGAAGTAAGCGAAGCCCGTGAGGTGCTAAACGCGGTTGTTCAAAACATCGAAAAAGCAATCATCGGCAAGCGCCGCACAGCCGAGCTTGTCGTTATGGCTATGTCTTGCGGCGGGCATGTTTTAATTGAAGATATCCCCGGCGTGGGAAAAACAAGCCTTGTTTCCGCCCTCGCGCGCTCGGTAGACTGCAGCTTCAGGCGTATACAGTTCACGCCGGATATTTTGCCGTCGGACGTTACAGGTTTCTCATTATACAACCCGAAAGCAGAGGACTTTGAGTTTCACCCGGGCGCCGTCATGAGCAACTTCGTTCTTGCCGACGAGATCAACCGCACCTCGCCGAAAACGCAGGCAAGCCTTCTTGAAGTAATGGAGGAAAACCAGGTTACGGTGGATTTGCACACCTACACGCCGCCTCAGCCTTTCATGGTGCTTGCCACACAAAACCCGACAGAATATCTTGGCACCTATCCGCTTCCTGAATCTGAAATCGATCGTTTTATAATAAAGGTCTCGCTTGGCTACCCCGAGCCGGAAGAAGAAATCCAGATTCTTAACGTTAGCCAAAAGGGCGCGGCGTCCAATCTTTCACCGGTGGCGACCGGAGAAGACATCCTTAACATAAGAGAAATAACCAGTAAAATATATGTAGACGAAAGCGTTCGCAAATATATCATAGACATAGTGGGATCTACCCGAAGCCATATTGATCTGGCGCTTGGGGCAAGCCCGCGCGGCTCCATCTCTCTTTTCAGAATGGCTCAGTCAAGAGCGGTCTATTGCGGTCGTGATTTTGTGCTCCCCGATGACATTAAATTTTTAGCGCCGTTTGTACTCGGCCATCGTCTGGTTCTTTCAAAAAGAGCAAGGATCGAAGCCAAGTCGGCTCAGGATATTATGACCAACATTATAAAAGCTGTGCGGGCTCCGTCGGTGACGGCTCAGCCGATTTAAGCTATAGAGTATCAAAAAAGATGTCCGGTTAATATCCATGCACATAAATTGTTTTTTAGACGCTATACAAAAGGAGCTTTCATGTTTAAAAGCAGAGCTGTTTTTATCGTTCTTTTGTTATGCTGCGGCGTGGCGGCTTATTTTTTTGACAGCAGGCTTGGGTACACACCGCTGCTGTTTTTACTCTTTCTCGCGGT
Organism: Ruminococcaceae bacterium UBA1320; assembly: GCA_002306975.1. Classification (GTDB taxonomy): domain Bacteria; phylum Bacillota; class Clostridia; order Oscillospirales; family Ethanoligenentaceae; genus Ruminiclostridium_D. Next base: position 18,306 of record DBTI01000052.1, read on the forward strand.
TATCGACGCGGTTTTCACATTGATTTCGCGGCTGTGTATTAAAATGATAACGCCGGCCGGCTCGAAAAAACTAACACGCGGTGAAAGAGTAAAAATTATTTTTAATATGCAAAACATAGCCCCGGTTTTTATCATCCGGGCGAGAGCAAAAATGCGTTTTTACGGCGAAAATATAGACAAGCCCTATGCAGGCTCAGCCGCATTTATAATAAATCCAAAAAGCAAAGTTGACACATGGCTTGAAATAACTCCGATTCATGTGGGGATTTATCAGGCGGAGATAACTAAAATCAAGGTATATGGGCTGCTCGGGGTTTTTAGTTTATCATTTGAGCCAAAGCTTTCAGAAACCGTCTTTGTTATTCCGCGAATAAACGACGAGGACATCGGCGTCGCCGCAGATAACAACGCCGAAGACACTTCCCCGACACAGGGGGCGGTAATTGAGCAAAATCAGGACTATTACAACGGAGTACGCGAATACGCGCCCGGCGACCCGATGCACAGCATTCACTGGAAGCTGACTGCGCGCAACTCAAAGTATATGACGCGTCTTTATGATAACGAGGACGCAGGCAGCCTTACAGTTTTGCTCGATTTAAGGCTGCCTCCGCATACAGGCGTAAATCGGCTTTTCATCTACGACAAGCTTTTGGAAACAGCCGTTACGGTAATTAATCAGCATGTCGCAAATAATGAGCAGGTAAATCTTGTTTACTATGACGGCGACGGTGTAAAAGCACTGTACACAGAGTCACAGGATGATATCCCTGAAATTTCTGCCGTTCTGGTATCTTCAACCGCTCCTGCTTCAAAAATTAAAATCGACATAAATGATGACTCCGCTGTTATAATAACCGCAAATACGGACAAAGAGCTTGCTATATCACTCGCGGAGCAAAAAAGCTTGGGTGGGCACCCCGCTCTCATTTTTATCGCCCCGTTTATTTTTTATTCTGTTGAGAACAGCAAGTTTTTCAAGTATCTTGACCTGCACTTTGTGGATTACAAAAAAGTGCTGACAAGCTAAGCGCAAAATATCTATCACAATTATGATAGATAAAGCTATCATAAATCTTTATTGTGTTATAGGTAAGCCGCAGACGCGATAAAACAAAAATATTCTGCGATGGAGAAACAGAGTGAAAAATGATTTTCTGGGCGACCGTATCGCCGAATTTTTATTGCTTGCCGCCACTTCTATATCAGCGGCATATAACATCTGCCTTGTTTTTGTCTGGAGTATAAACATAGCTATCAACATGACATCTATTATCGTTGTATGCTGCATTTTTCTTATCATGACGTGCTTTTTCAAACGCGCGGCAAAATATATGGGAGCCGTGGGAGGCTTTCTGCTCGCGGCAATTTTGCTGATCGCGCAGATCAGGCACAACACCGTAATAAGCTTCATCAGTTCACTGATGGTGAAAGACTATGTACTTCGCCAGTCAGACAGTTTTATCCGCATATTTTTGTGCATGATCGGGCTGTTTTGCTGCTTTTTAATGTTTTATGCTTCAAAAAGCCGCCTCGGCATTTTATTTGCCTTTATCACCGGCGTCTCGCTTGTTTTTACGCTGTCTGCTTTGGATTTCACCTATTCGTTTACGTCGCTTCTTGTTTTTATGGGCAGCTGCACCGTTTTATTTATCCGCAGAACATTGCTTTTAAGCGTCGGACAAAGCAAAGGCCGAAAGAGCCTTTTAAATTTTACAGCGGTAACGGCTGTTGTCTGCGCTGCTGCGCTTCTCTTGACACAACCGGGCTATGCGAAAATCAATGCCGGTTTGGGTAAACTGCCCGAATTGGATTTTACTTCTATTTCCGATATGCTGAGTTCGCTGTTCCCCAGTACTTCAAAAACCGGATTTTCCGACTACAATCCCCAACAAAAACTCGGTGGGGCAATAACCTATGACGATACCCTTGTGCTTGAGGTCGAAGCGGACGAGCCTTTTTACCTGAGGGGCCGCATTTATGACACCTACACAGGGAGGAACTGGCTGACAAACACAAACACCGATTTATCGGATATGTATAACGACCTCGCGTTCAAAGAAGCTCTGGGCTACTCGTTCAGTTATATTAATAGCCTTAAAAACCATAACCTTGACTGGGTTCTAAATAATAATTTTTATTCTAATTCACCTTTGCTAAAGCAGCATGTAATGAAGGTAACGGTCAAATCAGCCCAACAGAAATACGTTTTTCTTCCGGCTAACGTTTATAAAGGTGAATTATTGGATTCGACACCAAAAATCGATTTTGTCCATCTTTATCCCGATATTCTCGCTTCATCGCATATAGATCCCGATACGGTTTACAGCGTACGGTATTACACGCCCGACATCTATTCAAAAGCCTTTAAGTCGGCAGAAAAAACAAGCGCCGAGGATTACGTCTCCATCCTTAATGATTCAAGAATAAAATATTACACAGACAATTACATAGCCTATAACAATAACATCCGCAAGACTTATATGGGTACTGAAAAAATCACCGAGCGCACGAAAACCCTGGCGAAAGAGATAACACGTAACTGTAACAACGAGTTTGAAAAGGCGGATGCAATAAAAAGCTGGCTTCAAAACAACTGCACCTATACGATTTCGCCTCGCCAGCCCTCCCCGGGCGGTGACTTTGTTGATTTCTTTCTTTTCAGTTCAAAATCGGGCTACTGTGTACATTTTGCCACCGCAATGACAATGCTGCTGCGTGCTTCGGGTGTGCCCGCGCGATATGTGGAAGGCTATGCCGCGCCAACCGCAACGACCAAAGGCAAATATGAGGTTACAAACCGTCAGGCACACGCCTGGGTTGAGTATTATTCAGACATGTACGGCTTTATAACAGTTGATCCCACTCCGTCGCAGTCGTTACCAAAGATAAATTTTCAGGGCGATTCAGCATCAAACGGGCAATCGGGTTACTCAGTGCCGATCATGCCAAACATGTCTTCCACCACATCGTTATCCGATTTGCCGTCGGCGGAAGATACAGCCGCCGCGGCACGCGCCAAGGCGGCGGAGCAAGCCAGAAAAACCGCGCTTATCGTTACTGCCATTCTTTCCGTTGCCGCTTTACTGCTTATGATCTACGGCGGCAAGTCCGCGGTCCGCGCCTTATGGTATTCTATTATTTCACAGCAAAGGCGAAACGAGCAGGCAATATCTCTCTATAACTATTTTTCAAACTCACTAAAGCATCTAGGTTTTTACAAACCTCCAAGCGCAACACCGGCCGAATATGCCGAGAGCATTCGCGGCAAAATGATGTTCGGCGTCGTCACTTTTGACAAGGTGACGGAAGTCTATGATGCCGCGCGATTTGGCAGCCGCGAAATAAGCGAGGACGATATCGCCGCGATGCACTATTTTTATCATCACTTTTATAATTACTGCCGGTGTTATACCGGAACAATCGTGTTTTTACTGAAATACCCTCTGCTGTAATCAAAAAGGCGCTCCGCTTTTATGGAGCGCCTTTCTCTATGTTTTTTTCGTATAAATATGCCCGGCCTTTTTTGCCCGCCCGTTTTAAAGCACCCACCGAGCACAAAACATTGACCGCCCTTTGCGCCAGAGTCCGGCTTGCGTGTGAGTTTTTCATAAAGTCGCTTACTGTAAATATTTCAGGCAGCCCCTGCGGCAAAAGCTTTTTGTAATCAGCCGTGCAATCTATCTCAACCTCGTCGAGAATGGAAACAGGAACTCGGTCTTTTCGCGTCGAGCCTTTTTTTCGGTCGCGGCTCCACCCGTCAAGAACCCGGTATTCATACAGTTCAAGAAGCACAATTTTAAGTTTGAGATTTGTCGCGCCAAGCTGATCTTTTATATGAATAAGCTCATAAAAAATCTCGCTTGCGGCGCCTTCCTTTGGCGAAAGGCGGGGGCGTGTTGCTTCACCTGTAACCGGATCAACCCAAACAAGGCGTTTAATCTTTGCGACGGGGTAGACAACAGTAACTTCATGCTTTTCAAGAAAGACAGACAGCTTTTTCTTGAGGTTTGAAAAGCCACGGGTTTGTATCTCGACAATGCCGTTTGAATTTAAAATATCCGCAACAAAACGGCCTACTTTAACCTCGCGGTTTTCTTCCCGCGGCTCATAGTATTCTTTCAAAAAGGCGTGGAGAGAGCGCTCGTTGAGGGTGCCGATGCCGGCGTGCTTTTCATTCATTTCTGCCTTGCGCTCCTTTTTTTGTGCTGTTTTTTGTTTTATTTAAAGTATATGGGGGCGGTGGGGGAAAAGCAAGGGGATATTTTTATTGAATGACACTTTGATGATTTAACTTTTTTCGTTTATAAGTATATTCTTCTAATTGCTTCTTTGCCACTTACACCGCAACTTATGGGTATTCCTATTTTGGTTTAAAAGAACATTAAGAACACCATCAAGTCACAGTAAGAACAACAAATATACTATTTGAAGAATGCTTTTTAAACAAAAAAGCATAAAAGAAAAACATTTCCCCTGTTGACTAAACTGCTATAATTAAATCAAACAGTTAAATAAAATAATTTAAAGCAAAAAGGAGCACCGTTATGGATGACTTTGCAAAATCAACTCTACGCCTTCACATCGACAAAACTATAAAAAATCTGAAAAGCAACAACATGGAAGCATCTTTCGCGCCCACACGCGAAGATGCCTTAAAGCAGGCCGCCGCCCTCATAAAAGAAGGCGATACCGTCTCCTGCGGCGGCTCGATGACGCTGTTTGAAACAGGCGTGATAGATTTCTTAAAGAACGGAAAATTCAACTATCTTGACCGTTATCAAAAAGACCTCTCACGTGAGCAAACCGAAAAAATCTTCCGCGACAGTTTTTTTGCCGACGCTTATTTTGTCAGCACCAACGCGGTGACGGAGGATGGCGAGCTTTACAACGTTGACGGCAACGGAAACCGCGTCGCCGCAATGATTTACGGTCCTAAAAGTGTTATCGTCATCACCGGATACAATAAAATAGTAAAAGACCGCGAAGACGCGATCAGCCGCGTTAAAAACATCGCAGCCCCCGCAAACGCAGCGAGAGTTGGCAGCCCTACGCCCTGCGCCAAGACAGGGGAATGCGTCAACTGCAATTGTGACGCCAAAATCTGCTGCAGCTATGTTCTCCTCGGAAAACAGCGTGTCAAGGGGCGTATCAAGGTCATTATCGTCGGTGAGCCGCTGGGTTACTGATCATCACAAAAAATCATACAAAAACCGCCTGAAATTAATTTTCAGGCGGTTTTTGTATATTCGTCACAATTTATTACTGCTTGTATTTATCTTCTCTGTGACTGGAGCTCTACAACAGCCGAATCAATGGTAACAGAATCAGCGGCAAGCAGCTTTTCGACACCTGCCAGCTTTACGCAGAGTGAGAAAAGCTCGACTGCTGTTTTAAGCTCGTTTATCGGCGGGAAAGTGGGAGCAACTCTGATGTTGCGGTCACGCGTATCTTTGCCGTATGGGAAGGTAGCGCCCGCAGGAGTTATTACAACGCCAGCTTCCTTACAAAGCTCGACAGTGCGTTTCGCACAACCGTCAAGTGTGTTGACACTGATGAAATAGCCGCCGTTCGGGTTATTCCAAGAAGCAAGACCAGTGCCTGCAAGTTCACGCTCGAAGCAGTCTATAACCGCGTCAAACTTCGGTCTGACGATCTCAGCGTGCTTTTCCATGTGCTGTGCTATGCCATCCATATCCTTAAAGAAACGGACATGGCGAAGCTGATTGAGCTTGTCGGGGCCGATCGTCTGGAAAGCAAGCTGCTCTTTGATTGATTTTATGTTTTCTTCAGAAGCGCCCATCATGGCGACACCGGAGCCGGGGAAGCTGATTTTTGAAGTGGAACCGAAAATATACACCATGTTTTCTTTGCCGTTTTTGCGAAGCGCTTCAAGAATATTTTTAAGTTCATCGTGTTTTTCTCTTAAATGGTGAACACAATAGGCGTTATCCCAGAATATACGGAAATCTGCCGCCGCCGGATTAAGGCTGGCAAAACGGTCAACAACCGCGTCTGAATATGTAATTCCTTCCGGGTTTGAATATTTCGGAACACACCAAATGCCTTTGATCGACGAATCAGAGGCAACAAGCTTCTCCACAGCGTCCATATCGGGACCGTCATCCTTCATGTCAACTGTTACGAGCTCGATTTCGAAATGTTCGGTCACCGCAAAATGGCGGTCATAGCCCGGGCTGGGGCAAAGAAATTTTACACGGTCAAGCTTGCACCACGGTGTTTGCCCAAGTATGCCGTGTGTCATGGCGCGCGCGACCGTATCATACATCATGTTAAGGCTGGAATTGCCGCCGATGATAATTTCAGAAGGGTTAACTTCGAGCATATCGGCAAAAAGCTTCTTCGCCTCGGGGATGCCGTCAAGCAGACCGTAGTTGCGGCAGTCTGCGCCGCCTTCCGACTTGCATGACTCGCTGCTGTTTATGCAGTCAAGCACTTCAAGGGAAAGATCAAGCTGGTCGGTACCCGGTTTTCCCCTCGACATGTCAAGCTTGAGATTTTTAGATTTAAAACTTTCATACTGCTTTTGCAACTTGGCTTTAAGCCCACAAAGCTGTTCCCTTTTAAATGATGCATATTCAGGCATAAAATTACCTCCGATATATTTGCCGTTTGAAACTTCAGGCAGTTTAGCTGTGAAATTTCCAAACGTATGATTAAGCATCTTTGCAAATTTTTTGTGCATCAGCGCACATATTATATTTTAATATATGCAGAACGTTTTTGCAAGTTTATTTTTAAAAAAATGCAAAACTATAGGAGTCGATATAAATTCGGCTCCTTAAACATGTGCATTTATTGGTTTTTACAAATAATCAAAAAAGGTTTTTCGCACGAATTGCTGCGCATATCTGCATTTATTTTATTTTTTCAACCACAGCGGCGACCTCTGAATAAACAGCAGACGGGGTTACGTCAAACTTCGCTGCCGCTTTTTCCACGGCTTCGAACTCGGCTTTATATTTTTTAACCCCGCCGAAGTGTGAAAATTTGATTGGAATCTCGCCGTAACACGTTGCAACTTTTTTTATTTCCCTTTGCATAACGATGCGCTGGGATGTGCGAACCCGAAGCCCGATTGACCCGGTGCGTTCAAAAATTATTTCGGCGGCACGCTCAATCTCCGGTTTTCCGCAAAGCACCGTCAGCATATACGCCGGTCTGCCTTTTTTCATAAAAACCGGCGAAAAATACGCGTCGCGCACGCCGGATTTAAACAGCGCGTCAAGGCAGTCGCCAAGCGCCTCGCCCGTCGTGTCGTCGACACAGGTTTCGAGAACCTCCACCGTATCTTTTTCTCCGCCGGTTTCGTTTTGCCCCAAAAACGCGCGCAATATGTTAGGGTGATCAAAATCCTTTGTGCCTGCGCCACAGCCGATGCGCTCCACCGCCATCGTCGGCATCGCGCCAAACCCGCCCCCAATTCCGGCGATAATCGCCGCGCCTGTGGGCGTTATCATTTCGCCTTTTGTATCGGTTGTTTTAAACGGGATCCTCGCCGCGCGTAAAATTTCCACGGTTGCGGGCGCGGGAACGGGAAAAATTCCGTGCTCGCAAACGGTCTGCCCGCTGCCTTCGCAAAGCGGCGAACAGATTACACTCTGCGCGCCAATATCTTCAAGACAGACTGCCGCCGCCACGATATCGGCGATTGAATCGGCTGCGCCGACCTCGTGAAATTTCACTTCATCGGCGGGAACTCCGTGAATTTCGCTTTCCGCTTCAGCTACGATTTTAAAAATCTTCTTGGCTGTTGACTTCGCTGATTCGCTCAGCGAACTGTTATCAATGATCGCGTTTATATCACCAAGATGCCTGTGCTTATGCTCATGCTGTTTTAAAATAACGTCAAATTTGGTGGCGGACACGCCGCATTTGTTTGTATTATAAATTTTTATTTCAAAGTCATCAATATTAAGCGAAGCGAGCGCGGCTTTGAGTTTATCCTGATCCGCGCCAAGCCCCAGCATAGCGCCGGCAAACATATCGCCGCTGACGCCTGCAGAACAGTCAAAATATAAGATCTTATTCTGATTCAATCTATTCACACCCTTAACAGTTTTATTTTCCGCCTTTATCGAAAAGCAGTCTGTTGATTTGCCCTGCCAAGTACCCCGCCCCAAAACCGTTGTCAATGTTTACGACGCCGATGCCCGCCGAGCAGGAATTTAACATTGTCAGCAGTGCCGAGAGCCCTCCGAAGCTTGAACCATAGCCAATGCTTGTCGGCACAGCGATAACAGGACGTTCGACAAGCCCGCCGATAACGCTTGCGAGAGCGCCTTCCATGCCCGCGACGGCAACAACAACGTTTGCTTGGCGGATTAGTTCGATTTTATCAAAAAGACGGTGTATGCCTGCGACGCCTACGTCAAATATTCGTGTAACCTCACAACCGAACGCCTCAGCGGTAACAGCAGCCTCTTCCGCGACAGGAATATCCGCCGTGCCCGCCGTGCAAACCGCAACGCTCCCTATTTTTTGCGGCGGCGATTGCTCCAAAGAAACCGTTCGGGCGGCTGTGTTATAAACAGCGGACGGAAGGAGCCTCTTTATCGCGTCAAAATGCTCTTTTGCGGTACGTGTCGCAAGAACATTGCTGCCGTTTTTTGCAAGATCAGCGGCAATGGCCGCCGCTTGCTCCGGTGTTTTTCCCTGACAGAATATGACCTCGGCAAAGCCCGTGCGAAGCTTTCGGTGATTGTCAACACGGGCAAAGCCCATGTTGTCATAAGGGAGAGTTTTTAGTTTTTCTTCCGCCTGAGCTGGGGAAAGCGTGCCGTTTTTAACGGCTTCTAAAATGGATTTTACGTCCATATGTACCTCCTTAAGGGTACTTATTTTGCTTATACTTTTTCTTTCGAAATTTAAGAAAGGTAATTTTCTTTTACTAAGACAGGGAATAACGGTTTCTTGTTTCGTTGTTTAAAAGAACATTCTTCAAATAACAGCTTTGCCACTCACGCCGTGGCGGGCAGTTCCTTTTTTGCCGCCAAGAAAAGCCACATTTGCTGCGGCAAATGCTACTAAAAAACCGCGGGGCCGATGCCCTCGACCCGCGGTGAGGGCATCGACTCCGGTCACGAATAAGTTTGTTACCGCTCTACTTTTAGCCCTCTCGGCGCAAAGGCACTGAAACTCGCAGGAGCGCAGCGACAATGCTCCAGACATCAGTGCCTTTGCGCCGAAAACAAAAGGCTTTGCCGTTTTGTTTTCGGTTCCCTCCGTGTTCTTACCAACCATGTCCGAAGCTTTCGCGCCCTACGCGGTTGCGTGGCTATAAAGTAGCAATTAGATAATTGCCTCCTCTGTGGCTCTTTGTCCTTATTGCTTTCTTCCCATTCTTGTACAGCAGTGCCGACCGTCGGGGGGACGGCGGGTAACGATAAGGTACTTGAGGGTGGTTTGCGACCCCGCTTTATGCGGGGGCAAAACGGCGATGTGTGCTTTATAAATCCACGAGATATCCTTATGAGATAGCTTTTTCAAGTTGCGCGGGAGTTCGTCGCCGTTTTGAGAAAACCAGTTCTTCAAAGCCACTTGCTTCACCGCCGTACCTTAGGTCGGCGCGTTTTCTGTGAGCGGGGTCAAGGGGTTAAGACCCCTTGCGTTTCTTTGGTTACTTTCTGTACGCACAGAAAGGAACCGCCAGTCGCGGCGTGAGCGACAAAAAAGTAATTTGAAGAATGCACTTATAAACAAAAGAGGAATAAATAACTTCCGCCTGCCACGGCGTGAGTGGCAAAGTTGTTATTAGAAAAAATGCGCTTTTGAACAAAAGAAGAAATGCCCGCTAATCACAGTGTAATCGGCAAAGTGGAAAACCAAAAGAATGTTATTTTAAACCTGAAGAGCCCTAAAAAAGAAAAAATTAAAACTCAGCGCTCCCGGCTGTCCTTGGAAAAGGCAACACATCCCTTATATTTGCTATTCCCGTCATATACATAATAAGCCGCTCAAAGCCAAGCCCAAACCCGCAGTGCTTTGCGCTGCCATAGCGGCGAAGGTCAAGATACCACGAATAATCTTCCGCCCGAAGCCCAAGCTCCGCAAGGCGCGCAAGCAGAACATCCATCCGCTCCTCGCGCTGTGAACCGCCGATGATCTCACCGACACCGGGAACAAGCAAATCCATCGCCGCGACGGTTTTATTATCCTCGTTCATTCGCATATAAAACGCCTTGATTTCCTTTGGATAATCCGTGACAAATATCGGCTTTTTAAACACCTGCTCGGTCAAAAAGCGCTCATGCTCGGTTTGCAGGTCACAGCCCCAGAAAACCGGATATTCAAATTTGTCCTTGTGTTTTTCGAGAATTTTTATGGCTTCGGTATATTTCACATGTTCAAAGTCGGCGTTAATAACGCCGGTCATGCGCTCGATAAGCTGCTTGTCAAAAAAGTTGTTGAAAAACTCCATCTCGTCGGGGCAGTGCTCCATGACATATTCAAGCACATATTTGATCATATCACCGGCAAGTTGCATGTCGTCGTCAAGATCCGCAAAAGCAATTTCCGGCTCGATCATCCAGA
>DBTI01000233.1 GCA_002306975.1 Ruminococcaceae bacterium UBA1320
CCAATTTTATCAACCCCCCGTTATGTTAAAGTATATTCGCGGTCTCGGGGAAATATGGTAGGATAGCAGAACTAGTATTGGATAACCGGGGAGGATTCACATTGGATGTTGCCATTATAACCTTTATTCAGAATCATTTTCATTGCGGTTTTACCGATTCTGTTTTTCCGATCATCACGGCGCTCGGCAACGCCGGAGCCGTTTGGCTTGTAATTGGCACCTGCCTTATCATCACAAAAAAATACCGCGCATACGGTTTCCTGATTTTTGCGGCGCTTGCCCTGACTTATACACTCGGAGATTTGGTGATCAAACCGATTGTTGCTCGGCCGCGTCCCTTTACTGAATTCCCCGGCCGAATTTTGCTTATTCCTGCGCCCGGCAGCTATTCCTTTCCCTCGGGGCATGCGGGTTCCTCTTTTTCCGGGGCTACCGTACTCTGGCACGCGAATCGAAAATTTGGAATTCCTGCTTTTACCCTTGCGGTATTGATTGCATTTTCGCGTATATTTCTGTTTGTCCATTACCCGAGCGATGTTCTTGCCGGAGCGGTCCTCGGGGTCTCATGCGCACTCCTTGTTATACATTTACTTACAAATAAAAGCGATATTGTGACAGTTTAGCCACAATATATGCTTTGCATGCATAATTTCTCATGATATATTGCGTATTTATAATTTTTAGTTCCAAATGCCGCTTTGCATCTTGAAACTCCCCTTTTTTTGAATTATGATTATATAGTAAATTAGTGGTTTATTTTCACATGAAAGGAGGGAAATAATGAAAAGGTGTGTGGGTTATATTGAGTTGCAGGGCAAGCGCTTGAAGTATTATGTGTATGGAACCCGAGGCGGGGGTTTCGGTGTGGAAATTACCGAAACCTGTATAGAAAAAGCGGAAAAAGAGGTATCACAAAGTTTTGTAACAGCACTGGATTTGGCGGAGCGACTGCGCAGGTGTTCAGTGTTTCCGGCAAACCTCAATGAAATTCTTGAAGATTTGGAATCTGCGGATGATTCCGATTGACAAACCGATTGCACTATTTTATACTAATGACAAATCAACTTTTTAAGGAGAGTGTAATTATGTCCAAATATATTTGTAACGCATGCGGTTATGTGTACGACCCGGAGCTGGGTGACCCGGAGAACGGGATTGCGCCCGGTACCAAATTTGAGGATCTTCCGGATAGCTGGACATGCCCTCTTTGCGGTGTTGGCAAGGATATGTTTTCGGAAGAATAAATATAATAAAGGAAGTTTGTCATTAAATGAGCGCAATCAGACTAAAGAAAAATGTATATTCGTAAGGTGTTTTAAATCCGTCGCTCCGCGTATTTGATATTGTTATGGAGGCACGCTACGGTACCAGTTATAATGCTTTTCTAATCACCGGTGAAAAGAATGTTTTAATTGATACCGTTCACGCACCGTTTTTCGAGGAATATGTAAATAACATTCAAAGCGTTATTGATGTTTCAAAGATTGACTATCTGATTATGAACCACACAGAGCCGGACCATTCGGGCAGTGTTGCCAAATTATTGACGATGAACCCAAACATTACGGTCTACTGCACTATGGCGGCTAAGATGTATCTTTCCGCTATTACGAATCAGGATTTTAAGTGTGTCGTCGTGAAACAGGGCGATAAGATTTCGATTGGCGGAGAAGAATTGGAATTTATCACTGCGCCGCTTCTCCATTGGCCCGATACGATGTTTACCTGGATGGCATCGGCCAAAACGCTGTTCACCTGCGATTTTTTGGGCGCACATTTTTGTGAACCCACTATGATGGATATTAATGTCCATTATGAGGATAAATATTTCGGTGAATTCCAATATTATTACAAAGGTATTTTTGCACCGTTTAAACCCTTTGTTCTGGCCGGCCTTGATAAAATCAAGGCCTTGCCGGTTGAAATGGTTTGCCCGAGCCACGGACCCTGCCTGACCGAGAGCATTGAAAAATGCAAAGAGTTCTACCGCGAGTGGAGCACGCCGGTCAAACGGGAAAAGAAAATTATCGGCATTCTGTATGCTTCCGCTTACGGCTGCACAACCAAACTGGCCGGGGCGGCTTTCGATGAACTGAAGAAAAATGACAAGCTTGACGTTAGGCTGGTTGATATTGTTTTTGCACCGTTTGATCAGGTTGCCGAACTTGCCAATGAGGCGGATGCTCTGTTGGTCGGTTCCTGCACCATCAACCGTGACGCGCCGAAGATTGTATGGGATATGCTTGCAAGTATTGACGCCATCAACACAAAGCAAAAGCCTGCAGGTGCCTTTGGATCTTATGGTTGGAGCGGCGAAGCTGTTCCAATGATGAAATCGAGACTGGAGCACTTAAAATACAAATTTATCGAAGAAGGCTTAAAGGTCAATTTTATGCCCAATGATGCGGATTTGGCTGCAATGGGAGCCTACGCCAACGAAATAGCATCCAATATCAAAGAATAAGCGAATGTGTAAATAACTAGGGCGGCTGATTTTTATCAGCCGCCCTCATTTAGTTGCATCTGCGTTCTTAAAGAAATGACCCGCTTATTTGTCCCACCCGTATTTTTCGACGAGCTCTTTGGTGTTCTCAGCGCCGCTGGACACCTGGAAACCATTATTACCGCCTATATAGACTTTTCCATTGAATCCGCCAAGGAGGTTTTTTAGTTTACCGTCCTTCAGCGTAATTGGATTTTTGTAATCGATGATGATAGACATTGAATTTTCCTCTTTGCTGTTTGGATTATCGATCCTTCCATTTAGATAATCCTGTTTCAACGCTTCAAGCAGTTCTCTCTTTGTATTCGTATCCGGCATAACAGCCAGTTCTTTGGATTGATTTTTACCGGTATAAATGTTAACGGCCTCAAGATATTCCGGTTCAAGATAAAACAGAATACTTGCAGTTTCACAGTATTCTTTCATTTGCGCGACTTGCCCGGTCATCTCATTTAAGCTGTCTTGGAATTTACTGACTTTATTGTCGGACTGATTGTATGGGTAGGACCTTTCCATAACCCTTCCGTTTTTTAAATGATAAGTAAGAGTAAGACGGGAATAATCGAAACTGTACATCGAATAGGGGAAGGATGTCTTACGATTGTCGGTGACAAGTGCTTTATGCAGATCCAACACCTTACCAATATTTGCTTTATCCTTTAGAACCGGGCTGATTTGAGCGATGGCACGGTTGGTTTCGTCGTCATAAATCGTATAGTTCGTGGCATTCGAATATTGTCCCGGTGCGGAAATACTGATGCTCTCGACTTGGTCGGCACTCGGCAGGCGGGTATCGTAGCCGAAACAGCCGGTCGCCAGAACACCGTAGAGTACGAGGAATGCCGCCGCGAAAATTCCGTAATGGACGAAACTGCGCCGGATTTGCTGAAAACCGCGGGAATAAACCGCTTCCACCACAATGTGCGCGGCCAGTGAGCCTGCCACAAGGCCGATGAAGAAGCTCGAGAGATTGGTGGTTGTCGCTTGGAGAATAAGTCCAAATCCAAGGCCCGCTACGGCTGTAATCATAAAGCGGATAACGACTTTCGGAATGGGGAAGGCAAAGTTGCTTTCCGCACATTCACTTTTGCGCTTCCGGTAGAGCAGTACGGCGCCGGCCAGCAGAATCAGGGTAAGTACAATCCACCAAACAAGAAATCCACTGTAAATAGTATTCATGCTTTGAGAACCGTTTCCTGAATCTCTGCTGTTTATGAACGGAATGAATGCCGCGACAAAGGGAGAGAGTGCGGTCAGCACCGTGTAATTTTGGCTAAAGTTCATATTCAATCCCGGCAGCAGCTGGGAGGCAAATGTGCTTGACACAAGAATCAGGAGCGGATATGCCACATTAATGCCCAGAATAGAAATAACCATATCAAAGGTTGTACCGGTGCAGACAGCCATGAACACGGAAAAAGTCAGTGCTGCGACAGTCATCAACATCAGCCAGAGCATTTGAATCGCAACGGATGTAAAGCTGTACTGCGCTTCGATGCCGTAGCAAAAGCCAATGATGGAAGCAACGGCAAAGTTGAACAGAATCGGCACAAAAAGCGTGGTCAGCCCTGCGCAGTAACGTCCCAGCAGCATGGGGACACGGCCGACCGGCAGCGCGTGGAACAAATCAACACTGCGTTTTTGATGCAGGTAGCTGAATTGCGATACTGCAATGACTGTGACGAAAATCAGGGTGAGCGGCGTGACGATAAGGCAAATCACAGTAATATATCGTGTATAGGCTGAAATCCACTTTGCGGCTGTGAAGACCACTTCGGTATTGTTCTGGGCGGTCGTCATACCAATCATCAGGATCATAGGAAATGCGATAAACATTAAAAGCGCCAGCAGTGCCAGAATGCCGCGGCTTTTTTTCATCGACCAGAGATAGGTTTCTTTAAATTCTTTAAGGCTTCTATTTGAGG
>DBTI01000116.1 GCA_002306975.1 Ruminococcaceae bacterium UBA1320
AATTCCAATCAAGATAGGAAAAGGATAATTTTCTTATTGCCGGCTCCGTCGAAAATAGGAAAATTTACTGAGTTTCAAGCTTAACTGGAACAGCTGTAGGCATCANTATTTCTATGATGAAAAGAGCGGAAGTATTTTAACCGTTGAAAAATCATATTACATCAAGTAATATATCATATCGATGCACTGTTATCAAGGGGGACAGCCGATGTCAGGCGTTTTTATAGCGGGTTCGGGCATGTATGTGCCATCTAATATTGTAACAAATGATGATATGTCAAAAATAGTCGAGACTTCTGATGAATGGATTTCACAGCGCACCGGAATCCGTGAACGCAGGTTTTCACAGGGTGAGTCAAACTACTTTATGGGCTCCGTAGCGGCTCGGCAGGCGATGGACGCTGCGGAAGTAACAGGTAAAGAAATTGACATGATAATTGCCACCACCTGCACGCCGGACTATTTCTATCCCAACCTTGCCTGCATTGTTCAAGGCGAGATAGGTGCGGGAAACGCCTTCTGCTGGGATTTAAACGCGGCATGCACGGGCTTTATCTATGCACTTGACGTAGCGCAGCATTATCTGGCTATGGGCAAAAAAAATGTTCTCATTGTCAGCAGCGAGGTAATGTCAAAGCAGCTTGATTTTACCGACCGCTCAACCTGTGTGCTCTTCGGTGACGGCGCGGGAGCGGTAGTGATTAAAGCTTCGGATGGCATGTATGCGTCATATCTGAAGTCGGATGGCGGCAATGCGAAAAGCCTTGTGTCAAGGGCTTTGAAAACACAGGGAATGTTCGCAACCGATAAAGATAACCCAAAGTATAATAAATATGAAGAGAACAGCGGGCATTTTATTAAAATGGACGGCAAGGATGTTTACCGTTTTGCCGTAAAGGCGATGACCGAGGCAATTGGAGGCGCGTGTAAAAACGCGGAAATCGATGTCTCGCAGCTTGACCTTATCATTCCGCATCAGGCAAACCTTAGAATCATCGAAGCCGCTGCGAAGCGCGGCGGAGTCAGTATGGACAAGATTTATGCCAACGTAAGCAAATATGGCAACATGTCTTCGGCCTGCATTCCGATATGTCTTTCCGAACTTCAAGAAGCCGGAAGATTAAAGCGGGGAGACAAGCTGGGGCTCGTAGGTTTCGGAGCCGGTCTTACATACGGCGCTGCTGTGCTGGAATGGTAAAAAATTCTTATATTCGTCGTATAAACTGTGGACTTATAATAGACGGAGGTATATAATTTGAATAAGATTGTTTTGATTACCGGGGCTTCTCAGGGTATCGGCGCTTGCATAGCGGAAACCTTTGCTGAAAAAGGCTATAACGTTGCAATCAATTGCCGCAGCCAAAATGAGGTTGAAAACGGCGGCAACTCGGTTGCTGAAAATTGCCGCTCACATGGCGTCGAAGCGGAATGCTTCATAGCCGATGTTTCGAATTTTGAGCAGTGTGCCAACCTTGTCAAAGAAGTGGCTGAGCGGTTCGGCTGCATTGATGTGCTTGTCAACAACGCGGGCATAACACGCGACGGTCTGCTTGCCTTGATGAAAGAGGACCAGTTTGATTCCGTTATCGCGGTCAACTTAAAGAGTGTTTTCAACATGATGCACCACACCGCAAAGCTTATGATTAAGGCGAGAAAAGGCCATATAGTCAACATCGCTTCCGTTGCCGGCCTTTACGGCAATCCGGGGCAGGTTAACTACTCCGCTTCAAAAGCCGGCGTCGTAGGCATTACCATGTCGGCGGCGAAAGAGCTCGGAGCGCGCGGAATAACAGTAAACGCGGTTGCCCCCGGCTTTATCGAAACCCCGATGACGGCGGCTATGCCTGAAAAGGCAAGAGAAGCCGCGCTTTCGGGCATTGCGCTTCGCCGCGGCGGTTTGCCGAAGGACGTTGCCAACGCTGTCACATTCTTGGCTTCTGAAGAAGCGTCTTATATTACCGGTCAAGTGCTCGTTGTTGACGGCGGCATGATCATGTAATCATACCGCTGTTTGCTGATTTTTAAATAAATATTATGACGGCGCGAAAAGTTACGATTTTTACCTGCATTTCATTGCCGTCATAATACATTAGTATGATTATTTGATTTATCACGGAGGAAATTTATTAATGCGTAGAGTTGTAATAACCGGCATGGGAGTAATTTCCCCTGTGGGTTCAGATCTTGAAACCTTATGGAGTAATATCAAGGCAGGCCGCCACGGTATCGCCCCTATCGAGAACCTGGACATGACGGGGCAAAAAGCCTCGCTCGCGGCGCAGGTTCGCGACTTTAATCCCGATGATTATATCGATAAAAAAGAATCACGCCGCATGGACCCATGCACACGTTTTGCCGTCGCGGCAGCCAAGCTTGCAATGGAAGACTGCGGTACCGATTTCAGTGACATTGACCCTTACCGTGCCGGTGTAATTATCGGCAGCGGCATCGGCGGTTTGCAGACAGAGGAAGAAAACCACACAAAGTTCGTAACAAAAGGCCCAAACCGTGTTTCTCCGCTGATGATTCCACTGATGATTTCAAATATTGCCGGTGGTTATGTCGCCATGGCTCACGGCTTCAAGGGTGTTAACTACTGTACTGTTTCTGCCTGTTCTTCAAGCGGACATGCCTTGGGTGAGGCAATGCATTCAATCAGAGACGGC
This sequence comes from Ruminococcaceae bacterium UBA1320, assembly GCA_002306975.1. Lineage (GTDB taxonomy): Bacteria > Bacillota > Clostridia > Oscillospirales > Ethanoligenentaceae > Ruminiclostridium_D. The sequence goes on from DBTI01000116.1 coordinate 2,667, forward strand.
TATTCCGACGTTATCATAGCGGGCGGTGCGGAGGCGACCATCACGCCTTTTGCCATCGCCGCATTTGCCAACATGATGGCGCTTTGCACAGCGACAGACCCGGACCGCGCGTCGATCCCGTTTGACAAGGAGCGCAGCGGCTTTATCATGGGCGAGGGCGCCGGTGTGCTTGTGCTTGAAGAATATGAACACGCGAAGGCGCGCGGAGCGAAAATTTACGCCGAGCTTGCGGGTTACGGCGCGACAGGCGACGCCTATCATATCACAAGCCCCGATCCATCGGGCATGGGCGCTCAGAAATCTATGGAATTTGCGATAAAAGACGCGGGGCTTACAACCGCGGATATCGGATATATCAACGCTCACGGCACATCCACACCTCCAAACGACAAGTGCGAGACACTGGCGATTAAGTCACTTTTCGGCGAGCGTGCCTATTCTATTCCCGTGAGCAGCACAAAGTCTATGACAGGTCACCTTCTCGGAGCCGCCGGAGCGGTAGAGGCAATTATCTGTTCACTGGCTTTACGAGACGGCATAATTCCGCCGACGGCAAACTATAAGGTTCCCGACCCGGTATGTGACCTTGATTATGTTACACAAGGCGCTCGCAAAGCGGATATTAAAGCCGCAATCTCCAATGTTCTTGGATTTGGCGGACATAACGCTACGCTCTGCATTAAAAAAGTATAAAGTAACGGCAAAGGAAGGGTTTGAGCCGATGGAAATTAATATCGACACCATAAAAGAACTTATCGGCAGTATTGACGCGTCGTCTATCAATTCACTTAAACTTGAAACGGAAGATTTCAAGCTGTCAATTGAGCGCGGTGCGCAGATTTCAGAAGCCGCTAAGGCTGTTGAAGTAAGCTCTGTCTCAGTAACCGTACCCGCTGCTGCCGCAAATCAGCAGCAAGCAGAGGAGATCTGCAGGGGCACAGTGTTAAAATCGCCGATTGTCGGCACATATTATTCAAGCTCATCGCCTGAAAAGCCCGAATTTGTAAATGTCGGGCAGCAGGTGAAAAAAGGCGACACCCTTTATATTGTCGAGTCCATGAAGCTCATGAATGAGATTGAGAGCGAATGCGACGGAACAGTCGCCGAGATTTACGCGCAAAACGGTCAGGCTGTTGAATACGGTCAGCCGATCATGCGCATCGAGTAAGGATTCTGCGAAACGTTTAACTAAAAATTATCTGGTTTAATCATAACATAGCCGGGCAGTGTTTTGCCGGCGGCAGATTGGGGAATAATTATGTCTGTTCTTGATAAAAAAGCAATTGAAGAGATTATACCGCACCGCGATCCGTTCATGCTTTTGGATGAGGTTACAGAGCTTGAACCGGGTAAGCGTGTTGTTGCAAAAAAACATCTTAAAGAAGATGAAACCTGGTTCAAGGGGCATTTCCCGGGTCACCCTATTCAGCCGGGTGTGCTGACGATGGAAATGCTTGCACAGGCCGGGGCGGTCTGTGTTTTGTCTATGCCTGAATTTAAGGGTCGCATCGCCGTTTTTGCAGGAATCGACAAGGCGAGATTTCACAAACCGGCAGGGCCGGGCGATACGTTGACCCTTGAAGTGGAAATTCTAAAACTGCGCTCAAGTATCGGCGTGGGCAAAGCAATCGCGACAGTTGACGGAAACAAGGTCGCTGTCGGTGAGATAACTTTTGCCATCTCCAAAGCGGAATAAGAAAATCTGTACTTTGTAAATCAGGTGAGTGAGCGGCTTTCCAATGCGCTCTTCCCATTTAGGAGGCCTTCTATTGGTCAACAAGGTTTTGATAGCGAACCGCGGCGAAATCGCCGTGCGCATTATAAGAGCCTGTCGCGAGCTGGGAATAAGGACTGTCGCTGTTTTTTCGGAGGCTGACAAAAACGCCCTGCACGCGCAGATTGCCGATGAGGCGGTATGCATCGGGCCGGCTTCCTCCAAAGACAGCTACCTTAATGTCAAGGCCATTATTGCTGCCTGTGAGGTTACCGGTGCGCAGGCTGTTCACCCCGGTTTTGGTTTTTTGTCTGAAAACGCTGCCTTTGCGCATACCTGCAACAAGTGCAACCTCATTTTCATAGGCCCGGATCCATCGTCGATGGAGCTTATGGGTGACAAGGCAGTGGCAAAGGACACAATGAAAAAGGCGGGTGTGCCTGTTGTTCCCGGTTCTGACGGCGAGATTGCCACAATCGGGGAAGCAAGGCGCATTGCCGATGCGGTTGGCTACCCGATAATGGTCAAGGCTTCGGCAGGCGGCGGCGGGCGCGGAATAAGGCGCGTCGATTCACCCGAAAAGCTTGAGGCAGCGATAAACGCCGCAAAAGCGGAAGCGGACGCGTTCTTCGGTAACGCCGGCGTTTACATTGAGAAGTTTATAATCGACCCGCATCATGTTGAAATCCAGGTGCTTGCCGACAATTACGGCAATGCGGTGTATCTTGGCGAACGCGACTGCTCTTTGCAGCGCCGCAACCAAAAAATGCTTGAAGAGGCGCCATCCTCTTTTGTTACGAAAAAGCTTCGTGAAAAAATGGGCGAAGTTTCGGTGCGCGCCGTTCACGCCTGCGGCTATAAAAACGCGGGAACGATCGAATATCTCGTGGACGCGACAGGAAACTTCTATTTCATGGAGATGAACACCCGTATTCAGGTTGAGCATCCTGTCACCGAGCTCGTGACGGGCGTTGACATCGTAAAGCAACAGATTTTGATTGCCTGCGGTGAAAAGCTGCCCTTCAAACAGAGTGACATTAAGATAACAGGTCATGCCATTGAGTGCCGTATTAACGCGGAAAATCCGAAGCTCGGCTTTCGGCCGTCGCCCGGAAAAATCGAATCGCTGCATATGCCGGGCGGCCCCGGCATACGCATAGACAGTGCGGTTTATCAAGGCTATGTCATACCGCCGTATTACGACAGCATGATCGCAAAGCTTATCGCCTATGCCCCGACAAGGGAAGAGGCAATAAGAAAAATGCGCTGGGCGCTCGCGGAATTTCTTGTCGACGGCATTGATACCAATATAGACTATCAGCTCGAAATACTTAAAGACAGCGACTTTTTAGCCGCAAACTATGATATCGGTTACCTTGAAAGAAAAGATTTCGCAAAGAATCTCTAAGCTTAAAATTTGCCGTTAATTCGGCGGTGGCTTATTAAAACCGCCATTGAAAGAGGGTGGAGCATTTTGCTTGAGGATCTGTTCAAAAAAGTAAAAAACCGTATGGCAGACTCTCCGATGCAGGAATCGGAAAACGGCGTAAACATACCATCCAACATACTTTTCAAATGCCCTCGATGCCAAAATGTCATTTTTGCCGATGAGTTTGAAAAGGCGTCTAAAATCTGCCCAAAATGCGGCTATCACGCAAGAATAACCGCGGCGGAACGCCTTGCCATAACCGCGGATGAAGAAAGCTTCGTTGAATTTGACGAAACGCTTGATACCTGTAACCCGATTGATTTCCCCGGGTATGAGGCAAAAATAAAAAGTCTGCAGCAGTCAACCGGTATCTCGGAAGCCGTCGTTACAGGGAAATGCTCAATTGAAGGGCAAAGCACTGTAATCGGTATTATGGACAGCCATTTTATGATGGCGTCAATGGGCTCGGTTGTCGGCGAAAAAATAACGCGGGCTTTTGAACGCGCCACACAACTTAAGCTCCCTGTTGTCCTGTTCACCGCCTCAGGCGGCGCGCGTATGCAGGAGGGTATTGTTTCCCTTATGCAGATGGCAAAGACGTCGGGCGCGGTGGTCCGACACAGCGACGCGGGGCTTCTTTACATCACAGTCATGACAGATCCGACAACCGGCGGCGTTACCGCGTCGTTTGCTTCGCTCGGCGATATTATCATTGCGGAGCCAAAGGCGCTCATCGGTTTCGCGGGGCGCCGCGTTATTGAGGATACGATAAGGCAGCATCTTCCGGATGATTTCCAGTCTGCCGAATTTTTGCTTGAGCACGGTTTTGTTGATTTGATTGCAAAACGCAGTGAAATGAAACATGTTTTGGGCAGACTACTGAAGTATCACAGCGGAGGTGCGGATTTATGAACGAGGCATGGGAGCATATCGAAATTGTCCGCAATGCGAAAAGGCCAAACATAAACGATTATATCTCCATGATTTTTGACGATTTCATAGAGTTTCACGGCGACCGTTTTTACGGAGACGACTGTGCCATAAAAGGCGGCATCGCGATTTTTCAGGGCAAACCTGTGACGTTTATCGGAATGGTCAAAGGAAAAAATGTTGAAGAAAACAAAAAGTGCAACTTTGCAATGCCAAACCCGGAGGGGTATCGTAAAGCGCTGAGGCTTATGAAAGAGGCCGAGAAATTTCACAGGCCTGTTGTCTGCATGGTTGACACGCCCGGTGCGAACCCGAGCATAGGCGCGGAGGAACGCGGGCAGGGTGAAGCCATCGCAAGAAATCTTTATGAGCTCATGCGGCTAAAAACACCTGTTGTAAGCATAATATTAGGCGAGGGCGGCAGCGGCGGAGCGCTTGCGCTTGCGGTCTGCGACGAGCTTGCCATGCTTGAAAACGCGGTTTATTCGGTTATTTCGCCACGCGGGTTTGCAAGCATCCTGTGGAAAGACGGCTCCCGTGAAAAAGAGGCGGCAGGGCTGTTAAAAATGACCGCAGAGAACCTTGTCACACTGGGTGTCTGCGATTATATAATCAAAGAGACGACAGGCGGCGCGCATACCAATCCTCAGACTCAGGGCATTTTTATTTCAGAATATCTTGACGGAGCGCTTAAACGCCTTCGCGATGTTCCTGTCGAGGATATGCTTGAGTCGCGCTATGAAAAGTTCCGCCGCATCGGCGTTTTTTCAGAAGCCGATGGAGATATATAGACTTTTACAGTTTGGCTAGAAGCAAACCTGCACAAACGCAATATAGAGTCGAAAAATTGCTTGAATAAATAATCTGTATACAAATTATTTTTTGAATTCTATATATAAAAATCATTTTCAAACTGTTTACACAAATATATTGACAATGCTTTTTTGCACATGTAGAATAGTATAAGCCGATAAAGGAGGAAATTAATATGGTATTCGAAAAGGTAAGATCTATACTGGTAAGTCAGCTTGGCGTTGATGAAGAAAAGGTATCTATGGAAGCATCTATTGTTGACGACCTTGGTGCGGATTCACTTGATGTAGTTGACCTTGTAATGTCGCTTGAAGAAGAATTCGATGTCGAAATTCCTGATGAAGATGTCGAAAACATGAAGAGCGTCAGCGACATGGTTAAGTATATCGAAGCAAAACTTTGATATTCTTAAGTTGTCTGTATTAAGAGCGCGTGGCAAGCCTTTTGGTTTTGCCGCGCGCTTGATTTTTTATACAAACAGTGTGGAAGTGAGCGGCCTCGGTGCTCGCATAAGGGATAAACGCCATGATGCGTTCGATTGTTCGTTTCACAAAACGTGCGTATGAAACATAGTCAGAAAATCTTTTTGGATTTGAATAGTCGGACAGGAATTGTTCTTTGGACTATATTTACAGCTATTCCAGCTAAGATTGAAACTCAATATTGGCATTGCTGTAGTAATCAGTAACTTATGCATGAAGTTATATTATTATTATAATTGTTATAAATATAACTTGAAATAGACTGATTATATGTGTATAGTATATATTATAATAAAATTTATTAGCACAGTGGCGAATTTTAATTCAATTTGTCATATTACGTACTTTATGGGAAAATTAAATACGGCATCTGATTTATTATAGAAACTATTTAAAAGCATATTGCAAATTTACTTGAAAATTGAAATGGCATTTATTCAGTCTTTATGCAACTTGGCATTACTGCAATGCATATAGATAAAATCATAATCTATGGATGGAGAGTGATTTTAGGTGACGGTTGACATACAAGTTTGCGATTGCAGTGAAGGCGATATTCTCGCTGCAGACGTTTTTAACCATGAAGGAGTTAAGCTTGTAGGCTGTAACACGATGATAAACTCATTTATAATCGAGAAGCTGCTTGAAATGGGTATCGAGAGTGTGCAGGTTTATGACCCCCCTATAAAAGCATCAACCAGGGAATATAAGTTAAAATACCTGATTAGCGACTATAAAGAAAACATACTTATTGTAAAAGATATGATTCATGAGCTTGCATCAGGTAAAAAGCTTGATATTAATAAGGTGTCAAAGGTCACGGACTCCATTTTCAAGCATTTAAACGATGTGAACAGCGACGATATAATGAACTGCATCAACAATATTAAAAACTCTGATGAATATACATACCTTCACAGCGTAAACGTCGCTTTTTACAGCATGTTAATGGCGAAATGGATGAATCTTACTGAAAACGAGATAAAAAAAGCAATTCAGTCAGGATTTCTTCATGACATTGGTAAAGCTAAAGTGCCTCTTAAAGTTTTAAACAAATCCACACCGCTGACCAAAGAAGAATTCAATTTAATAAAAAAGCACCCGATTTATGGCTATTATATTCTTAACGACAGCAATTTTATCGATATAGACATAAAAAGGGCTGTGCTGCTTCATCACGAGCGGGTTAACCGTACAGGGTATCCTTTCAGCATCTCGGCGGGGAAGATCGGGATTCTTACACGCATTGTTTCGGTTGCCGATGTTTATGACGCAATGACCTCTGACCGTGTGTACAAAAAGAAAGCTACCCCGTTTGCCGCCTTTGAAATGTTTATGACCGAGGGGTGCACTGATTTCGACACTTATGTCACAAGCGAATTTGTAAGCCACATGGCCACTTTTTTGACCGGAACGGATGTTCTGCTCAGCAACGGTGAAAAGGGCAAAATAGTCTATATACCGCCGCACAAAATGCTTCAGCCGGTAATATGCTCTAACGGCGATTATTTCAGCATTGATGAAAAAGGTCTTGCAATAAAAGAAATGCTTTGAATTAATATCGTTTGTAATAAGCTCCGCTGCATAATATAGCGGAGCTTATTGTTATTTAATGCACATTCCTTTCATAGTATTAAAAAGGATTATGCGGCTTGCCAGAAATAATGGCAATTACAAAATTAAAGCGGAATAGTTTTATTATCCTCACTTTCCCGTTTTTATTTGAAATTGCAATAATGGCGGCTTAAGGGGATTGTGTATATGGAAAGTACGGTAGGCGGCAAACTAAAACGCTTTTTCTCACATTCTGCAAGCAGTTCCGGGCCGCGTGCAAGAAAACGAAACGATGGAAGTTTGAATGCGCCTGATGCCAGAGGCGGACGTTCTAAGTCGGCGGCAATATTAATTTCGGCTGTCGCCATTGCCGCGTCAGGAGGCTTGACGGTTTCTTATATCAACACACGCCCGCTTTCAACCGAGCAGGTTGCCGCAAAAATCTGCCCCTGCATAGTTGGGGTGGTGCAGTATCAAAAGGACTCAATGAGCGTATATGGCGAGGGCAGCGGTATTATTATGACTCAGGATGGCTATATCGTTACCAACAACCATGTAATAGAGAATGCGAATAAGCTTGAGGTGGTTACGTCGGACGGCAAGCGGTACCCTGCCAAAGCGGTGGGCAGCGATGCGCGTACCGACCTTGCCGTTGTCAAAATATCAGCAAATGGGTTAAAAACCGCTGAGTTTGGCGATTCGGGAAAATGCCGCGTGGGCGATCAGGTTGTGGCTATCGGCAACCCTTCGGGGTTAAGACTTGCTGGCTCTGTTACACAGGGGATAATCTCCGCCATTGACCGCGACATTGACGTTGGAAACGGGCCTATGAACCTTTTGCAGACAGACGCCGCCATCAACCCCGGAAATTCCGGCGGAGCGCTCGTGAATATGAGCGGAGAGGTTATAGGGATAAATTCCGCGAAAATAGCGCAGGACGGCTATGAGGGTATCGGCTTCGCAATTCCCATTTCTTCGGCGCAACCGATTGTCGACAGCCTTATCAAATACGGCTATGTAAAAGGGCGCGTTAAGCTTGGGCTAAGCTGCCGAATGCTCGAAAACTTAACAGCCAGCGCCAACAAGCTTCCGACAGGCATTTATGTTGAATACGTCGATCCCAAAAGCGGCGCGGCAAACAGCGGCCTCAAAGAGGACGATATTATAACGGCAATAAACAACGTTAAGGTTACGTCAAAAAGCGCGCTTTTGGTGGAGCGTGACCGTTATAAGCCGGGTGACAAGGTTGCAATAACGATCTATCGCCGGTCAACCTGCGGAACGCTTATTTTTAACGTTACATTGATGGAAGACAGGGGAATTGCCACCAAAGGCAAAACAGCCGGATGGTGAAGCAAAATTTGCATTAAAAAGATTGATTTGTATATCAATTCGGCGTTATAATTACTTCGGGCGTTATAATAATGTCCGAAGTAATATTTTTATAGTATAGCAACTTAAAAAATGAAGAGGAATTGTTTACCCGCCAAAGGTGAGAAGAAGCATTTCCTTGGGCTCATTTTTAAAAATGTAAACGCTATAAGCTATTAATGTGTGATTTTGTCACACATTAATAAAAAAAATTGGTGTAAAATATAAATAACGAAAACAAGGAGGACTTTAAAATGCCAATGACTATAACATCTGAAAATTTTGATACAGAGGTAATGCAGTCGGAAACACCGGTGCTAATTGATTTTTGGGCGCCGTGGTGCGCGCCGTGCCGTATGGTTTCACCGATTGTCGATGAACTTGCAGAAGAGCTTGGCAGCGATATAAAGGTTGTTAAAATCAATATTGACGAAGAACCGGAGATTGCGGCCAACTTCAACGTTATGAGCATCCCCACGCTTGCCGTGGTCAAAGAGGGCAAAGTTGCCGCGACCTCGGTCGGCGCCCGTCCAAAGGAAGACATCAGAAAAATCCTCGGCATCTGATTTCTATCAAAGCTAATCAAAAAATCACACCAATAGAAATTGTTGGTGTGGTTTTTTTGCTTATGGCAATTTAGAAAATCAATTGCGATAATAATGGACTATTGTAAAAGATTGTGGTAATGTTTTTTTAAGATTTATAACAAGGGGGTATTGCTGTGCGATTTAAAAGTTCTGGAGATAAGAGCCTGCCTGCAATCATCATATTACATGGCGGAGGGCTGTCCTGGTGGTCTTTGCAAAATGAAATCGATGTGCTGCAGCAAAACTATTACGTTGTAACGCCTGTTATCGACGGTCATGGCGAAGACGGCGATGAAACTTTTGCAAGCATTGAAGATTCCGCAAAAAAGCTTATCAAATACATAGATGAGAGTCATAACGGAAAGGTTTATGCAATAGGCGGCTTATCTATCGGAGCGCAGATTGTCACCGAAACATTGTCTTTAAGACAAGATATTGCGCAGTATGCGATTATTGAAAGCGCTCTTGTTTTTCCGATTAAAGGTACGGCGCTTTTTACAGTGCCGGCATTTAAGCTGTTTTACGGTTTGATGCAAAAAAAGTGGTGTTCTAAAATGCAGGCGAAAACACTTTTTGTGCCGGAAAATATGTTTGAAAGGTATTATGAGGACAGCTTGAAAATTTCAAAGACATCACTGATAAATATCACTCTGAGTAACGGAAATTACAAACTGAAAAGTGAAATACATAACACAAGATCAAAGGTTATGATAGTCGTAGGCGGAAAAGAGCTGGGAATTATGAAAAAATCCGCAAAGGCGCTGCATGAGGCTATTCCAGATAGTGAGCTGCGAATACTCCCGAAAATGGGACACGGCGAAATAAGTCTTGTTCATCCTGCCGAGTTTTTGAAGCTGCTGTCCGATTTTTTTGCTAATGAAAATATCAAACAAACGCCCTTAAATTGAGCATAAAAGAGATATGAGCTGCTCACAGTTATATATGGCGTGTACATGCGGATCACCGCTCTTTATTTATAATCGGTTTTGCGTTTACAAATCACACTGCATGGATTATAATTTTTAGAGAACAGCGGTATGTGCCGCAGTAGCTTGAAGGGAAAATCAATTTGAAGGGAAAATCAAAATGAATGATTATAAAAAAGAGTTTATAGAATTTATGGTGCGCTCGGGGGTTCTTACCTTTGGGGATTTCGTGACCAAAAGCGGGCGTAAAACACCCTATTTTGTCAACACCGGGAATTATGTGACCGGCGCTCAAATGGCTAAGCTCGGCGAATTTTACGCAAAGTGCATTCTTGCCAACGTTGATACAAAGATTGACGCGCTGTTTGGCCCCGCCTACAAGGGTATTCCGCTTTCGGTTGCCGCTTCAATAGCGCTCAGCGAGAAGTGCGGCAAAGACGTCAGCTACTGCTTTAACCGCAAAGAGGCAAAGGATCACGGCGAGGGCGGAAAAATGGTCGGATACAAGCTCAAAGACGGCGACAGCGTCATTATCATCGAGGATGTTGTTACCGCCGGCACATCTGTGCGCGAATGTCTGCCGCTGCTGCGCGCTCAGGCTGATGTTAACATTGCCGGGCTTATCGTTTCGGTTGACCGCATGGAAAAGGGCACAGGCGATAAGACAACCATTGAGGAGCTTAACGAGCAGTATGGTATCAAGACATACCCCATTGTCACCGTCCGCGAAATCATCGACTCTATATACAACGTGCCGATTGATGGCAGGCTACTTATAGACGACACGATGAAACAGCGCATGGAGGATTATATCAGCACCTATTGCGCCTGCTAAAAATAACAGACATGAAGAAGGTCGCCTCATGAAAATAAACAGGCTGCTCGAAATGGCCATGATTCTTTTAAACAGGGGCGGGGTGACGGCAGGGCAGCTTGCGGACCGTTTCGGCGTTTCTGTTCGTACAGTCTATCGCGATATCGACGAGCTTTCCTGTGCGGGCGTGCCTGTTTATGCAAACCGCGGCGCGGGCGGCGGTATATCATTGCTGCCGGGTTATACGGTTGACAAGGCACTGCTTTCAGAAGCTGAGCGCGACGATGTGCTGCTTGCGTTAAAAACACTTGAGGCGACGCGCTACCCGAACGCGGGTGCCGCGCTTGAAAAAATCGGCGCCGCCTTTAGGAACGGCGGCAATGAGAAGAAAAAACAGGACTGGATCGACATATATTTTCATCCGTGGCAGGTAAGCCCCGATGAAAACGGAAGGTTCAACACAATTAAAACCGGCATCATTGAGCGGCGCGTTATTGAGTTTGATTATATCAACGCAAACGGAGAGAAAAGCCGTCGCAGTGTGGAGCCGCAAAAGCTTGTCTATTACAGCAACAGCTTTTATCTCAACGCGTTTTGCAGGAAACGCAATGAAAACAGGCAGTTTCGCGTATCCCGTATTAAAAACATCACTGTGACAAACGAGCGTTTTGAGCCGCGCGGCGATATTTCCGAAGCAGATTTAATACATTCGGACGGTCGCCCCGCGGCTTTGCTGCGCCTTAAATTCTCGCCGCAGGTGCTTTACCGCATCTATGACTATTTCAGCGATGAGATTATAACGAAAAACGCCGACGGTTCCTGCACGGTAGAGATGTGCTGGCCGGAGGATGAATGGGTTTACGGCTACATTATGTCATATGGCAACGCCTGCGAGGTTTTGGCGCCTTTGCATATCAGAAAAATTATATCGGAACGGTTAAAGTCAGCCGCAAAGCAATATGAAAAAGATGCGGAATCTTAAAAAACCGTTGCGAATATGACACACTGTTGTCAAGTTAAGATGAGTATTATTGTCTTAAAGCAATTTAGAAAAAGATGAGGAAATTGTTTTTGTTTATCCCCGCCGGAGGCGGGGGAAACATCCCCTAAAAAAGAAGAGAAATATCCCTTTGTTTTCATCGTAAAAAGTAAAATTGCAAGAAAGATTAATGAGGAGGGTTTTGAATGGAAGGCGTAAGTGACTCTTTTTCCTGCTTTTTTAAAGAAGCGCCGGCGCAGGCGGGCGCGTGGATGGAGGCGGTGCAAAAGCTTTCCGGCGCAAGCGCGCTTGACCGCAAAACAGAATGTATCGCTTATGTTGCCGTGCTGGCGGCGGTGGGGCTTGTTTCGGGGATTCCGTTTCATGTGAAAGAAGCAAAATCGCTTGGGGCAACGCGCGACGAGATCATCAGCGCTGTGCTGCTTTCACTGCCCGCCGTTGGCAACAAGTGTGTCGCAGCGCTGCCGGCGGCACTTGAAGCCTTTGACGCAAAGGGTGAGAGGTGTTGACAGATGACACAGCCTACGCCGGGCAGTGAGGAGCTTTCAGCGTTACTGGGGCAGTCGTATGAAGTCTATACATTAGTTAACGGCTTTATCGACTGCTTTTATCAAGCCGAGATTTTCTGGGGTAAAAAAGGAAAACACGGAATCTATTCAACAAGATACCTGCAAAAGGGCAAATCCCTTTGCACGATTTTTATCAACAAAGGGTATTTCACTATGATGTTAGTGTATGGGAAAAAAGAACAGGAAGCGTTTGAAGCCGCTGATTATCGTGTTTGCGGAGAGTTTCAGAAGATCTATGACGACACCTATATTTACCCCGAGGGCAAGTGGGTTTGGCTCGATCTATATGATACCGCTTCATTTGCCGATATAAAACACTTTCTTTCCGTTAAAATGAAACCGGATAATAACGCTATGACAATGTGCGGATACAAATGCAATCTGTGCAGTGCATATGCAAAAAACATAAAGAAAAATGACAGGCGGGAAGAACTCTCTGCAATCTGGAAAAAGTATTACGGCCTTGATATGCCAAAAGAAGAGGTTTTCTGCGACGGCTGCCGCTGCGCCACAAAAGACGCAAGGCTTGTGGATGAGGGCTGCCCTGTAAGAAAGTGCGTTATCAATAAAAAGATTGCCCACTGCGGCGACTGCCCCGAATTCCCCTGTGGAACACTGAGCCTGCGGGCGGGTCTCAATTGCAGTCAGGCTAAAGAAAAAGCGGGCGGAGATTTTGACGATAATGATTATACTGAATATCTGCTCGCCTATGACAACATGACAAGGCTCTCGAATTATCAAAAGAGCAAGCAGCCTTGAAACCGACGGCTTGGGGGTAGAGCTATGCTTGAAATAATCAGATTTGAGGTTAACCGTTGGGAAGGAACAAGGGTAATTGGCATTGATATTCCACGCAACAAAGGCAACAGTGACGGTGTAATTTCGGAAAAGTGGGACAAGTTTTATGAGGACGGAACTTTAAAAAAACTTGTGGATATGCAGAAATACCATGTAACGCCTTTGACCGACAATACAACAGGCAATCCATCCCCACCGGAATATGTAGGGCTGCAGCATAACTATAACCTTGAAACGCTTGACTATGTTTACACAATCGGAATGCTGATGAAATCAGGCGCACCGGTGCCGAAGGGGTATGCTTTTTGCGATTTGCCTGTGTGCAAAATGGCCTCGGCGTGGGTTCGCGGCAGCCACAATAACGGCGAGATCTATAACGAGGGTTATGAGCTAGTGCTCAAGAAGGTGCGTGAGAGCGGATTTGCCGACGAGTGCGGCAAATTCTGGCTTGAAGCATACAGCGACGAGCGCTTTACCGCCGCGTTTTATCACAGCGGGGGAGAGGACGTCGTTATCGACTATCATATACCTCTTCACGATTAATTTGATTCAAAAGGGGCGTTTGAAGTGAGCAGTGCTTTTGACTATAAAAAAGAATACAAGGATTTATACATGCCCAAAAGCGCGCCGATGACGATAACGGTGCCGCTGATGAATTTTATCAAGGTGGATGGAAAAGGCGACCCAAACTCTGGCGAGTTTCAGGCGGCGGTTTCGCTGCTTTACGGCGTCGCGTTCACCATAAAGATGAGTAAAATGGGCAAGGAACAGCCGGAAGGATATTTTGACTATGTTGTTCCGCCGCTTGAAGGCTTGTGGTGGATCGAGGGTGAAAATTTCTCTTTGGAAGACCGCGACATCTGGTGCTGGACACTGATGCTGCGTCAGCCGGAGTTTGTTGACGAAAAGGCCTTTGAATGGGCGCGCCAGTCGCTTGCAAAAAAACATCCGGAATATAAAATTGAGCTTATACGTTTTGAAAGTTTTGACGAGGGGCTGTGCGTGCAGGTGATGCACAAAGGCTCTTATGCAGCTGAGCCGGAGACAATGGCGAAAATCAGCGCCTTTATAACCGAAAACAATCTTATCGACGCTGTGTCTGACGGCGGGAAGCACCATGAGATTTATCTTTCCGATCCGCGCCGCGGCAAACCGGAAAACATGAGAACCGTGTTGCGACACCCCGTGTTGCAACACCCCGTGCTTCGGCATCCCGTGTTGCAACACCCGTAACTCAAAACAAAGCAGGGGAGAAAGCGGTGGAATGAAAACAATTCCCGCAAAAACGATAATAACACGCGTCAAATGTGGAGACACATGGTTTGGCTGCGACTACAATATGAACATATATCGCGGCTGCTGCCACGGCTGTATCTATTGCGATTCGCGCAGCGACTGTTACCGTGTTGAAAATTTCGACAGGGTCGCGGCAAAAGAAAACGCGCTCGATATAATCGGGCGCGAGCTTTCGCACAAGGTGTTCCATGGCGTTGTGGGAACAGGCGCGATGAGCGACCCATACAATCCCTTTGAGATGCGTGAAAATCTGACGCGCGGTGCGCTCGAGCTTCTGGATCGCTATGGTTTTGGCGTGCATTTAATCACAAAAAGCGACCTTGTCACACGCGACATTGACCGGCTCCAGGCAGTCGGTGAGCATTCGCCTGTGTGTGTCTGCCTTACGGTGACAACGTTTGATGACGCGCTTTGCAAAAAAATTGAGCCGCGCGCCCCCGTTACATCACAGCGGCTCGCGGCCTTAAAGAAGCTGTCACAGAGCGGAATCTTTACCGGAATTACACTTATGCCCATTTTGCCGTACATCAACGACACGTGGGAGAATATTTCGGCAATCGTCACGGCGGCGGCTGAAAACGGCGCCAGATTTATCTATCCGTTTTTCGGTGTAACCATGCGTGACAGTCAGCGTGAATATCTTTACAACAGGCTTGATGAAAATTTCCCCGGTATGAAAGAAAAGTATAAGCAGCGCTTTGGTAACTATTATAAATGCAATTCTCCTAATTCGTCGCGTCTTTACAGGCAATTTGCCGAGCTGTGCGGCAAATACGGGCTGCTTTATAAGATGAACGAGATCATAGCAGCATACAAACAGGGCAGAACCTGTGAGCAGTTAAGATTGTTTTAAAACCCGGCTGGACTAAAGCTGGTAAGAGAACGATTTATCACAGATGGCAGCGTTTTAAAGCGCTTTCTCAGCAAGTTTCGCTAGAGGACTGCGTTCCACCTGATTCAATGTCACATGACCTGTCAACGTGGAGTCTTTTAGTCTTTCAACGAGATAGACCAGCCCGTTGGAGCGTGAATCGACCAGAACATTATCAATTTGATTGTCTGTCGGATCGCCGATAAAAATAAATTTGGAGTTTTGTCCGGCTCTGGTCAGCATCAATTTGGCGATGTGGGGCGTTGTTTCCTGAGCTTCGTCCACAATGACGATTGCGTCTGTAAGCGTCCTCCCACGCATATATGTAAAAGTTTTCATGTCAATTACGCCGGTGCATTTGAGATTTTCTATGATGGAGTCTACAGAAACATTTTCTTCCGAACAATTTTTCCTTGTTTTGCGGTTGCGTCCGCAATACATGAGATTTTCAATGGCATCATAGAAACTGCCCATCCATGGACGGAGTTTTTCCTCTTCGTTTCCCGGTAAAAAACCGATATCATCTCCTGCAGGCACGACTGGGCGGACAAACACAATTTTACGATATGCGTGTTGCTCAATCACCTTTTCAAGTGCCACGGCAGTTGCCAAAATCGTCTTGCCCGAACCCGCGCCGCCTGTAACAGAGACAAATTTCACGTTATCATCCATCATCATCTCAAAAGCCATTTTCTGTTCGAGATTCAGCGGTGTAAGTCCCCATGCGGACCTGTTCTCAAACTGAAGCGGAACCAGCTTTGTGCCGTCAAACCGGGCAACAACCGAACGCGCCGGATCATCCTTTGCATGAATCAGCAAGAATTGATTGGGGCAAAGTTTAATTCTTTTGGGGCAGTTCAGTCCCGAATCGTATATTTTGTCGATATCCCCTGATGAAAGCATTGTCGTTAAATAACCTCGATACAAATCATCAAGCGCGACCCTGTCATTTTCATAATCTTCCGCCTCAATACCAAAGGCCTCCGCTTTGAGTCTCATGCAGATATCCTTGGAGACAAGAATGGTCGGCGTGTCGGGGGTTGCTCTCTTAATGCTCAAAGTCGTGAGCAGAATCCTGTTATCGTTTTTTTCCAGATCCAGTTCATCAGTAATTTCCGTCATGTTGTGATAGCCGTTAAGTTCTATTCTTAAAACAATACCTTTTCCAATCTCAATTCCGTTTTGAATGCTCTGCTGTGCCTTTTCTTCCACCATCCTTGAGAGTTCGCGCGCAGCTTGCCTTGCCTGGCAACCGCACAGACCGTCTCTTGTTTTCAGTGAATCAATTTCCTCAAGCACGACCATGGGCAATATGACATTGTTCCCTTCAAAATTTGTGATACATCCCGGGTCATGAAGCAAGACATTGGTATCCAGCACGTAATTTTTCCTGTTCCCGCTTTTTTGATGCATTCAAATGCCTCCCAAAAAAAATAGTAGAAAGAAAGCCTGATGCAGATCAGAAAGGAAACATGCTTGTTATTGCGGCCGCCAAGATGTAGGGCAGGCAGTAATAACAAATAGTAAAAATATTTATACACCACCTTAATTATCATAGTACCAAAACAGGTGTAGGCGAAATATCAAAAGCAGGTCAAATTTACGTAATGATTTGCGAACTCGAGATTGTAGAGCAGAGTTTATGTAATTCGCGTCCATCACTTTTGGTGCAATCTGCTCTTAACATACTTTTTACATAAATACGGTTTTAAAACAGTTTGATTAAGTGAAAGGAGGAATTTATTTATTTTAAAATTGTAAGATGGGTTATGCCCATCCTTTTTTTATACATTTATCCAGAACCTATGACTTTATTGTGATTCGCGCAGCGATTGTTATCATGTTGGAAATTTCGACAGGGCTGCGGCAAAAAAAAACGCGCTCGATATAATCGAGCGCGAGCTTTCGCATAAGGTGCTCCACGGCATTGTGGAAACAGGTGCGATGAGCGGCCTGTACAATCCATTTGAGGCACGTGGGAGAATATTTCGGTAACTATTATAAATGCAATTTTCCTAACTCGTCGCGTCTTTACAGGAGATTTGCCGAGTTGCGCGGCAAATACGGGCTGCTTTATAAGATGAACGAGATCATTGCAGCATACAAACAGGGCAGAACCTGCGAGCAGTTAAAATTGTTTTAAAAGGGAAAAGCCGGCGGTTATACGCCGACTTTTTCTTTTTCTATCCTCTTCTCGTTTTCTTTAGCTATTTCATTTGCATCAAAGGTGCAGGTCTTGCAATGGGCGTGGTTGAGGCAGTCCTTGCAGTGTTCTTCCCACAGCGCGTCCGCCGTCTCCGCCCACTTTTTTGACGGCTCTGCACATTTAGCCGTCAGCTCGTCAACATCCTCTGAGTCGACCGGCTGTGTTGAATGAGCGCCGCTTACCTTGACCATCTCGCTGAGCCTGTTCGGATTGTCAAGCAGCGGGCAGGGGCGCAGGTGGTTGCCGTTAAAGGGCTGCCCGTCATGATACTGCATGAAAAGGGGAGAGCGCAGAATGTTAAGCAGCGAAGTCTGCCGGATATTTTCGGTGGCATAATGAATGAACGCGCACGGCTCGGCGTCTCCGTTTGAATTGATGTGGAAATAGCGCCGCCCTCCGGCGATGCAGCCCTCGACAAATTCGCCGTCGTTCCAGAAATCCAGGACGAAAATCGGCTTGCGCTCACGGATTTCACGCACACGCTTATACATATAAGCGCGCTGATCCGGGTTCACCATCAATTCAACCGGTGAACCTGTGCCGACAGGCATAAAGGTGAAATACCAGCCAAACCACGCGCCTTTTTCTATCATGAAGTCTATAAACTCATCTGAGGCCACGTCGTCGACATTTTGGCTGTGATAACAGCAGGAGAAGCCGAACGCAAGGTGGTTTTGCTTTAGCAGATCCATCGCCGCTACCACCTTTTTAAATGTGCCCTCGCCACGGCGCATGTCTGTGGCCTCTTCAAAGCCCTCAATGCTCAGAATGGGGAAGAAATTGCCGACACGCTTTATCTCCTCGCAAAATTGCCCGTCAATCAGCGTGCCGTTGGTGAAAGCGGCAAAGATACAATCCTGATGCGCCGCGCAAAGCTTTATAATATCGTCCTTGCGGATCAGCGGCTCACCGCCCGAGAATATGTAAAAATAACAGCTAAGATCGCACCCTTGTTTTACGACGCCGTCAAGCTCGTCATAGGAAAGGTTGCTCTGCTTTGAATATTCCGCCGCCCAGCAGCCGGTGCATTTGAGATTGCAGGCACTGGTAGGATCAATGAGGATTGCCCACGGAATGTTGCAGCCGTATTTCTCCGATAATTTTTCCTGCTCGCCAAAGCCGACGACGCTGTCTTTGATTAGAAAATTTGTGACAAATTTGTCGCGTTCGTTGGGGTCGAGCCATGTCAGGTATTTAATAAAATAATCACGCCAGGGGCTTTTTTCATCGTCCCACATCGCCTGAAAATTGTTCAGCACGCCGCCGTAAAACGCCTGTCTTCCGGCTGTCAGCTTGTTGCCAAGCCGGATGATTTTCGGAAAGTTTTCGATAGGATCATGCTGCAGATAATGAACAGTTTTTTTTGCAACAGTTGACGCCACCGCATTTTTCAAATTCATTATAATCGCCCTCTAGTTATAATTTTTTATATGAATTCAGCCGGATGGTTGTTGGCTGAAGCATAGACACTTATTCTATAGGTTTAGCGGCGTTTTTAAATTCACTGTAATAGAGCTGAACCTTTTGCTGAACGTTTTCTATGTGCTCTTCAATTCGTTCGCGAAGCCTCACCTTGAAGCAATCGCGCTGTGCGATTATTTCATAGGCTTTTCTAAGCTTTTTTAACCTGGCAAGCCGCTCTTCAAGAAAAGCAAGGTTTAGAAGATTGGATTTGCGGCCTATTTCGATATCATTCCAGATTTTACTGCCTGTTTCCCTGATATCCAGATATTCACGGGACAATCCCGCGTTAAACTCTTCTATCGCATTCTTCTTGTCGCGTTCTTCCATAAAATTGAGTTCGGCCAGCACTGCCTCGCCGCCAAAGGAAGCAATTTCACTTTTCAAATCCCTCATCAATTCAAGAAAATGCTCGCTTTTAGGCAGCATGGCAACGCCCTGCTGATAATAAAGTGCGCCGTATTTTTTGAGCTTGCGCCAGACCGCTACGCGTATGCGCGAAGGGTGTGTCGGCAGCTTATAAACAATTACTACCCACCCGCTGTTATTCGTACTATCCATGTTTCACCTCTGCAATTTTGTTTTGCCGACCGTTACAAAATTTGTAACGTACGTTACGTCAATGATTGCAGAAATTGTAACACTTGTTACATTGAATGTCAATAGCCCTGCTTCTTATACTTTATGCAGACAAACCCGATTCAATTACAAAAAAAGTACAGCCTGCGCAAGTATTGCGCAAGCTGTACTGAACAAGCTGTATTTATCGTATTACTGTGGCTTTTTTGAATTGGCACGCATGCGTGCGGAATGGTCGAGGACTGTTTTGCGAAGCCGCAGACTTTTAGGCGTAACTTCAAGCAGCTCATCGTCGCCAAGAAACTCAAGCGCTTCTTCAAGGCTCATGATGTGTGGTGGCACAAGGCGCAGAGTCTCGTCACTTGAGGATGAACGTGTATTTGAGATATGCTTTTTCTTGCAGACGTTGACCACAAGATCTTCGCCCTTAGGGGACATCCCTACTATCATGCCGGGATAGACCTTGACGCCCGCGTCGATAAAGAGTGTTCCGCGTTCCTGTGCGTTGAAAAGGCCGTATGTGACTGATTCACCCTCTTCAAAAGCGACAAGCGAGCCATAGTTGCGGGTTGGAATTTCACCCTTGAAAGGCTCGTAGCCGTGGAACAGGGTGTTAAGGATGCCTTCACCCTTGGTATCCGTCAAAAATTCGCTGCGATATCCGAACATGCCGCGCGACGGAATAAGGAACTCGATGCGCATGCGGCTGCCTGTAGGCTCCATGTGTTGAAGCTCCGCCTTGCGGATACCCATTTTCTCCATTACCGAACCGACGCTGTCTTGCGGCACATCTATAATAAGCTCATCAACAGGCTCGTTAAGCTGCCCGTCTATTGTTTTGAAAAGTACGCGCGGGGTGCTGACCTGAAACTCATAGCCCTCGCGGCGCATTGTTTCTATCAAGATGGAAAGATGCATTTCACCGCGTCCTGATACTTTGAACGATTCTGCAGAATCGGTTTCCTTAACGTGAAGTGAAACGTCTTTTAAAAGCTCTTTGAAAAGGCGGTCACGAATGTGACGGGAGGTGACGAATTTGCCCTCGCGCCCCGCAAACGGGCTGTTGTTGACCGAAAAGGTCATTTCTATTGTCGGGTCGGAAATTTTTACAAATTTAAGCGGATCAAGGTTGTCTGCCGCACAGATGGTATCGCCGATTGTAACGTTATCAATGCCGGAGAAGGTTACAATATCTCCGACCATTGCGGATTCAACCGGTTCGCGCTTCAAACCCTGGAACTGATAGATATTTGTTATTTTTGATTTGAAAGGCGTGTAGCTGTTGTGATAGTTCCCAACGATAATTTCCTGCCCCTGCTTTAGGGTGCCGCGCTCGATGCGGCCGATCGCTATACGTCCTACATATTCGTTGTAATCTATTGATGAGATGAGCATTTGAAGAGGAGCGGTTTCGTCGCCCTCCGGTGCCGGAATATAGTCGATGATTTTTTCAAACATCGGCTTTAAATCTTCGCCGTCTTCATCCGGGCTCAAAGAAGCCGTACCCTGCCTGCCGCAGCAGTAAACAAACGGGCTGTTAAGTTGCTCTTCATTTGCGTCAAGGTCCATCAGAAGCTCAAGGACTTCATTTTCAACCTCGGTGATGCGTGAATCCGGTCTATCAATCTTGTTTATTACTATGATGACCTTATGCCCAAGCGCAAGCGCTTTTTGAAGCACAAAGCGTGTCTGTGGCATCGGGCCCTCGGCGGCATCGACAAGAAGAAGCACGCCGTTAACCATTTTGAGCACACGCTCGACTTCTCCACCGAAATCGGCATGCCCCGGTGTATCAACTATATTTATCTTAATGCCGTTATAATTGGCGGCGGTATTTTTAGCCAAAATAGTTATGCCGCGCTCACGTTCAAGATCGTTAGAATCCATAACGCGGTCTTGCACAACCTGATTTTCTCTATAGACGCCCCCTTGCTTCAGCATTTCATCGACCAATGTGGTCTTGCCGTGGTCGACATGGGCAATTATCGCAATATTGCGGAGATCGCTGCGTACCAATTAAACCTGCTCCTCCCAAAATTATCGCCGCACTTGATATGCGGCGATATTCCAACATATTCTACATTATAAAACCATAACATTATTATTTTACGCTAAATTGAGCACCATGTCAATTTAAAATCAGCGCATTGATGCGTTACAAAATCAAATTCTGTTGAAATTGTACATATAATCAATTACAATCCCATTGTTAATCAACAAAAAAGGATTAAAAATAGGTTGCAAATTACATTATCGGCAAAATCTTTATGAAATATAACAAATGTGTCGTTTGAAAAATGTAAAATCGCCAAATTGAGCAATAAAGCATTTGCTCAATCTGGGATTTGATTATCATTTCGATACATTACGTATTTAGAAAATAGTTTGCTTCTGAGAACCGCACATGTTTGGTTAACTTGAAGAGCTTCCGTGATTTTTCCATCAAGCCCAAAAAAAACGCCTCAAAATATCGGAATAACATTCAAGTTGCTTTTGAAGGAAACTTGAATGTATGTTCCAAATATCCTGAGGCTGTAAGGGCAAATTACAACGATTCCACTTAAGATAAGAAAAGGATAACTTTCTTATTCCCGACTCCGTCGAAAACAAGAAAATTTATTGAGTTTGAATCTTAACCGGAATAGCTTTGGGTTGTTTAAATGGCTTGATCGCCGGTTTCTCCGGTTCTGATTCTTACAACATTCTCAATGTTGTAAATGAATATCTTGCCGTCGCCGATCTCGCCGGTTCTTGCGCTGCCGATGATGCTGTCGACGACCTTTTGCACTGCGTCATCGTCACAGACAATCTCGACCTTGATTTTTGGCAGAAGAGTCAGCTCTACGACTGTGCCGCGATAGATGTTTTTTTGACCCTTTTGGTTGCCGCAGCCGACAACCTGAGTGATGGTCAAACCTTTGACATTGAGCTTTCCAAGTTCCTGCTTGATGTCCTCAAGCTTTTCAACTCTGACTATTGCTTCAACTTTCTTCATTGAAAACACCTTCCTCTGAAATATTATTTGTAAACCATTGAAAGGAAACGCTGTTTAAAATACAAAAAGTGCTATGTAATAACCAAGGAGCATTACTGCGCCAACCGGCAGCGCGAATTTCGCCCATTCCTTCATTGAAATTTTAAGCTTACCTGCTGTTATTATATTCGGAATGTTGCCGGTAATCAGCATGCCGCCGCTCACAAGAAGACTTATCAGTATCGCCTTAATCTGAACTGCTGACATCGAGGGACTGATCTCCGCGGCGGCGAGTGTTGCGTTGTCGAGTATTGCCGACAAGAGGTTGGCAATATAAAGCAAGGTGTTGTTCCAATGAATCACATAGGTGTCGATTATCGGTTTGAAGCCGTTGCCCAAAAGGTCAAGACCAACAACAAAGATAAAAATCTTTACAGCACGCATGATGATTTTTAAAGCAGTTTCTTTTTCGGGAATGTATATAAGATCGGAGTCTTCTCCAAACTTTTCACGCCAGTTGTTGTCTGCAAAAAACGTTCCCAAAACACCCATGAGCAAAACACCGATTATTACATAAACACCGAGAAGGTTTATCATATAAGAGAACGGACCGTGAAGCCGGGAAGTGACTATTGTTGACAACGGCTCCCCGATGGGTGTAATCACCGCGCCGAGACCGATTGAAAAACAGGCTGCTATGCTGATACGCACCTTGCTTTTTCGGTCGAGCGGCAAAAGCGAAACAAATTCGGTAAGCAGGAGAGAGGCTACTATCGCGGTGATCACGCTTGAAAGAAGCCCAAGCCCGACGATTAGAAGAAAAACGATCACCTTCAGCGGCATGTGCTCCAACATAAAGTTATTGAATGAGCCAACTTTATTTTCGAGAAGACGGAACGCAAAGCTGACAACGAGCACAGCCGCGGTGATTATATATAGAAGATTGTTCGTGAAGATCCCCTGAATGTTGGCGGCAGTCAGCGCGCCGGAAGCAAGTGAAGCGCAAATCCCCATTATGAATAGGAAATATTCGAGGTTGTCGCCCACTTTTTTAATCAACAGGGGAGCAAGCGCCGTAACGATTAGAACTACTAAAAGAAGTGCAACAGTCAATATAGTTAACCTCCAAGCGCCGGAAACCATATGCTTATCCGGCAATGATTAAATAATCACTTTCTCGGTAACTATTATATATTGCTTCGGAACTAAAATAAAGCTTATATACTTATGATTTCACAGATAAAGTGATTTCTCACAGCGTTTTATGGTTTGGTGCCTACGAGGATGTTCTTGATATTTTTAAGCTCTTTGACCTCCGCATTGCTGTCGGTGTTAAAATCAAGCTCTGATTTAACAACCTGGAAGTCAGGATATCCATAAGCGCCCATCTCTTCAAGATCAAGACCTTCAAGCTCAACCTCCGGTGGAACACGAAGACCCCAAACCTTATCAAGAAGTTTGAACCAGAGGAAGGATAAGCCGAAGCCCCAGACGATAAGGACACCGATATCGATAAGCTGAGCGACAAGCTGACTCGGGTTGCCGTAGAAAAGACCGGTAACCGCATGAGAAACGCCGTTGAAGCCTGCACCGTAAGAACCGTCAGCGAAAAGACCAGTCGCAAGAATACCCCACATGCCGTTTATACCGTGAACGGAGATAGCACCAACAGGGTCATCAAGCTTGCATTTGTTCTCGAAGAACGGAACTGAAAGGCAAACAAGGAAGCCGGCGACTATACCGATGATGAACGCTGCCCAGGCCGGAACAAACGCGCAGGGGGCAGTGATTGCGACAAGACCGGCAAGAGCACCGTTACATGTCATTGAAGGATCAGGCTTGCCGTAACGAGCCCACATATAGAACATTGCCACAAGTCCGCCGACTGCACCGGCAACCATTGTGTTGGTTGCGACAACCGCAAGCCTGAAATCAGACGCATTGAGCGTAGAGCCTGCGTTGAATGAAAACCAGCAGAAGAAGAGGATTATCGTACCGACGATAGCCATTGGAATGTGATGCCCGGGAAAAGCTCGGGCAGTGCCGTCTTTTTTGAACTTGCCGATACGGGGTCCGATTACTATCGCACCGGCAAGAGCCATCATACCGCCCATTGCATGAACAACGGAAGAACCGGCGAAGTCGACCGCGCCGTTGCCAAGACCAAAATTTTTGCCGAGAGTGGCCATCCAGCCGCCACCCCACATCCAGTTACCAAACATCGGATAGTAGATCATTGAAACAAAGAAGGATGAGATAACAACCGCAGAATACTTAACACGCTCTGCCAACGCTCCGGTCGGGATTGTTACCGTTGTATCCATGAACACCATTTCAAAGAAGAACAGGGCATATATACCGGCGTCATATGTACCGCCCGACTGAAGCATGAAGCCTTTATAGCCGAATATGCCGCCGAAACCGGGGATACTTACCATGGCATTGAGTGCCGAACCGCCGCTGCCAAGACCAATCGCTCCGCCGGAACCGCCGTATTGAATTGCGAAGCCGACAAGAAAATAACCAATAGCGCCGACAAGGAAAACCATAAAGTTCATTGTCATTGTGTGCGCCGCATTCTTGCCGCGGCAGAAACCTGTTTCAACCATTGCGAAGCCGCACTGGAAGAAGAAAACCATGAAGCCTGTAATCATTACCCAGACAAAGTTAGCTCCAAAATAAGCCTGATTAGCTGTGGTCGCCACCGTTTTGAGATCAACGTTATCAGCGACGGCTGTGTAAGATGCGCCGGTCGGGTCAGCACCCGCCGCGGAAGCACTGAGTGCGAACAAACCTACGATAACAGTTAAGAAAGCTGCGACGCCAAGGTACTTTTTTAGCTTTTTCATTATTATCCCCCATCACTTTTATATATTTATTTGAAGCACGAGCTCCAAATGTGAACCAAGAAAACAAACAAAAATAAAGAAAAATTTAAAAGTATTTTACTGATTTGATTTTAAAAAATCTTCTTAATAGATTCGTTTTCACAAAAAAATCATTTTGCCTTTGCAAAGAAGTTTTTCGGTTTTAAGTTGTTCCAGTTGAACTTTGAGGTGGTTCCGTAAACATCGCGTCTGAGCTTTCTGACAAGCATGAAATAGCGCAAACCCAGATAAGCAACGATGAGGCCGAAAATAGCGCCTGAAACTGTGGTGTTAAGAACCATAAAATTGATGTTGAAGACCAGGCTGTAAACAATAAAAAATACTCCTGATAATGTTATGGCTGACGACAGGAAAAATAGGATGTTGACGGTTACTACTTTGGACTTATCAATCTTTTTCACTTTTGATACCGGTTTTGTTTTCATTAGTAATCACTCCCATTCTGCCGCCAACGCTGTCAGCGGATATTTTTTATAGAGGAAAATGCTTTAAAATCAAAAGGCGCCTACAGGGAATTATCCCTGCAGGCGCCTTTGCCGCTAATGCGTTTATAAGCTTTCCAACTTCTGATATTATCTTAGCATACAAAATAAAAAAATGCAATATCAAAACAAAAAAAATTCAAAAATATTTTATTACTTTTACGCTGCAAAAACAGATGACCAGAACCTTTTGCAAACTACTATCAGGAGGTCAAACGACGAAAAGCCGACTGATGCCCAACGAGAAGCCCCTAAAAGCCTTTAATAATAGTTTATACCAATAATTATATGCAGAATCTATCCCATGAGTTAATGTTAATATGCATAAAATCTGCATTAATTATATTAGCTCACTGCATTTTTTCAATATGAAAAAACAAAAAATACCCCAAGGAAAAACTCATCCTTGAGGTATCTGCTTTTATTAAAGTTTTAATATTAAAGAGTAAAATCGCTGCTGTCGAAGCTCGGCAGTGTCGGGGCGTGAAACGGAACACGCTTGAGCGGATCGTATTTATACTTGCGGCAGCAAAATGACGAGTCTACGATACCCTTCTTTTGGCAAAGCACCATGGATCCGTCGTTTGCCGGTCTGCCGTGGGCGCAAATGGCACAGCTGCAATCGGTGTTTTCTGTAAACAGGCTTTTTGCCATTGCACAACCCCCATCCGGAGCAAAACTTGATTTTAACTTGCGTCTTCCTCATTTCCGGCGAGAAAACACAAAAATAAGCCCTCTTTATTGATTATACCGCTGCTAATAAGTTAATTATAGCAGAACGGCGGCGAAAATCAATGGGAAAATAGCGAAAATTGTCAAACCTGAGCGAGAGAAAGCAAAAGAATTATGCAGATAAAAAGCATTGCGCAAACGGCGGGGGCGCCGTGAAACGAGGCGGCAAGACCGCTCTGGTTCAACGCAATAACCGCAACGCTGCGCTGAACCGGTACTGCCTGTGGAAAAACGGAGAAAAGAACCCATGCAAAAAGAATGGAAAGCGCCATATGCAGAAAACGGGTGATGATAAAAAGCCGCGCGGAAAGCCCTGCTTCTTTTATCATCGAAATAACCTGAAACTGCACGGAAAGCCCGCAAAAGCCAAGCATCGCGGCCGACAGCAGCACGGCGGGTAAACCGGCGGAGCCGGCCGCGGCGGCGCAGCCGTTTGTCACCTCAAGGATACCTGCCAGAACGCGGTTGTAAAACTGAGGATCGGCGGCTGGCGTGGGCAGCAACCCGGAAGCCGCGCCCGCTATTAATCTTGTTACGCCTGTGTAATCCATCAGCGAATTGATTGACGAAAAAAGCACGACAAACGCTGAAATGATAATTATGCTTTGCGCCGAGTTTGTCACCGCCGTGACAAAGGTGCTGGAAAAACCGCCGCCGGCGCCGCTGTTTATGCGGGCGGTTTCGCCGCGGAGCTTCCCCACCGCGCCCTTTGTGCCTAAGCTCATGATAAGACCGATTGAAAACGAGGCCGCAAGATGGGCGATATAAAGAAGAATACCTGCCTGTGTACTGCCAAGAAAACCGGAGCCAACCGCGCCGATGATGAACGCCGGGCTTGAATTTATCGCAAAGCATAAAAGACCCTCTGACTGGCGCTTTGACAGCGAACCGGATTTGGAAAGCTGCGCTACCGCGCTTGCCCCGACAGGGTAGCCGCCGATAGCGCCCAAAATAAGTGCTGTTCCGGCACAGCCGGGCAAACGAAAAACGCGGCGTGTCACAGGTTCAAAAAGCCGCCCACACGAGTCGGCAAGACCAGAGCCGATGATAAACGTGGAAAGTACCAAAAAAGGGAAAAGCGACGGGATAATGGTTTCACCGCAAAGGGAAAGCCCGCGGCGCGCGCCGGAAAGAGCAGGCGCGGGAATAAGGATTAAAAGCAGCATGAAAAGCAGCGAAAGAGCTGCCGCAACAAGTTTTTTTGCGCGCCCGGTCGAACGGGCGAAAGCTTTGCCGGACATCCGCATTCCTCTTTCTTAATGAAATATATATAGCAGTGTATCTCCTCCGTCTCCGGCGGGGGAGATAAAAGACGATATCTCTTTAATTGTGTTATCTATATACAACTGAATAAATAATT
>DBTI01000250.1 GCA_002306975.1 Ruminococcaceae bacterium UBA1320
GAGTGGTTGGCGGCAGGCTGACGCAAAGCGAGGAAACATGGCTCGAGGGCGTACTGAAAACGGCGAAAGCACAGGGCAAAGCCGTTACTGTAATGTCGCATCACGGGATTGTAGAGCATTGGGCGGGACAAAGCAAACTTCACCCGGACTATCTGGTAAGCGACTATAAATATATCGGGAAACTGCTTGCCTCTTATGATGTTCAGCTCGCATTCACCGGTCATTATCATGCACAAGACATCACGCGCGGTGATTCCGGGGAATACGGCAGCCTTTATGATATGGAAACAGGGTCGCTTTCTACACCGCCCTGCCCGATAAGATACTGCACCATATCCGGCGGAAGCCTTTCTATACGCTCCGACGACATTATCGGGGAAATACACCCCGGAACCAATTTTGAGAAAGACGGTGAAGCCTTCGTCAGGAAAACCATTGTCAAAGAGGCTGTCGAAACACTTAACAAATATTATGTTGGCGGAAGCGATGCTGATTATATTTCAAACGCCGTAGCCGCTGCGTTTGTTGCCCATTACAACGGTGATGAAAACACTGCGCTACGACCCGCATTTGATGAAAACAAGCTCAGCCTCTGGGGCAGAATCGTCTATTCACAGGAAAAATACGTCATAGACGGTTTATGGTCGGATCTCCCGCCGTCTGACAACAACTGCGTTATTGACCTTACAAAAAAGTAAACAGAATAAATCTACTTCGCGAGTTGATCCGGTCTTTCCCTTCACAGGGCATCACAGACTTATCCTATAAACAAACAAGTACCTTTCTTTTCGGATTAATGCAATTTCAAATAAAAACGGGAATAAGGTTGTTATCTTCCCCCGCTTCGGCAGAGGAAGATAACAACCTTATTCCGCTCTGATTTTGTAATTGCTATAAATCTACCGAAAGAAAAGGTACTTGTTTGCTGTAGCTGTATATGCACCCGAATGATTATTTGGCGGTTTTAGTAAGCTCTATCTCAACTGCCTCAACCCTCAGAGATTTGCCTTGTGTTCCCGCGAGAGCCGCGGAGGTAATATCTGCGCCGTTTTCTGTGGTTTTCCAGTCCTGCCAGCCTAAATTCTGAATGTGTACGCGATATTTTACCTCGTAGCCGTCAAGACCTTTGAGTGTCATGCGCAGAGCCTCTACGCGCAGGCATTTTCCGGTGGTTCCGGATTCCACGCCGTTTGAAACAGGTGTTTGCCAGCCTTTACTTTGCACATAGGTTTGATAGGTAATCGCAGCGCCTGTCGGCACGTTGCCTGTCAGTTTTACATTTACCGCTTCAAGGCGAAGGCTTTTGCCTGTTGTGCCCGTCTGCTCGCCGTCTTTGACATACGGCAGCCACGCGAGGTTTTGAATGTGGCTGTCATAGGTAACGCCGACCGTTCCGTTTGTTGTTATCACAAAGGTGCTGAAGTGGTTTGTTGTGAATGTTGCCGTTCCAGCCGCCAGGTCAAAGATTGCATTCATATTAGAGAATTTGCCTGAGGTTGGATCGTAATATAAAAGCTGAGCCTGTGACGGGTCGCTGATTTGGGCGATTTGAGCAGCAGTCAGCTTTATGGTAACCTGCGCGCTGCTTCCAAGCTGATGTACAGGCTCTGAAGTGCCGTTGGAAAAATAGCGTGTCAAATCAACGTCAAGTGTAGTTACCGGCGTTACGCCGCTTGCTGCCGCCGCGGTTGCAACCTGTGTCTGAGTTGGTGGTGCCGGTGGCTGCTGCGAAAGAACAAGCCAGCTGTCGCTGTCTTGCAGCATACCACTGAACACAGAGGAAGGAGCGGTAACCGTTACATTTCCGACATTTACAATGACATTTCCGACTGTTGACGGATTTGTGTCAGCCGGGGTTATCTTTGCGCCTGTGCCGCCACTTCCCTGACCGCCTGTACCGCTGTCGCTGCCTCCGTTTATCGTCTTATCCGGTGGAGTTGGTGGCGTTGTGTTACCTGTTCCGCCACCGATTGGCGGCGCGCTACCTTCGTGTACCAGCGAGTATTTGACAACCCCGCCTGCCGGGTCAAGCTCATATATGGCAAGATAATCGCCTTTTGTATAGCCTGTTACCTCGTCGCCATCTTTATAAACCGTCGCGTAAGGGATCAAATCCAAGGTGTTGGGCGTTGCCGGTTGTGATTTTAAAACCTTGTAGGCAAGGTGGTTGCCTTCCCCTGCCGCCGCCGTTATCATCCCTGTGTCGGCTGAGTATGTTGCGCCAAGATCCGGTGCGGGTGTGGCAACACCTGAATCGTCTAATATCAGCGCGTCGTACTTGTCTTCACCATTGTCTGTTTTTCGAGCGACAAGCATAGACTCTCTGGATTCTATACCATCATACTGGCAGGGTAAAAGTTCCCTCAATTCGCCAAGATTTAAAACACCGAAGTTTTCGCTTGAATTTCCTATTGTAGCAATGCCATTATTCAGATCAGGAATATAACAGGATAGTCCGGAAAACATGATCTTTCCGTCAGTGTCTAATATTGTAAACGTATTATCGCTTTCTAAAACCTGGGGGTATACTGTTCCCGTAATATTATCTTTAACATCACCGGCATTTTGGTAATCACAAGGGACTATATATTTGCCGTTTGTATCAACAATTCCCCATTTCTCGTCTTTTTCCACAAAGAAGAGGCCGTTTTCATAATAAGCATCGTCAAATGCGTCATTATTTAATATTTGACCATTTTCGTTAATTAAATGATTCTTTAAAACACCATTTTCTAACTGAGCTATCAGAGCACAACCATCTTCAAACCCATATCCTCCAAATGCTTTCGTTCCGGGAATTTCCGCACCCGTATTATCAATTGCATGATACATGTTTCCGCTGGTAACCTGCACGACAGCGACACCCTGCGCATCAAAATCATAACCTTCCCATGCCGTAGTTGGAACAACTACATCTTCTTCCTTGTTTATGTAATTTACACGATAATCTATTTTAACCAACGCCAAGCCAGCACTAAAATGAAATGCATTATTATACTTAAAATCAATGGTTTTGCCCGGGTTATTCAGATCAAAGAGCCCATATAGCCCGCTTGGGTCAGAGCTATAGTCCCCTTTAACCGCATATAAGCCTGTGCTATTGGCATATTGAATATCCTGATAATTACAGGCCAGCACTACATTCCCGGTTTTGTCGATCAGGCCGTATAAATAATTAACCTTATTTTGTACAACTGCGTATCCTTGATCGTCAAAACCGGATTTATAGTTATAATCCGCAGTAAACGCCTGTGTGCCGTCTTCTTTTATAAAGCTCAAATGATCAATTCCATTATCGGTAATTACGACTCCAGCAAGACCGTTACTGAAACCGTATGTATAATCATAATCGCAATCGATCACTAAATTGCCGTCTTTATCGGCATAACCCCATTTTCCACTATTGTCCTCGACAGGATAAAAACCCGGGATTGAATTTTCCGTATCTACATACTGATAAGTTACTCCGTTTATCGAAGTATATGTGCCATCGCCTGTTTGCAGAAAATTCATTCCATATGAAGCATACGCCTGAGCTTCGCTTGCATATCCGTTCCTGATTTTTGTGTATTTCCCCGTGGTGTCGATATAACCGAAATCAGTTGCCTTTACGGCAAAGGCTTTGCCGTTTGAATATGGGCCGACGTAATCATAAGCAAAATCAGCCGACGGTTTCGCGGCTGATAAAGCCTGCGCCGATAAGCCGGCAGGCGCTATAAGTGTCAAAGCGATTGCAAATGACATTACTGCCGAAATGGTCTTTTTTGTAACTCTGTTCATTTCACTTTCTCCTTTTTGTTTTTTGTATTTATATGATGAACGGTAGAAATAACCTCCCTGCCGGTATTACAAAGGGCAACACCAAGACCGAGCAGCAACCAGAAAACAGGCGCGACCGTTATGCTGCTGTCATAAAAGAACCCGCACAAAAGATAACCCGCAACACCGGCAAAGATTGCGGCCGAAAGATCATGCTTTGCCGCGTCCCCCTTACGCAACGCGCGAAACGCCGGTTTAAAATACAAGAAGAAAATTGCGATCAGGGCGGCGAGCGACAAGACGCCCGTGTTGATAGCGGTTTGAAGATATTGACTGTGCGGCTTGTCTATAACCAGATTTGCCGAGCCTTGATAATTCAGTTTTCCGGCAAAGTCGTTTTGAGGAATGAAGAATGTAGAGCAGTCCGCGCCCACTCCTAAAAATATGGTGTTTTTCAAAAGAGGGATAGATTTGCGCCATATATATCCCCTTCCGGTGGCTAGGAACTGCAGATTTTTGAAACCAAAACCCGAATCGTCACTGACATTGCCAAGCAGCGAACCATTCGTGCCGACGGCGTAAACCTTGCCTTGCTGATAGACAAATTCCACCGGCGCATCATAGCCCATGTTTACAAAAAATGCGTCGTCCTGCTTTGTAACTTTAATTGCCTTATATCTTTCATCGTCAAAGGTAAACGTGCTGCCGTTTGTGACAGGAGTAACCTGTTTATTGTTTTCATCATAAAAGATAAGGTCTTTGTTCACGCATTCAATAACAAAGGAGTGATTTTGATTTTTCAGGTAAACCTTCTGACCATCTATTTTCATATCATCAACATGAAAAACATCCGCAGTAGCTTTTCCTGCTGAACCAAGAGACGGCAGTTTCAAATTGTTTGTCGCCACAGCGATCGACGAGAGAACAATAAGAATTGCAATGACCGATAAAATCGGTTTCCACGCCTTCAGCAGCGCCTTTCTGAAAATCACCGCAAGAATCAAGATACTCAAAGCGAAGGCGGCAAACGCAGTGCGGCTACCTGAGCAGACGAGAAGAAACAGCAGCCCTGAGGAAATAACAATCGGGATGATTCTGCGTTTGCCAGTACTTTTTTTGATTAGATAGAAGCTGAGCGGCAATACAAGAACCAAAAACTCCCCCGCATAATCGGGGTTTGCAAAGGTTAGTGAAATTCGCCCCTTATACTGTGACGCGGCAAAGCCGCCAACCGATTTCCACGTGCTTGGCGGCAGCACAAGGTATTGCAGCGCCGGAATATCAAATGGCGTTTTATAAAACACCTCGACAAGCCCGAAGACGATTAAAAAACCAAACAAAAACGGAAGTGCGCGAAGAACCGCATGAATATTGAAGCTGTCGGAAAAATAGTTGATTGAGAGCAAAAACAAAAGCAGATAACCTATTAGAACCGGAGTGCCCTCAAAAGAGTTGGAAACGCCGTTCCACGCGGAATCCGCATATTGCGAAAGTGACAGAGATAAAAGCGCCAGGATTATAAAAACAAAAGAGAGCAGAATAAAAATTCTGTTGGATTTTTCTTGGATAAGCGGGCTTGCTACTTTTTTGTCAGGGAAAACCCGCTCGCCGCAAAAGTAAAGAAAAAGGCAGAGCACAGCGGCAATTAACAAACACGATTTATAGTACATCGACAGGTCGTTAAAGCTGCCATTGTTAGCCGGTATGTAAAGGAGCTGGCTGCCTTTTAAAGTAAAGGATTTGTAATGGACAACAACAGGCAAAACCGCAATAATTATGACAAGCAGAACAGTTGCCACATTTTGATAGTTAAACCTTTTTACGGCTTTCTTGTCTATAGCAATTCCCCCTGCAACTTAGATTTTATATAATTATAATGAGCCGGGCAAAACATTTTCCAAACATTTTCGCGAAAAATGCGGTTTTTTTGCCTTTTTGATAATTTTTTTGTATATATAACAAAAAACCTGCGACTTTTTATTCAGTCACAGGTTTTCGCATTGTGTTAAGCATATATTTCTATCTTTCTTATTTCAATAAGCGCATTTGCCATGCCTTCTTTATTGATGTAACATGTATGGCTGACGGATTACACACAGTTTTTAAGATAAAATATGGCAAGCTGTGTCCGGTCACGCAGATTCAGCTTTTCGAGCGTGGTCGTCACATAGTTGCGTGCCGTACCCTCGCTGATAAAAAGCTTGTCGGCGATTTCACGGTTGGAAAGCCCTTCGCCCACAAGGCTCATAATTTCAAATTCACGCGCGGAAAGACCGAGCTTTGAAACATCGGCTCTGTCGCCTTCTTTGAGCATGGACGAGATCGTCCCCGCTACTTCGCGCTGAAACACCACGCCGCCCTTTGAAACGGCGCGCAGCGTCTGAACCATCGCGTCGGCGGGCATGCTTTTGAGAATGTAGCCCTCGGCCCCGTTTTTCAGCGCTTCTTTTATATATTCGTCATCGCGAAAGGTTGTGAGGATCACGACCTTGACCGCAGGATAACCCTTTTTTATAAGCCCGGTGCCAAGAACGCCGTCGACGTTTGGCATACGGATATCCATCAGCACTATGTCGGGCAGGAAAATGCCGCACTTATCATACGCATCCTGCCCGTTTTCCGCGGTCGCCACAACCTCAATATCGGCCTCAAGCTCAAGCAGCAGCTTTAAACCGTCGCGCACAAGCGAGTCGTCATCGGCAATAAGAATTTTCATTTAATAAAACCGCCTTTTACGTTTTGCGCCGGAATGACGCAGACTACCATAAAACCGTCTTCACCGTCTACAGACATAGTTCCCCCGATATTGTCTATGCGCTCCCGCATGCCGCCAAGCCCCATGCCTTCTTTAACCGCAAGGCAGCCGCTTCCGTTATCCTTTATGTAGAGTCGTGTAAATTTCTCGTTTATATCTATAAATATTTCCACCGCCGTGGCGTTAGAATGCCGCTGCGCGTTTGTAAGCGCTTCCATTATGTTTGCCCCTAAAATTTCAAGCACATTTGGCGGCAAAGTTGAAAAATCACCATCAAATTTGAAATTGACCGGGCAGAACCTGCTGTTATCAATAATCCTTTTTATGTATTCAACACCGAGCAGCTGTTCAGGTCTTATGTTATGAACGGTTTCACGCAAAAGCTCCGCCGTTTCGGTAAGAGCGGCAACGCATACGCCGACTGTTTCTTTTGCCTTTTCTACATCGCGGTCAAAAAGCCGGTATGCCGCCTGAAGCTGGATCAGCACCGCCGACGTGCGGTGACCTACACTGTCGTGAATCTCACGTGCAAGACGGTTGCGCTCCTGCACCTCGGCAAGGCGAGCGGCTTCCTTTGACGCGCCCAGCAGCTTTGCCTTTGCTTGTTCAAGCTCATAACGAAGCCGTCTTTCGCGGTCAAATGCCGACCTGAATTCGTTTTCCCGCCTCTGCATCGTGCCAAGTGTATATCCAAAAAAAATACAGACGGCTGTAACAAGCAGCAGCAACGCAAGGTCTGCGGAAGAATAAAAAAAGCAGATTTCACTCAAAAGCGGAATCAGCGCAAGATATGACATTTCCGACGCTGCAAAATCAAACGCAGGAAGGCAGAAGAGCGCGCCGAAGCCCGGATTTAACCACGCGCCGGCGCAGATACAGGCGGTTTCTATTATCGTTACATAGACCGCACTGTTGTATTTTTCACGATAGATATTGACAGCCGCTATGACAAGAAAAACGGCAATGCTTTCATTAGACACGTTTTGAGTAAGGCGATACGCCATGTAGGCAAAGAAAATGAGCTTTACTATTACAGAAGTCTTTTTCGTGCCTTGCACCGCCTTTTTGTTGGAAGCCAATGAATAGATCATTGACTTCGGTAAATTAAGCATATTATAGCATAATTGAACGCAAAGTGAAATTGAATGATTTATTTAAAAGGAATTAGATACATCTAAAACAAACCAGAAATCAATTACCACAAAAGAGGCACAGAAGAGGCAATTATCTTTTTCTCCTTTATAGCCACGCAACCGCGTAGG
>DBTI01000143.1 GCA_002306975.1 Ruminococcaceae bacterium UBA1320
GGCGTGCGCAACCTCGAGCGCGAGCTGTCGAAGATCTGCCGCAAGGCGGTGAAGCAGCTGCAGCTCGAGCCCGCGACGAAGCAGGTGTCGGTCACGCCGAAGAACCTATCGAAGTTCCTGGGCGTGAAGCGCTTCCGCTACGGGCGCGCCGAAAAGGAAAACCAGGTCGGCCAGGTGACCGGGCTCGCGTGGACCGAGGTGGGCGGCGAGCTGCTCACGATCGAATCCACGGTGATGCCCGGCAAGGGCAAGCTCACGCACACCGGCCAGCTCGGCGAGGTGATGCAGGAGTCGATCCAGGCCGCGCTCTCGGTGGTTAGAAAGCGTTCGCGTTCACTGGGTATCCCGGATGATTTCTATCAGAAGAATGATATTCACATCCACTTGCCGGAAGGCGCGATTCCAAAAGACGGGCCTTCTGCGGGCGTGACAATGGCTACCGCGGTTGCGTCGGCTTTGCTTGGGCTTCCGGTTCACCGCGATGTGGCGATGACAGGTGAAATAACACTGCGCGGCAGGGTCTTGCCGATTGGCGGATTAAAAGAAAAGACTATGGCGGCGTATCGCGCCGGTGTAAAAACGATTATCATTCCGGAAGACAATAACGCTGACCTTGCCGAGGTTGATAAAGTCGTCAAGGAAAATGTAAACTTTATAACCGCGAGCGATATGGACACGGTAATAAAGACAGCGATTGCTTTTCCACAAAATATTAAAGATGCGAAGGCAGAAGCGGAAATCGGCGAAGATACTATTTTTACGAGCGTCCCGTCCGTAAAGAAAATACCGGTAATCAGACAATAACTGCATAAGCATCGTCACAATTTGGAGGCATTATTCTTTATGAATATATCGGGTGATTTTAATAAAGCGGCTGCAATGGCTGTATTCGAACTTTCCGCATACCTGCCGGATCATCTTGGCGATTCAACTAAACCCGAAGTCGTTTTTTCAGGTAAATCTAACGTAGGCAAATCTTCAATGATAAACAGGCTGATAGGGCGTAAAAGCCTTGCCCGTGTAAGTTCCGCTCCGGGTAAAACCGCATCAATCAATTTTTACGACTGCGGTTTTTTCCGGCTTGTCGACCTTCCCGGTTACGGTTATGCCAAGGTTTCAAGGCAGGACAAAGAACATTGGTCCGAGCTTGTGAACGGCTTTTTCAGAGAGAAACGCAATATAGCGCTTGTTGTGCAGCTGATAGACGCGCGGCGCGAGCCATCTGAGGGTGATGAGCAGATGCTCGAATATATAACTCACAGTCGCCTGCCGTTTATTGTAGCTTACACAAAGACCGATAAGCTTAAGAATACACAGCTTGAAAAGCGTCGCAATGAAGCTCCGCTGGAGCTTGGGATTTGCGGCGCTAAGGCTGTTTTTACATCAGCTGAAAACTCTATGGGCATAGATGAATTAAAACAGGAAATATTGAATGCGTGTAATAACGGCTGATTGAAAAATTATAATAGTTTGGAGAGTTGATTTTGTTTGTATCAGATTGTTTAAACGTAAATGAAAAAGGCAGGCTGACAATCGGGGGCTGTGATACTGTCGAGTTGGCGAAAGAATTTGGAACGCCTCTGTATGTCATGGATGAAAGCACAATAAGAAAAAACTGCCGTCTTTTTAAATCCTCGTTTGAAAAATACTACGGTGGCCGCGGTCTGCCGCTTTATGCAAGCAAAACGCTCAGCTGCAAGGAAATCTGCCGTATAGTGAACAGTGAGGGCGTGGGGCTTGATGTGGTTTCGGGCGGCGAAATTTACACAGCCATGGCCGCGGGTTTCCCCGCAGAAAAGATCTATTTTCATGGCAACAATAAAACAGCCGATGAATTAAATTACGCTCTTGATTGCAACATTGGCTGCATAGTTGTAGACAACCTTGAAGAACTAGGCTTGCTTGAGCGCGTTTGCGGGCAAAAAGGGAAGAAGCAGGACATTATGCTCCGCATAAAGCCGGGAATTGACGCTCATACCCACAATTTCATAAGAACAGGGCAGATAGATTCAAAATTCGGTCTTGCGTTAGAAACAGGAGAAGCCGCAGGCGCGGTGGAAAAAGCAATTTCACTTAAAAATCTAAATCTCATAGGCGTTCATTGCCACATTGGCTCACAGATCTTTGAGATTGATCCATTTGAGCTTGCCGCCGAAGTTATGATAAACTTCATGGTGGAAATGAAAGACCGTTTTGGAGTAAAACTGTCCGCTCTCAATCTTGGCGGCGGATTCGGCATCAAATACATACCGCAGGATAATCCGGTGGAATATGATAAATAAATGGAGAAGGTATCGGCAACAATAAAGGAAATTTGCGAAAAAAGAGATTTTGAGCTTCCTTTTATATTGATAGAACCGGGGCGTTCAATTGTCGCCGAAGCCGGCATCACGCTTTATACTGTTGGCTCGGTCAAAAATATTCCGAACATCCGTACCTATGTTGCAGTTGACGGAGGCATGACGGATAACCCGCGCTATGCGCTTTATCAGGCGCCATATGACGCTGTCATTGCAAACAAAGCGGCGCAGCCGCGTGAAGAAAAAGTAACAATAGCGGGAAGGTGCTGCGAGAGCGGTGACCTTATTCAGGAAAACATTGAGCTTCAAAAGGCACAGGCAGGGGATATCCTTGCGGTTTTCGCAACAGGTGCGTATAATTACTCAATGGCCTCAAACTATAACCGTGTGCCAAGACCTGCGGCGGTTATGATAAAAGATGGCGAGCCGCGTCTATTCATAAGACGCGAAACATATGAAGATATTGTAAAATGTGATATTTGAGGTGAAGGCATTGGGGGAGTTAACCGTACATTCATTTGAACCGGTGTGTGATAAATTCAGCCGGATCCTAATCCTTGGTACGATGCCGTCCCCAGCCTCGCTTGCGGCGGGAATGTATTATTCGCATCCCCGCAACGCATTCTGGAGGGTCATGGGCGACCTGACAGGTGACATTTCCGGCGCTTCAATCACAAGCCGCCGGGATTTTTTATTACGCCACAAAATAGCTTTGTGGGACACGCTTTGCCTGTGTGAGCGCAAGGGTGCTTTAGACGGCGATATAAAGAACGAGCAGCCTAACGACGTTAAGCAGCTTGTAAAAAGCTGCCCGGATATTTCAATCGTTTTTCTTAACGGAGGTGCCGCACTGAAATATTACAAACGGTATCATGAAAAACAAATCGCGCTCCCTTTTGTCTCGTTGCCATCTACAAGCCCTGCAAATGCCAGGGGAGGTTACGCTAAAAAACTGGATTCCTGGCGAATTGTTTCGGAATATATTTCGTAATTAGGATTGATTATACTAATTGTTCATAATAATGAAACAGTATTCATTTTATTTATTTTTAATATAGCTTGCTGAATTTGAATTTTTTGACTATAATTATAGTTGTATCTTGTTATTCAAACTCCCTCATGGTATTTTGAAAAATAATTACCATGCAATCAATTATTGTTGTAAATAGAAAAGCAGAAAAATAAGATGCAACAAAACACAATAGGGGGATTATAAATGGTTTGTGGATATTGCAAAAGTGATATGTTCTTTCTAAAAGACAGTGAGGATAAAACGGGTGTATATTGCCAAAGCTGCGGCAGATGGCTTAAATGGGTTGATTCAGAAGAAAAAATGAAACTTATGGCTGAAATTGAAAAAAGAAAAAGGGCAATAACAGTAGACGGTGCAAATTTAGAACTTGTTAAAGAGAAACTCAAAGCCTATAAGAAGAAGTACGATTCAATTTCTGAGGAGCTGCGTTTCTTCAAGCAAAGAAGTACCAAAAACAAGGCTAACGAGCTTGAATCCGCCGCAATGTACGATAAGGCTTTGAAACTAAAAGAGCTGACAGCAAAAATCGCAGCTTATGATGAGGTACTTACAACACTGAGAATCAAATAATATGGTTTAGTACATAATATTTGGCGCAATGCAAAAACTAACATCAAAAATAGATACAATAGCGATTCCCCGCAAACCGTTTTGGTCTGCGGGGCTTTTACGAATAAGGTCATTTTATTTTAGCTATAGCAATTAACAAGGGAAAGTGGAATTTGTTTTTGTTTCTCCCTGCGGATGCGGTGAAAAACATCCTATTATTTCATTTTTAAAAATGTCATTGCTATAATCAACGAGGAATATGTGGTGGCTGTCAATTGAAGACGAAAAATCCGTTTGCAATTTATAGAGGTTTGCCGAGGGGCATTTACGTTATTTTTGTTTCAAGGATAATTGATAACATGGGCAGCGTAGTTATGCCTATGATAACGCTTATCTTGACTCAGAAAATAGGTTTTTCAAAAAGCGAAACAGGTATTCTTGCCACAATATTTATGCTTACGCAGGCGCCTTTTCTTTTGCTGGGGGGAAAGCTTGTTGACAAAATCGGCAGCAAAAAGGTTATTATTATCTTTAACACCCTTGGGGCGCTGGCTTATATTCCCTGTGGTTTTATGAAACCGCATATTGCGATGGCTGTGTTAATCGCCTTGGCGTCAAACCTTTTTTCAGTAGCCGCGCCGGCCTACAACGCGATAGTAACCGAAATATCACCGGATTCACAAATAAAAAGCACCTATTCAATATTATATCTCGGTTACAATCTTGGATTGGCGATCGGCCCCGCGATAGGCGGCGTTCTTTTTAACGAGCATCTGCAGCTTTTGTTTTTGCTTGACGCGGTGACATGTTTCATATCAACAACTCTCGTCTATTTTTTAGTTCCAGACAATTCAAAGGAAAAGAAAGCGGAAAAAAAGCAATCGGAACAATCCAATTTCAACCTCAATGATCCTGTTTATAAATTCATATTACGTTCGCCGGCCTTAATCGTTTTTTCAATTGTTCTACTCGGGTATAATTTTTGTTATTCCCAGTGGGGTTTCATGCTTCCGCTTCAGGCCGCAAGTATTTTCAAGACCGACGGAGCCAGATTCTACAGCCTTCTGATCAGTGTTAACGCTATCGCGGTTATATTGTTAACGCCGGTGCTTACAAGCCTTACACACAGATTCCGTCCGCTTGCAATTGTTGCAACAGGTGGTATTTTTTACACCCTGTCATTTTTGATTTTCGGCGGCGGAACAGTTATTTATGCGTTTATTATTGCTGCAATTATATTGACTGTCGGTCAAATCCTGATTAATATAAACACAAATATTTTTATCGCTCAGCATACGCCGCAGGAGTATATCGGGCGGGCCAATTCAATGCTGACGATAATTAACGGCGCAGGTGTTGCAATGGGCCCTGTAATTATGGGTACTGTTTTGCTGCACATAAACTACAGTTTGGCGTGGCTTGCAGTGGCGTTATTAATGATTATTGGCGCTGCGGGGATGTTTATATTAAACTATAAAAGCCGGCACGAAAACAAAGAGCGGGCTTGACGAAAATTATGACAAAAGCCACTCTGGCGGATTGCGCCCTTTATAATTCAAAAGATGGCTTTTGCCGTACTTATAATAATTGCGATAGTTAACGATAGGATCATCGCTTATAATATATTCTTCATCCATTGCGCAAACAACTTTTGTAAAGCCGATGTCAGGCAAGGCTGGTGTTTTGAGAGAATTAATCACAGCCTCACATTTATGAACCTTGCCGTACCGGTAAGTGTATTCAGCGCACAGTGAGAGCGCAAGACTTTTAAGCCACAGCCAGTTTGACAGCGACGTTCGCGCCCAGACACAGCATGGGTGATTGCCGTGTGTCAATTTATACGGCGAAAATTCAGCTTCTCCCGTGAAATAATAGGCAGAGCAGAGAATTTGCGTTGATTCCACCGCCATCTTAACAACATGCTTGTCCACGTGATATTCAGCGCATTTCTTTGTGTCGGCGTCAAGGAAAAATATATTCAAATGCGATTCTCCTTAATGTGAATTTTCTTAAAATGTAACCTATTGTATAAAATTATCTATAATATGGTGAGAGAACCTTGAGTATACTTGACAATGATTAAAAATAGTGTATGATTAAATAGTATTTTGCATAGAAGGAGTGGTGTATAAATTTATCTAAAATAAAGGCAGGGGGCGATATCTTTTTTTAGAAAACAGAATATTTTAGCGCCAGGACCGGTCTTGACCGGTTGACGAGGAGAAGGGTTATCGAAAGATTCGGCGGATGCCCTTCCGGCCGTTAGTGTTGCGGTCGATAGTCCAGCCAGTAAAAACCGCGGGTAACCGCGCAACAGACGGCTGACATTGCAGCGCTATTATTATACCCTTTTTTAAAAAAGCGTCGGTGTTTTTATAAGAATGACGCATTATAATGATTATTTTCGGAGGAATATATATGTGTGGCATAGTTGGATATATAGGTGAAAAAAACTGCGTTGATGTGCTCCTTGACGGATTGAGCAGCCTTGAATACCGCGGTTATGATTCCGCGGGGATCGCGGTTTTTGAAAACGGTGAAGTCGAAACAGTAAAATCCTGCGGCAGGCTTGTTAACCTGCGCGATAAACTCAAAAGCGATGGCGCTCCGATTTCAAAATGCGGAATCGGTCATACACGCTGGGCAACACACGGAAAACCGTCTGATGCAAATGCCCATCCGCATTCAGGCAGCAAGGTGACAATTGTTCACAACGGTATTATTGAGAATTATGTTGACCTTAAAAATTCACTTCAAGAAAAAGGCGTAAAATTCATTTCAGATACCGACACTGAGGTTGCGGCAAAGCTTATCGACTATTATTACCACAATGATCCGCTTGCAGCAATTAAGAGCGCTTTGTCCCGCATACGCGGCTCTTTTGCCTTCGGCATTTTGTTCAGTGATATTCCCGATACGATCTATGCTGTCCGCAAAGACAGCCCGCTGATAGTGGCAGAGGGCGACGGTGAAAGCTTTATTGCTTCAGATATTCCGGCAGTTCTCAAATACA
The DNA here is from genome assembly GCA_002306975.1 of Ruminococcaceae bacterium UBA1320. Lineage (GTDB taxonomy): Bacteria > Bacillota > Clostridia > Oscillospirales > Ethanoligenentaceae > Ruminiclostridium_D. The sequence goes on from DBTI01000143.1 coordinate 6,896, forward strand.
CCAGAAAATATTATCTCATTGAAGAAAATGAAGTTGCAGTATTGACAAAACGCGGTATAAGATTTTGTGATTTTGACGGTGAAACAATAGAAAAAGAAATGCAGACCGCCACATGGGATATTTCCGCCGCTGAAAAGGGCGGTTACCGCCATTTTATGCTCAAAGAAATATATGAGCAGCCAAAGGCGATCAAAGATACAGTTTCACCAAGAATAATCGATGGAAAAATTGTTTTTGATGGAATAAAAGACGGCGAATTCAAGGGCATATCTCAGATACATATCGTCGCATGCGGCACGGCAATGCACGCCGGCATGGTGGGAAAATATGCCATTGAGTCTCTTGCAAGGATTCCGGTAAACGTTGATATTGCGTCTGAGTTCCGTTATCGCGACCCCATCTTCGGCAAAAACGACTATCTTATTATTATATCCCAATCCGGTGAAACGGCGGATACCCTCGCCGCTCTGCGCCTCGCACGCAGCAGGGGAGTGAAGACGATTGCGGTAGTCAATGTTGTCGGTTCCTCAATCGCCCGTGGGGCTGATCACGTTATTTATACATGGGCGGGTCCTGAAATAGCTGTTGCTTCCACAAAAGCGTATTCGGTGCAGCTTAGCGTAATGTATATGCTTGCGGCACGTATTGCTTTTGAAAACAATGCAATTGACAACAGTAAGTATACGGAATTTTGCAGCGAAATTTTGAAGCTACCCGAGGCTGTTTCACAAACTCTTGCTCAGCAGGAAAACTGCCAGCGCCTTGCTTCAATCTATCAGAATGCGCACAGCCTGTTTTTTATTGGACGCGGTATGGATTACGCAGTTTCTATGGAAGGTTCTCTTAAACTCAAAGAAATATCATACATCCACAGTGAGGCATATGCCGCGGGTGAGCTAAAGCATGGTACAATCTCACTGATTGTCGAGGGTATGCCTGTGATTGCAGTGGCAACTCAAAGGCAGCTTGTTGAAAAAACAGTCAGCAATATTAAAGAAGTAAAAGCGCGTGGTGCCAATGTTCTTCTTGCCTGCCGAGAGGGAGAAAATGGCGTAGGCGAAGCCGATGAACTGATAGAGCTGCCGGATATGCCGGATATCTTCATGCCATCTCTTGCTGTTATACCGCTTCAGCTGTTCGCTTATTATATGGCTGTTTTACGCGGTTGTGACGTTGATAAACCCCGCAATCTTGCAAAATCCGTAACTGTGGAGTAAAATAATTTAAGTCACAAAAATTTTTGTGGCAGGGAAACTAAGTTTGAACATGCGTAACATAGTTTGAGCAAAATATAAACTAAGATAAAACAAACTTATCGCCTTGAAATCGTATAGATCAGATTACTGGTTAAATGATTGCAGGGCGATATTTTAGGTTTTAACAACGCAAAAAGCGCGAAAAAAGGTGCCGTCAAAGCAACACTGCGCAATGCGTAAAAATTTGAACCGAGGGTCGTAGGAAGGCTGCAGTATCTTCTCCCTAAAGTGATAAAATCAGCTCATTTGAAAATGATAATATTAAGGAAAAGTTGTCATTTTACGCACAATGCGCTATAATGAGAAAAACGCTGTCCTATACACAGGATCGCACAGCGGATCCACTGGAGGAAGCCATGCGAAGCAGAGATTACACACACATTGGAAGAAGAGTCAGCCGGGCAGTGCGGGACGCCGTCCGTTCCGGCAATTATGAAGATATCGGTCGGGCGGTCGGAAACGGCGTTCACCAATTTACCGACGATGTGAATGAAGCTCTCGACGGTTTTAGAAACACGTCACGGCGTCCGCCACGTGCTTACGCACAAAACGAATCGCAGAACGGTGATGTCGGAAACAGTGCGGGCGGTTACCCGCCTCCGCGGCAGGGGACCCCGGCCTATCAAAAACCGGCTGTCCATTCCGCTTTCCGCAGCAGAATGCCGGGAAGTATTTCCGGGCTTGTCTATGCGATCATCGGCTCTTTAATTGGCATACCGTTGCTGATTGTGGACATTACGGTTTTCTCACTGGGAGTCGCGGGGTTTGTTTCTATGAAGCTTTTGGACGTGATCGTTTCGATCTTAACGATCACGATAGCGACTTTATTTGGCATGATGATCCACGGAATTACCTTGCGCCGCCGCGCGCGCCGCTTCGCACGATACCGCGACGCAATGGGCGGCGCAGCTTTCTGCAAAGTGGCCGAGCTTGCCGACACGACAGGGGAAACGCAGGAGCGCACAAAAAAAGACCTCAAAAGGATGATTGCCTCCGGTGCCTGTCCGCAAGGTCATCTGGATCGCGGTGAAACCTGTTTTATGATGGACGACGAGACGTACGGCGAGTATCTGGAAGCGGAAAAGGCATATGCCGCCCGCGAGGAGGCCGCCCGCGCCGAAGAACAAAAGGAACAGGCGGATCCGAAAGAGGCGGAACTTGCGGCAGTAAAAAAAGAAGGCAACGGATATTTGCAGCAGATCCGCTCCGCGAACGATGCCCTGCTGGGCAAGGAAATTTCTGAAAAGCTGGATCGGCTTGAGAACGTGGCGGCCCGCATCTTTGCGTGTGTTGAGCAGCATCCCGAAAAGCTGCCGGATATCCGCCGCTTTATGCGCTACTATATGCCTACGACTCTTAAGCTGGTGAAGTCTTACGAGGAGTTTGAAAAACAGCCGATGCAGGGTGAAAATATAACCAAGGCAAAGGAAGAAATTGACCGTGCGCTGGATACCGTCAACACCGCTTTCGGAAATTTGCTGGACACCCTCTTTGCCGACGACGCGCTCGACGTTTCCACAGATATTTCCACACTGGAGACCATGCTCAAGCAGGAAGGCCTGACCGGCAGCGATTTTGCAAAAGCGCCGGACGACGGCAAACTTTCATAAGTAAAAACCGAATTATTATTGATATCGGAGGTTTACCATGATTCAGAATGAGATGCCCATCCCGGAGCTTACCCTTGACCCGACCCCTGAGCAGCCTGTTTCCACGCAGACAATCCTTGCACAGGCTGTTACCACGCAGGAGCCGGTGCCGGAGCCGCAGTTCACCCCGGCTGAACAGAAAATGGTGGCTGATTTCGCCGCGAAGATCGACTTGACAAAAAGTAATCAGGTCATTCAATACGGAGCGGGCGCACAGAAGAAAATGGCCGATTTCTCAGAAAGTGCGTTGGAAAACGTGCGAACCAAGGATTTGGGCGAGGTTGGTCAGATGCTTTCCGGCGTTGTGGCCGAACTGAAAAGCTTTGACGTAGATGAGGATGAAAAGGGCCTCTTCGCACGCTTCAAGCGTGGTGGCAACAGGCTCATTACCCTGAAGGCTCGCTATGCCAAGGCGGAAACCAATGTTGATCAGATCTGCGACGCGCTTGAAGCGCATCAGGTACGGCTTCTGAAGGATGTTTCTGTTCTGGATAAAATGTACGAGGTCAATAAGACTTATTTTAAAGAACTTTCCATGTATCTTCTCGCCGGCAAAAAGAAGCTTGAAGATGTGCATGCGCATGACTTGCCAGCCTTGCAGCAGAAAGCGCAGAATTCCGGTCTGCCGGAGGATGCACAGGCGGCGAATGACCTCTCCAATATGTGCAGCCGCTTTGAAAAGAAACTGCACGATCTGGAGCTGACCCGTATAATATCCATTCAAATGGCGCCTCAGCTGCGTCTGGTGCAGAACAATGACCTGATCATGAGCGAAAAAATTCAGTCAACAATCGTCAATACTATCCCACTGTGGAAAAGTCAGATGGTGCTGGCATTGGGCGTGGAGCACTCTACGCAGGCCGCCAAGGCTCAGAGGGAGGTCACTGATATGACGAACGCCTTACTGCGCAAGAACGCTGATACGCTCAAAATGGCAACCATCGAAACACAGCGTGAATCCGAGCGCGGCATTGTAGACATCGAAACGCTGCAGCATACCAATGAAACGCTCATCTCAACGCTGGACGAGGTCATGCAGATCCAACAGGAGGGCCGCGAGAAGCGCACTCAGGCCGAGCAGGAACTCAGAAAACTCGAGACCGACCTAAAAAACAAGCTCTTGCAACTGCACTGAGCCCTTTTATAAGGTACAAAAGTCACTTGTTTGACGAGAATGGCTTTTTAGTAGCCGTTTCTCGCTTAAAAGTCTGTTCAATTATCGTTTTAATACTATATTTTGTTGTTAAATGCTGAAAGGGAAGTTAATGAACGCGGATGCTATAATATTTGATATGGATGGCACATTGTGGGATTCGTCAGATGTAGTTTCAGCCTCTTGGAATAAAGTGATAAATGAATGTCCTGATGTTAAGGAACCGGTTTCCGCCGAGCACGTTAAAAGCCTTATGGGAATGCAACTTTCACAAATTGGAAAAAATCTTTTTCCTTATCTTGAAAGTGATAAACAAAGAAAATTAATGAGCGACTGCTGCATTTATGAGAATGAAGTGTTACGCAAACAGGGCGGGAAATTATATAGCGGTCTTGAAGATACGCTGAAGGATCTTGTTAAACGCACAAAGCTTTTTATAGTCAGCAACTGTCAAAGCGGATATATTGAAGCGTTTTTGGAATATCACAAGCTAAGCAAATACTTTATCGACTTTGAATGTGCCGGAAAAGGAGGAAAATCCAAAGGCGATAACATAATAGAAATAATCCGTCGCAACAATATAAAAAGCGCCTATTATGTCGGAGACACTCAGATTGACTATGAGGCGACAAGAAAAGCGTGCATACCGTTTATCTATGCTTCCTATGGTTTTGGTGAAGTGCACGGTTATGAATATAAAATAGATGATATAGCAGATTTAGCAAAAATGTTTTAAATATAAGCGCAAAAAAGCGCAGCCATACGGCTGCGCTTTTTCTATAGGTTTAGCTATTAATGCATGAACAAAACGATGAACACAAGCATAATTGTGCTTGTAAGCTTGATAAGAACATGGAGCGAAGGACCGGCAGTATCTTTAAACGGATCGCCGACAGTATCGCCGACAACGCCTGCCTTGTGTGCCTCTGAGCCCTTGCCGCCATAGTTTCCAAGTTCAAGGTATTTCTTTGCGTTATCCCATGCGCCGCCGCTGTTGTTAAGGAACAGGGCCATTATAACGCCAACGATGGTAACAACCATAATGTAGCCTGCGGCTGCTTCTTTACCGAGCAGAATACCGACAAGCAGAGGAATAACGACAACGATAAGACCGGGAACAACCATTTGCTTTAGCGCGCCTCTTGTAACGATATCGACGCATCTTGCATAGTCCGGTTTATCTTTACCCTGCATAATGCCGGGTTTTTCTTTAAACTGGTTGCGAACATCTTCAATAACATATTCCGCCGCATTGCCAACAGCGTTGATAGCTGTGGAGCAGAACAGAAGTACGACGCCTGCGCCGATTAAGCAAGCGATAAATACTGAAGGTTTGCCGATATCAACCGGGAAAACTGATGATGGATCGACCTTCAAAATCTTTTTGACCTCGTCGATATAAGCGGAGAAAAGAAGGACGGTCGCAAGTGCCGCGGAACCGACTGCATAGCCTTTTGTCAAAGCCTTTGTCGTATTGCCGCAAGCGTCGAGTTTATCTGTAGTGTTTCTGATTTCATCAGGAGCGCCGGACATTTCGATGATGCCACCCGCGTTATCTGTGATTGGACCAAATGTATCCATCGCAAGGACATATGCGCAGGTTGAGAGCATACCCATTGTTGCAATAGCAGTACCGAAGATGCCTGGGTCTGTGATTCCGGCAACACCGGAAAGCGCTAAAGTACCCAGCTGATAGGAACCGAAAATTGCAAGGCATATGAACAAAACAGGAAGAGCGACCGATTCCATACCCATTGAAACACCGGTAATGATGTTGGTTGCAGGTCCGGTTCTGCATGACTTAGCCATCTTAAGAACCGGTCTCTTGCTATAAGATGTGTAATAGTCTGTTGTGAAAACAAACACAATGCTGAGCAGGATGCCGATAATAGCGCAGCCGTAAAGAGCAATCCAGTTGACTGTGCCGCTTGTACCGCCGAGCATTAATTTTACATTAAAGAAGAAAATTACAGCCATGATGGCTGCTGTTATATAAAAGCCTTTACTAAGTGATTTCATAGGATCAGCTTTTTCATCTTTAACTTTTACAGTAAAGATACCGATGATTGATGCAAGAATACCAAGAGCACGGGCAACGAGCGGGAACAGAATGCCGGCAATACCAAAGACAGGGTAGAGACCCACGCCTATAATCATTGCGCCAATGTTCTCTGCTGCCGTGGACTCAAAAAGGTCGGCGCCTCTGCCTGCGCAGTCGCCGACATTATCGCCAACGAGATCTGCTATGACGGCCGGATTTCTGGGGTCGTCTTCGGGGATACCTGCTTCAACCTTACCAACAAGGTCAGCGCCAACGTCAGCGGCTTTTGTATAAATTCCGCCGCCAAGCTGTGCGAACAGCGCGACAAGTGAAGCACCAAAGCCAAAGCCAACGATAAGTGACGGTGCATCTTTAACGCCAGTGCCGTTAAAACCGCCGCCATAGATTACAAACAGAGTGGTAACACCGAGAAGGGAAAGCGTAGTAACAGCAAGACCTGTAACAGCGCCGCCCTTGAAAGCTATCTGTAAAGCCCGATTTAAACCGTGCTTCGCGCCGTCTGCACTTCTGATATTGCTATTAACTGACATGAACATTCCAAGGAAGCCGGATAAAGCAGAGCAAAACGCACCGGTAATAAATGCTATACCTGTGTGTATAGCAAAACTGATAGCATCTGCTGAAGATGCATTATCAGCGGTACGTCCAAAGTAAGAAGCTACGCAGATGACAACAAGAGCAATTACAGCAATCGAGGCTATTGTTTTATACTGGCGCTTGAGGAAAGCCGTAGCACCCTCTTTAATAGCGTTAGATATGGCCTGCATGTCTTTTGTGCCATTTGATTGTTTGAATACATACATCATCAAATAGCCAATAATAGCTGCAGAGATAATGATTACTCCATAGATGATACAATAGTACACCGCGGTCTGATTCATTCAATACAACCCCTTTATATTTTCTAAGTCTGCGCATTTTCCATACCTTATTTTCCCATCACGACCTTTATTGTTCAAACTTAATAAAAAATTTAAATAAAGCTAGGCTTAACTATTAATATTATAATAACAATTTTCAATTTATTAAAGACCTAATTACAAATTTAATAAAAAATAATAACATATTTTTAATAAAAAATATGTAAATAATGTGGTATATAATTAGAATCAGCGTTAAAGGCACAAAATATTGTTATTAACATTAGTTTTTTTAAAGCGGTTTGTTGTGATATTTATCTTAATTAATATGCTTATAAAATCAAAAGTTAATGCCGGCGAATATAAAATATCTATTTGTGCTTGATTTTTTTCGCCATGACGGATAAGATTATATGTGGGGTGAAACTATGAACAAGGATTTATTAAATCAGATACAGAATTTATACCAAACCTTTTCTAAAGGCCAAAAACACATAGCAAAGTTTATTATAGACCATTATGACAAAGCGGCATTTATGACTGCTTCCAAACTTGGCAGCATAGTTGGCGTAAGTGAATCTACAGTTGTAAGATTTGCTTCTGAACTTGGCTTTGAAGGTTACCCTCAGCTGCAGAAATCGCTTCAGGAGCTTATCAGGAATAAACTGACTTCGGTGCAGCGCATTGAGGTTTCGACCGACAGGCTCGGCGACGGCGATATATTTGAAAAGGTGCTTAATTCAGATATAGAAAAAATAAAGAAAACTGTCACCGAGCTTTCTCGTGATGACTTTAACGGAGCAGTAAGCGCAATTGTCGGCGCTAAAAATATTTATGTACTTGGAGTAAGGAGCTCAGCTGCGCTCGCAAGCTTTCTCGGGCTTTATTTCAATTACATATTCGACCATGTAATACTTGTAAACACGACAAGCGGCAGCGAGGTTTTTGAGCAGATTATGCGTATCAACGAAAACGATGTAATAGTCGGCATCAGTTTTCCACGCTATTCTACTCGGACAGTAAAGGCAATGAAATTTGCTTCCGACCGCGGCGCAACGGTTGTTTCAATAACCGACAGCAAGATGTCTCCGCTTTACCGCTATTCAAGCTACAATCTTATTGCGAAAAGCGACATGGCGTCATTCGTTGATTCACTTGTTGCACCGCTCAGCCTTATCAACGCTCTTATTGTTGCCGTAGGGATTAAGTGCCAAGCTCAGGTCTACAATACTTTTGCACAGCTTGAGCGTATATGGGACGAATATGAGGTCTATGACAAAAACGATGAAGAAAATCGTGGTGATGAAGATAAAGAGTGATGTTGTTGTAATAGGCGCGGGAGCAGCAGGTATGATGGCGGCAGGTCATGCCGCAAAACGCGGACTGGACGTTATATTGATTGAAAGAAATGATCGGCCCGGGCGCAAACTTATGATTACGGGCAAGGGCAGATGCAATCTGACGAACGACTGCAGCCTTAATGAGTTTATGGAAAATGTACCGTGGGGAGGAAAATTCCTTTACGGCGCTTTTTCACGCTTCGAACCGCGTGAAGTCATGGCGTTTTTCGAAGAGCTTGGCGTACCTCTTAAGGTTGAGCGGGGAAGACGTGTTTTCCCCCAATCTGACAAGGCAGTGAATATAGTTGACGCGCTGAAAAATTTTACAGTAAAAAGCGGCTGCCGCATGGTTCATGGCAGGGTTAAGTCGCTGATGATTAAAGACAGCGTTGTGAGCGGTGTGAAACTTGAAAATGGAGATACAATAGAAGCACGTGCCGTAATTGTCTGCACAGGTGGCAAATCCTATTCTCAGACAGGCTCCACAGGCGACGGCTATGACTTTGCACGGCAAGCGGGGCATACAGTGATGCCGCTTAGACCGTCGCTTATCCCGGTAGAAACGGTTGAGGAATGGCCGCGGGATCTTCAAGGGCTTTCACTGCGCAATGTAACGCTTGAACTGCGTGAAGCAAAACGCAGCAAAGTGCTGTACAATGAGCTTGGCGAGATGCTTTTCACGCATTTTGGCGTTACAGGGCCTCTTGTCCTCAGTGCAAGCGCACATATGAGAGATATTAAGGCGATTGAAAACGCGGGATATCATATTCACATCGACTTAAAGCCCGCGCTGTCAATCGAACAGCTTGATAAAAGACTTCAGCGCGATTTGTTGAAATATGCAAACCGCGATTTTATAAACAGCCTTGGCGAGCTTCTTCCGGCTAAGCTTATTCCTGTTTTTGCCTCATTGTCCGGAATAGCCCCGCAGACAAAAGCAAATCAAATTACAAAAGAACAGCGCCTTTCGGTTGCTAACCTTCTAAAAAATCTTAAACTTACCGTAAAAAGCCTAAGACCGATTGAAGAAGCGGTTGTTACCTCCGGCGGAGTAAAGTTAAGTGAGATTAATCCCTCAACAATGGAGTCAAAGCTTGTTTCGGGGCTTTATTTTGCGGGTGAAGTGATAGACGCAGACGCTTTCACAGGCGGATACAATTTGCAAATAGCATTTTGCACGGGGCATTCGGCTGGCATGTCTGTGCTGGGCGAATAATTATTGCGATTTCAAAACAAACGGGAAAATTGGATTTCCCGCCGCAGGCGGAGTAGATAATAAAACTATTTTAAAATTACAAAGACGTATAAAGAAACATGCAGGAGGAATTGACATGGCGAATGGACTTGGTTATTCCAAGCCTGTGAATATTGCAATCGACGGTCCGGCGGGCGCAGGCAAAAGCACCCTTTCAAAAATGCTTGCAGCGCGTCTTGGGTATATTTACGCAGACACAGGAGCATTATATCGTGCAATCGGGCTTTTTGCGCTTAGAAACGGTATTGACCCGTCTGACGCAGATGGCGTAAGCGCTCTTCTTTGCAAAACTGTTATAGAAATAAAGTTTAAGGACGGCAGTCAGCATGTTTATCAAAGCGGAGAAGACGTAAACGCGCTGATACGTTCACCGGAAGTTTCAATGGCTGCTTCGCAGGTTTCCGCAATACCGAAGGTTCGTGCTTTTCTGCTCGGTCTGCAAAAGGACCTTGCGGCTAAAAACAACGTGGTAATGGATGGGCGCGATATAGGAACGGTTGTTCTGCCCGACGCAAAAATCAAAATCTTTCTCACGGCATCTCCTGAGGATAGGGCAAGGCGCCGTTATGATGAAATGATAGCCCGCGGTGATACGGCGGATTATAATAAAGTGCTCGATGATATAAAAAAACGTGACGCGGCGGATTCCGGGCGTGAAACGGCTCCTTTAAAACCGGCAGAGGATTCAATTTTGGTTGATACATCCGGCTTCGAGCTTGATAAGTCGCTTGAATTACTCATTTCAATAGTAAAGGAACATTTGACATGAATGTTTACACAGTAGCAAGGACCACTCTAGCCCCGTTATTAAGATTAATATTCGGTGTTAAAAGGTCGGGTGAAAACAATCTGCCTTTGGCGGGAGGCGTGATTGTCTGCTGCAATCATCGCTCAAATTATGACGCTATAATACTTGGTGCGTCGTTAAAACGCAATTTAAATTATATGGCAAAGGCTGAGCTTTTTAAAAATCCAATCGTACGGGGAATCGTAACTGCGTTCGGCGCTTTTCCGGTAAGGCGCGGCAGGGGTGACTCAGAAGCAATTAGAAAAGCGATAAATATAGTTAACGCGGGCAACGCACTCGCCATGTTTCCGGAGGGCAAGCGCCATAAAGAAGGCGGCATACCGCAAAGATTTAAATCAGGTACGGCTCTTGTTGCATTTAAAACACATGCGACAATTTTACCTGCGGCGATAGTAACCAAAGGAGCGGTGAGACCGTTTAAGCGTAATTTTGTAAAAGTGGGGAAACCTTTAAGTTATGAAGAACTCGGTTTTACCGATGGTGGCACTGAAAACCTCCACGCTGTGAGCGATATGCTGCATGATAAGGTTGTAGAACTGATTAACAGCTAATTCTGGCTTGGGAGTGAAATAAACCATTGAAGGTTGAAGTGGCTAAATCCGCAGGTTTTTGTTTTGGCGTTGACCGCGCCGTAAACATGGTGAACGAGCTGCTTGATAAGGGCGAAAAGGTATGCACGCTGGGGCCTATTATCCATAATGAAAGGCTTGTTAAAGAGCTTGAAGCCAAGGGTGCCCACATTGTTGACAGCCCGTCACAGGTTGAAAATGACGAGACTCTGGTTATTCGTTCGCATGGCGTTGCATCGGAAGTTTATGAAACAATTAAAAAAACCGGAGTGCGTTTTGCTGACGCCACCTGCCCGTTTGTCGCAAAAATTCATAAAATTGTCGGTGAAACTTCAAAAACCGGAGCAGTGATGATAGCAGGTGACCCAAAGCATCCTGAGGTGCAGGGCATTACAAGCCACTGTAACGGCAGGTATTTTACGTTTCAGTCATTAGAGGAATTACAAAAGCTGACAGAACAAAACCCGCAGCTTGTATCAGAAGCAATCTCAGTAGTGGCTCAAACTACATTTAATACTGAAATATGGGAAAAGTGCAATGATTTTATCAAAAAAGTATA
>DBTI01000041.1 GCA_002306975.1 Ruminococcaceae bacterium UBA1320
TTGGATCTATTGTAAATGCGAGATTCATAATTTTTGAGACAATATAAGATAACCCTGTGCCTATTCCAATGCCTAAAACTCCGCCGATAATCGAAATTGACAGTGCTTCAAATAAAAATTCGAGCATTATGAGGCTTTTCTTCGCGCCTATTGCTTTTTTTACTCCAATTTCCTTGGTTCGTTCATTGACAGAAACCAGCATGACAGTCATAATTCCCAAACCGGCAACAATAAGTGAAATAGCTCCAACTGCGGTAATCACAAGTGTAACAATTTGCAAAAGGCTTGAAAGACGCTCTTTTTGTTTTAACATGTTAGAAGCGGCATAGCTTTTTCCATCATTTTTTTTGGATAGCATGTTAGTAACAGTGTTTCCGATTTTATCCTCATCAATGTTTGTGTCGCCCTTTATCATTATCTCGTCAAAGCCTTGCCGGTTACTTAAATCTTCAGCGGTTGTGTAAGGCAGATAAACAAAGGTAGGAATATAATCTCCAACAAGATTATATAGCAAACTGCTGCCTGACTCAACTATTCCACAGATTTTAAATGTTTCGTAATCTCTCCCCATATAAACTGATATGGTTTTCCCGGTTACATTTGAACGCTTGTATATAGCTTTTGCGATTGAATCATCAATAAGGCAAACTTTAGCGTGAGAATCAACCTGAGATTTTGAAAACATACGGCCATACGATACATTTAGGGATATCATACTGCGGGCATTATTATCAACACCCCAGATGATCGCGTTCTTCTGCAATCCATGCAAAACCACATTTCCGGTCTGCATGATTAAAGGCATGGCAGATTTCACGCCAATGACACTTAAACAGGTTTGCAAGTCATCATCAGTCATTATCGCAGAAAAATCACTTACATTTTCTTTGCGCTGTGATATATTTACTCCGTTTATACCAAGACTGTCGAGTTGTTTATTTACTGCAAGCTTTGCGCCGCTTCCGATTGTTCCAATAACTATAACCGAAGCAACACCTATCATAATGCCACAAACCGTAATAAAACTGCGGAACCTCTTTCTGCCAAGATTACGCAGAGCGCAGATAAGATATTCAAACATTTTTATACAACCATCCCTTCTGCTCACGCGAATCGCAGCATTCTATATTAATTATATTTTTTAATAGAAAAACAAGGGGACGTTTCTCCTCCGCCTCCGACAAGGTACGAACAAAACAGTCCCTCACTTTGTTCTAAATTGCTATAGTTATTTAATTTTTACTTTAGTACCGTCTGACAAAATATCAGAAAAATCTTCAATAACAATATCGCCACGGGCAATTCCTTTTTCGATTTCGACGCTGTCATTATCTTCGATACCGGTTGTTACGTTTTTTCTGACAGCGTGACCGTTTTTAAAAACATAAACATATTCTGTTTCACTGTCATCCTGTTTTATATAGTCATATGGTAATGTAATAACGCCTTTTTGTTCGGATGTTTTTATCTTTAAATCAGCAGTAAGCCCAGGCTTAAGATTCGCACTTGGATTATTTATATTAACGATAACATAAACCATATTGTCTGTTCCGGTTGTCGTTGAAACATTTTGCACTATCGGATATATTTGCTTTACAACACCGGAATAAGTTCCGTTAAAGCCCGTGCCTGTTATTAAAACCTGCTGTCCTACCTTAACGTCTTTAATGTTTTTTTCTTCGACCTGTGCCTTTACCCTAAAGCTGCTCAAATCAGAGATCTCTGCAATAGTAACGCCGGCAGGTGTAAATCCGGACGTACCGTCTTCAATGTTTGTTAAAACACCCGAGATTGGTGCATAAAGGCTCTGCTCCACGCTGTCCATAATTTTTGTATCTTCTGTTTCACTTGTTGAAGCTGACGGCAGTGACTTACTCGAATCGCTTGAACTGTTAAATTGATTTATAATACTGCCATAGGTATTTTGATCGATAACGCCCATGCTTAGCGCCTGTTTTAAAGCACTTTCGGCTTCGGCCGATGAGACCTGCGAGCTTGTGCTGTTGTTTCTATTTAAACTTGAAGAATTGCTGTTTGCTAATGACTGATAAGCGACATTTTTGTCAATATCGAGCAGCTTATCCCCTTTGTTTACATGGTCACCGATTTGAAAGTAATCTTTACTGATTTTTACCTGGCATCCTAATGTAACGCGTTCTGTATCTGCCGCTTGGATCGTGCCTGAGCAGTCAACAGAGGTGAAAACGTCAGTTGCTGATGCTTTTATTGTGTTCACTTTAATATAAGAATTTTCGATGCCTATCGGTATGATTAAAAGCAAAGAAACCGCTGCGACCGAAAAGGCCAATAACAAAAAATATTTTTTCAACATGTACCACTCCAACTCCCATGCTTTAGAAACAATTGTAAGACGTCCATCAGAAACTCTTTAGTTATTGTATCAATTGACCTGCATTTTATTAGGGTTTTTTGAAAATTAATCCTGAATATTTGTAAGCCATAAAGAAACAATATTTATAAATGATCGTTGGGGGTGTTAATTTGAGCTTTATACATTGCTCATGCGACTGTATGTATCAGCACGAAGGATACTGTAATCTTGAAAAAGCTGCTGAAATTACAAATTATCCAAAAGCTGACGGTTGCCTGCATTTTGTTCCGTCAAAGTCTGCTACTCCTGACGAAAAACCAAAATCAAAATAGGCATTATCAAAAAAGGGCAAAAGTCAAAGCTTTTTTAAGCCAAGACTTTTGCCCTTTTTAAATTTATTTATTTCAATCGGAAGAAGATTCAGCCTCGTACGCCTGCCTGACTGTTTTTACCCCGACAAGCTCTATACCGAAATCTTTGGATCGCAGCGTTTTCAGATTTTGATAAGGCAGTATCACACGTTTAAACCCAAGTCTTGATACTTCGGCGATCCGCGCATCGGCACGGCTTGCAGCACGCAGTTCACCGGCAAGACCCACTTCACCAAACGCTACGGCATCCGGGTTTAGCGGCTTGTCCTTTAAGCTTGATACAAGTGAAACCGCCACGGCAAGATCAGCGGCAGGTTCGTCGAGCCTTAACCCGCCAACCACATTAATATAAGCGTCAAGATTGGAAAAATAATACCCTGCCCGCTTTTCAAGAACAGCGAGGAGAACAGCCCTCCGGGTATAT
>DBTI01000057.1:0-422 GCA_002306975.1 Ruminococcaceae bacterium UBA1320
TATAAACGGTGAAAACGGATTCAAAATATATATTTCTGTACCGAAGGGGCGCTGATTAATGAATGTTTTAATTGTGGACGACGACAGGCTTGTAAGCTCCTCGTTAAAGGCAATCGTAGGATCTGATGCCGCGATAACGGTTGTTGGAGTAGGTTCAAGCGGCGAGGAAGCAATCACGCTTTATGAAACGCTGCACCCAGATGTGCTTTTGATGGATATCAGAATGAGCGGCATGACAGGGCTTGAAGCGGGAAAGATTATTATAGAAAAGCACAGCGGTGTGCGGATACTTTACCTCACGACCTTTGCCGACGATGAATATATAATAAAAGCCCTGAAAATTGGCGCGAAAGGCTACATTTTAAAGCAGAATTTTGAGTGCATAATCCCGTCGCTTAAAGCGGTTGAGGCGGGGCAGAGCG
>DBTI01000057.1:696-1186 GCA_002306975.1 Ruminococcaceae bacterium UBA1320
TTTTGATGACGATATAGTAGCGAAGATCCCCTCGCTTTTAAGTGGCGGCGAGCCGGATATGGCGCGGTGCGGCATGACCGGAAACGAACCGGATATCATAAAGCTCATCGCTCAGGGCATGAGCAACAAAGAGATCGCGCAAAGTCTTTTTTTAAGTGAGGGCACAGTGCGCAACAGCATCAGCGTAATACTCGAAAAACTCGGGCTTCGAAGCCGCACTCAGCTCGCTATTTTTTATTATAAAAACAAGGGCGGAGCACTTAACTAAGTCGAAATTAAAAAGGGGCCGTTGCAAAACCATGTGTTTTGCGGCGGCCTTTTAAAATAATTTTTATATTTATCCCAATAAACGGAGACTTCCGTGCGTTTAGTATATGAAGGAACGCTCCGGAGCCAAATGATACTAATTCCAATAAGAAATGTAACAAATAAATCTTCGAAAGAAGGCATATGTTCAACCTTTTCCCGAAAATTTATTCTATATTTCTAA
>DBTI01000057.1:1434-3574 GCA_002306975.1 Ruminococcaceae bacterium UBA1320
TATTCTATATTTCTAATCGGGATAAGTATGAAAGGGATGTGAATGAATGATTAACGCCGTTGCCGACAAGTTGCTGCGGCAGGCATGTAAAGGTGATGACAACGCGCTTTTGGCACTGTACACGGAATTTAAGGACGTGGTTTTTCACTTCGCGCTGTCGATCACAAGCGATTACCATTATTCGGAGGATATATTGCAGGACACGTTTGTAAGAGTCCGCACAGGCTCATATCAAGGCGGCAACGCAAAGGCGTATATTTTTACAATCGCGCGCAATCTTTCCCTTTCTTATCTGCGTTCAAGAAGAAAAAGTTGCAGCGAGGATTGTATGGATACGCTTTCAGCGGCAGGGAACATCGAGGCAAACACCGAGCTTTTACAGGCGCTTTACGAGTTGATGCCGGTTGAACGGCAAATCGTGATTTTGCATGTGCTGGGCGGATTCACGCACAGGGAAGCCGCCGGGCTGCTGTCGATTCCCGCCGGAACCGTGATGTGGAAATATCATAGCGCGATTGCAAAGCTTAGAGGCAATATAAGTGAAAGGGGAAACAATGATGAAAAAAAACGAAATGTACAGTTTGATAAGGAGAGCGGCAGTATCCACAACGCCTGATGTTTGGGAAAAAATCGAAGCGGCGGATACGCCGTCACTACCCGTTTTTAATAAAAATGAGGAGCGCACAGGCAGGGCGGCGCATGCCCGCAAGATGCCGTTGCCGTTCAAGGTGGCGTCCGTTGCGCTTGCGGCCGTTGTGTTAAGCGCCGGGTTTTTGTGTATTCCGACACTTTTAAACGGCGGCACGGATACCGCGGCTCAATCGAAGAAACCTGTGGGGATAAGCCATTCCTATGAACTTGTTGCCTGCGCCGCGTCAGTGCAGGGAGAAGAAGGCGCAACGCCGGTTGTGCTTAAAAACAACAGCAACACCGTACTGCCACACGGCAAAATTGATGTTAAAGCAGGAGACGGCGGGTTAAACACCTCTTTCACGGTCAAGGGGGATAATGTTGCTTCCGTGATCTATGGCTCGGATTCGACCGGTAGTGGAGCAAAGCGCGTGACCTTCTACAATATCGACAAGTCGGTCAACGCCCTCGTCTGCACGATAACGCTGCCGACCTCACAGGTCAGCGATGACAACGTGAAAGGAGCGGCAGGAGTTGATGGGACAGCGGAAACCAAGGCGGCAATTGAGAAAAATTACAGCGAAGATAAAACGCCAATGGGAAAATTCAAGTTGCTGTGGAAAAACGGTGCGCTCGACAGCTACAAAGCGAAATATTTTGCAGGGAAAAGCACTGACCTTGACGATTACATTGTCAGTCTTCAGCAGAATACCGACAGCAAATATACCAACTTCATTATTGAGTTAAAAAACAAAAACACAGGTGATTACAGCGGGGACTTCTCATGTGCGGCGGGTGTACTCGAAGGCAGCACCATAACTGTGCGGGAATCCGGCGCCATTGTCTGGTGGAGTCCGGAAAGCGACTGGTTTAATAAGATCGAAATCCTCTCCAGGCAGGCAGACCCTGACTATTCGACAATAGGCACCTGTACCGTCAATATCAAGGTTACCTTTACAGATGGGCAGTCAAGCACGGAAAAAGTTGCCCTTTCCTTCGACAAGATCGGAAACCTTTGCGCAAAGTTAGAAAAATAACAGCTCCCTCCCGAAATAGATAAGGCCGCTCCGCATTTTTTTGCGGGGCGGCCTTTTATAAATAGGTTAAGGTTTATCCTTTGCTTTTTCCCCGTCAAGTAGCGAGGCACGCTTTATCGTTTTATTGCCGAACCGCTGGCGTATGCCGTCAACGGTTTTTTCAATGTGTTCCTCACGCGTGCTGTCTACAGTCTTTTCGCTTACGAAAAACGAGAGCTGCTGCGGGGCGTCGTCACCAAATCCGCTGACGGATATACCGATTAACCTGACGGGTCGGCTTGTCCAGTTCTTTTTCAAAAGTGCGGCGCCCGCAGCGCTGATGTCCTTTGTAAGATAAGTCGCGGGGATAGAGGACTGACGCGTTATGCAGGAAAAGTCGGCGTATTTGAGCGTGATCTGCACGGTTGTTCCCTTTTTGCCATGTCGGCGCGCGTCCGCACCCACTTTATCCGCGAGCGACAAGAGTACGCGGC
>DBTI01000239.1 GCA_002306975.1 Ruminococcaceae bacterium UBA1320
TTCTTTTAACCATCGTGTTTTTTATAATTGCATCACTTGTTTTTACCGGAATGTCCATTCGCTCGGCAGCGGAAAGGGAAGAGTACACCGCCAGAATATCACTTGGCTCAAGCGTAACCGTAATGCTTGATAACGATAAAGTTTTCAATTTATACCACCAAGACGAGACAAACGGTACACATTTATTGGAGAAAGCCGGAATTACCGGTGCCCACTCCATCAGCGATTCCTCCAATAATTTTGGATATCAGGATAATGGCATAAGCGCTGACATTTACGAAAAAATCGCACAATCAAGATATGTTACAAATTACAACTTGTTCTATAGTGTGCCGGCAAACTCTGTCGATTTTAAACCGATAATGGACGACGATATGATGAACACAGTTATAGTGGGTTTCTCCGATACCTCAATTGCAAGTGAATTTTCATCGGGCGAGTTTCATTTGGTTGAGGGCAGGCAGATTACGAAAACTGACAGTGATAAACAAGTCGCTATAATTTCGAAAGCTCTGGCAGATAAAAACAAATTAAAACTGGGAGAGCACATTACCGTAAAATCAATGGCTTCCAAGGATAATCCTTCTAAGACCATTCGGTTTTCTGTTGTCGGCATATATGCTGAGATAAAGCCTGAAACGCTTACGGAAAAATACTTTTATTCTCACGCTGCATTTAATATGAATTCGCGCATATACACCGATTTTGCAGACGCTCATAATTTTGACATGAGAAAAGTTGCAAATTCGTCGTTCGTAACATATTTGCTTGACGATACCGCGCATATAAGTGATTTTAAAACCCTCATAGCCAAAAATCTTGATTTGAATCTTTACTCTATTACCTCCAATGAAGATATGTATATGAGCATGTCGGTTGCCCTCAGTAATGTCACTTCGATGATGAATCTTATTTTACTTTTTATTATCATCACAGGCTGTGTTATTCTATCCCTGATAACAGTGTTGTCGTTAAAGGAACGCAGGACTGAATTCGGCATTTTACTTGCGGTTGGTGAAAAAAAATTAAAAATTGCCGCACAGATTTTTCTTGAGGTAATGGTGCCGGTGATAATCGCTTTCTGCCTTGCGGTGGCGGCTAACGGCCTTGTGTCGAGGCAGGCGCAGAAAATCCTGCTTGCTAATGAATCGGTCTTCTTACAGCAACAAGGCGGCAATAAAAGCACTGCGGGAGAATTTGTAACAGAAACAACTGTTATTAATGGATATTTATTAGGGGACGTGAGAACAGACCCGGTCAAGAGTTTAAGTATCACTGTCAACCCTCTTGCAACAAGCGAATCCGCAGGTTCGATTCTATTAATCGTTTTGATTTCAGTTATTATTCCATCAGTTTTTATCTTGAGGCTTAATCCTCGAAAAATCCTTGCAAAAGGCTGAAATAGCGTCTACAGTGACTTTTTATTTAATAAAACACAAAAAGCACACAATCACTTCACCAATAACACAAATGCTCCTGTTATATTAGCTTTAAAAGTTAATCATCAGGGGGAGTAAAATGTGAACTACATGAAGCGCGCCTTGCTCAGCGTTTGGAAAAAGAAATTCCGAAGCATTCTTTTGACCGTTGTATTTTTAATCGTAGCGACGCTTATCTTTTCTTCCATATCCATCCGGTCGGCAGTGGAAAGGGAGCAGTATGACGCACGTATGTCTATTGGTTCAAGTGTGACTTTACAATTTGATACTGATAAGAAACTCGCAGAGCTTGCAAAAGAGAAAGAAAAAGCAGAAGAGGAAGCACAAAAGAACGGAACGACTATTGATGAAACCAAATATTCCGGGTTCCAATCTGAGGGCATCAAACCAGACGCATATAACAATCTGAAAAATTTGAGCTATGTAAAAAACTATAACCTGTTAAACAGCGATGTTGGAAAAGCAGTAAGCTTTAAGCCCATCGTGAGTGATGATTCATATGACACTCTCGTGTTGGGGTTTTCCGATACCTCAATTTCGAACGAATTTGCCTCGGGCGAGTATAAATTAATTGAGGGCAGACACATTACAAAAGCCGACGACGGAAAACAGGTCGCGATAATTTCAAAGCAACTGGCTGATAAGAACAAGCTTAAACTGGGTGACAGCATCTCTATTAAATCTATAAGAAAAAATCCAGCCAACATCAAACTTACTGTTGTAGGAATTTTTGCAGAACCGAACCCAAAAACGTCTTCGGAACAAGTCAGCTATTCATATGCATCATTCAACCCGAGCTCCAGGGTTTATGTTGATTTTAAAGATTCCTGCAAACTGGACACAACGAATAAAGATGAAGCCATTATGGCAACTTTTATGTTGGACGATATCACACATATAAATCAATTTAAAAAAGACGCAGCTAAATATATAAACATGGATGAATATACAGCCTTATCAAACGAGGATTTATATAACCAAATGGCGGGACCTCTTGGCAGTGTTTCATCGCTTATGAACCTCATGGTTCTGTTCATCATCATCGCGGGATGCGTTGTAATGTCACTTATCATTGCCCTGACGTTAAAGGAACGCGGACATGAGTTCGGCGTTTTGCTTTCGGTTGGTGAGAAAAAACTAAAGATAATAACACAAGTTTTCTTTGAGGTGCTTATTCCGATTATCATTGCCTTTTGCATTGCCGTCGCGGCAAATGGGTTTGTCGCACAGCAGGCGGGTAATAAAATCATTGAAAATGAGGTAAACAATGCTAAACAGGTAACCACCACGGTAAAATCAAACGGCAGTGTAACATCGGTGGGCGGTTATGTCCTTGGAGATTTAAACACAGACCCCACCAGCAAATTCAATATTGCCGTAACGCCAACAGAATTTGGCGAATTTGCCGGTGTCGCCCTTTTAATCGCCTTGATTTCTATTATCATTCCTTCTGTTTTCATACTGCGGTTTAATCCCCGCAAGATACTTGTTAAAGGCTGATCATATCTAAAGTTTATTGGTTGCTGGCTTAAAATCCATGGATTTATAGCAATATAAAAAACAAACAAGAATTGTTTGATATGTCTCCCCACCGGAGGCGGGGGAGACATATCTTTTAGCTTTCTCTTTAAGATTATGTTGATATAGACCATGCCGCCTTGACAAAAAAGGGAGGAAACACAATAGAATGAACTTTCTAAAACGCGTCTGGCTCAGTCTTATAAACAGCAAAGCGAAAAGTATAATGCTTATTCTTTCTTTTCTGGTGATTGCAACGCTTATACTTTCCGGTCTGTGCATAAAAACGGCAGTCTCAGAATCATGCACCAAGGTAAGGCGCACTCTTGGAAACACGGTCGATTTGATGAAAGACACTGATAAAATCAAAGATTTTAACAACATCAACAGTTATCTGATTCCGTTAACAACCGCTCAATCACTTGCCAAGTTAAATCATGTCACTGAAAGTACATTTATTTCACGTCGCTCGGCATTTGCACAGAGCTTCACACCCTATGGCCCAAAAGCCCCTAATTTAAAGAATCCCGATATGTATATTTATGGGGTTACAGAGTCAAAACTTTATGGCGACTATGATTCAAGCGGATTCAATTCCGGCACATTTAAACTCATTGAAGGCTCACATTTCACAGAAAAAGACAAGGACACTCCGTGCGCCTTAATCGAGCAAACCCTTGCAAAGCAGGATAAATTAAAGCTGGGCGACAAGATAACATTAAAATCGCAATCGGGTAAAACCAAAGATTTTAAGATTACCGGAATTTATTCAAACAAACTGATAGATACCGAAACCAACTATCAAGCGAAGCGGGATAAATGCAACACCATACTGGTTCCTTTTGAGCAGTTTTGCAGTTTTATCGGTACACAGTCAGTACAGGAGGCCTATTATTACATCGACGACCCAATCAATATAGACACTTTTAGAGCAGACGCAAAAGCATTGAACTTAAGCGGTTTTGATACATGCAAACTCGACGCGAACGATGCGGTCTATCTGCGAATGGCTGGTCCTTTAAACAACATGAATTCAATAGCATCCACCATGGTGATGGTCATTGCGATAGCGGGCGCGGCTATTCTTTCACTTATCATTGCCTTAAACATGAAAAACCGGAAGTTTGAAGTCGGCGTGCTATTATCCCTGGGTGAAAGAAAGCTGAAAATTGTAACGCAAATGATGATTGAGATACTTGTCACGGTTATAATCGGGTTCAGCCTGTCACTTGCGGTTGGAAATCTGGCGGCGATTAAGATCGGCGGCGTTATGTTCGACAGTCAGAAAATCAGCGCAACCAGCAATGTGGCAGATTCAAGCACGGGGAAAACCTACAGCACAGTGAGCAATATCAACATCAGTGTTACCTCGAATGATATTGCGGGGCTTTATCTTGCCGGCATATTGATTGCGCTTATTTCCGCCGCAACACCTATAGTTTCTGTCATGCGTTATAACCCCAAAAGCATTCTCGCAAAAATCGAATAACAGGAGGAATAAAGATGGATAACGTACTTAGTTTTAGAGACCTGTGCTATTATTATGAAAATGGAGGGAAAAGAACCACCATACTCGACAACGCAAACATCACTTTTGAAAAAGGTAAGCTATATACTATTCTCGGCCCTTCCGGTTCGGGGAAGACCACAACGCTAGCCCTCGCCGGCGCTCTTGATGTTCCCCAAAGCGGTGAAATTTTGTTTAACGGCGAAAGTCTTCCCAAAATCGGTTTTACAAGATACCGCAGCAATAAAATAGGTATCGTTTTCCAGTCCTATAACCTCATCAACTACATGAATGCACTGCAAAATGTTGAGATGGCAATGGAAATTACGGAAAACAAAATAGAGAACCGAAAGCAGAAGGCTTATGATCTGCTTGGAAAAGTAGGGCTTGACCGCGAGCTTGTGCGCAGAAACGTAAACAAGCTAAGCGGCGGTGAACAGCAAAGAGTAGCGATTGCCCGCGCCATATCAACAGACGCGGAACTGATTCTCGCAGATGAGCCCACAGGAAATCTTGATTCCGATACCGCTCAGGAGATTATAAAAATATTAGTCAACCTTGCCCATGACGACGGAAAATGCGTAATCGTCGTAACACATTCCGAGGATTTTGCAAATCAGGCTGACATTATCGTACGTCTTAAAGACGGAAAACTTCTGCAAGCAGAAACAGCCTGACCCCTGCGGGGAGCAACCCACGAAACAGCCATATCGAGATAAAACATTGTGCGCGCGAAATCCACCTTCGCGCGCACTTTGGCATATATAGCCTATACGGTAGCCTCGCGAACTGCCTCCAGTGCAACTGGCTGGCTACTTTGAGAGTTTATCCATAATGTCTATAATTTCTTCAATTTTCGTTTGCGCATCACCTTTTTCAAAAGCCTCTGATACGCAGCTGTTAAGATGCGCATGCAGCACTTCTCTGTTGATGTTGCGGAGAATAGCCTGCGTAGCCATCAGCTGATTGGATATGTCGACGCAATACCGGTCATCTTCAACCATTTTTAAAAGCCCGTCAAGTTGCCCTCTCGCGGTTTTTAAAAGACGCGTCACTTTTTGCTTGTCCGCCATCATTTCTGAATCACTCCAAATGCATAATCAATCGGCAATAGCGCCGCCTGTTTTATTAAAGGGTAGCGTGAATTATGTCCGGTTATTTTGATGAAACCGAGACAACCTCGTAGCCTGCTTCTTTTACTGCTTCTTCAAGCACATTATCAGCGACTTCTTTGCTCAGTAAAACCTCTGCACATTTTTTCTCCAAATCCACACTCGCCGTCACTCCGTCAATTGCGTCAAGCGCTTTTTCAACGCTTGCCTTGCAGTGTTCGCAAGACATTCCATTAATCATAATAATCTTTTCCATGCTGCTTTTATCTCCTTTACCATCTATTTGATGTGTTTCTTCATGCCTTGGTTTAAAGAATTTGAGCCTTAGCGCGTTTGTAACAACACAAACTGAACTCATGCTCATTGCTGCGGCGGCCAACATCGGGTTAAGCTTCCAGCCCAGCAGATAATAAAACACACCAGCCGCGACAGGAATGCCGATGGCGTTGTAGAAAAACGCCCAGAAAAGGTTTT
>DBTI01000252.1 GCA_002306975.1 Ruminococcaceae bacterium UBA1320
TTGCCATACTGTTGTCAACAATTACGTGGTACAATAAAAGAAACAAATCAATATACCTATCAGGAGGAGACGCTATGCAGAAAAAAGCCTTAGTAATAATAGATATTCAAAATGATATAACAAAGAATTATAAGGATGTTATTGGCAATATCAATAAAGCTATTGATTGGGCAGTCAATAATAATATTCATGTAATTTATATAAGGCATGAAAACTTATCAGCCGGCACGAGGACATTTAAACCCGATACACATGGGTCTGAATTAGCTTCGGACTTGAAAATAGTATCAAATAATATTTTTACGAAATACATAGGAAACGCATTAAGCTGTGGAGAATATACAGACTTTATCAGTAAAAATGAAATATGTGATTTCTGCATAGCAGGAGCAGATGCTGTTGCCTGTGTTAAATCAACCGTTTACAACCTACGCAAAGCAAATTATGGCGTAAATGTCCTATCAGATTGTATTACCAGTTATGATAAAAGGAAAATTGACGAAATGCTGCGCTATTATGAAAGTAAAGGCAGCGAAATCATTTGTTTAAATGACTTGTTAGCTAATCACATCTTTGAAGCGTAGAAACATTAGAAAGCCTATAAGTGTTATATAACAAAAAATCAATTCCACAAACTGTCAATAAATGCTATAAAATATATTTTATACTGCTAAAAAATAAGCTCCGCTGACGTTTATCAGTGGGGTTTTAAATTAGAGCGAAGCGCGGCTCATATTAACGCTCTGTTGGCTGCAATCAAGGCTGCTACGACTACTTCGCGGATGTGAATGTGAAGCATATCTCCTGCCTGAGGAATCCGGCTCTCGGACGCGAGGCGGAGTGTGAGATAGTTCCGACCAAGGAGCCTAAGACTATGCTTGCCGCAGTCGGCGGTATCGGCGGACTTGAAGCGGCAATAACGCTGAAAGAAATCGGGCACAATCCGATTCTGTGCGAGGCTTCAGACGTACTGGGAGGACAGTTCCTGCTTGCCGGCGAAGCGCCGCGTAAGGCGGAAATGAAGCTGGCTGTCGAGTCAATGGGCGAAAAGGCCAAGTGTCTCGGAGTCGATATCCGCATGAACATCTTCATGTCCGGTTTGCAAACAGGGTAGACAGTTTGCCGGCATTGATGTATATTCTGATTACGCACGCGTCAATAACAGCTTTATGTTATTAAAGTAAGCATGAGAGGATCAAAATTTTGAGTATACGAAAATGTCTATTAACATTTACATTGCTTACTGCAATACTGCTGTTCGGGGGCTGTGGCTTCTTAAACAATGAAAATGATACAACTATAACTCCGTCGATAGTTCCAAGTGCAACAAGCACGTCTCAGGCGTCCTCTACGCCCGTCCCGACGCCGAGCCCTACACCGACGCCTACAGCAACTCCGAAGCCTGCTGCCGCGACTCCAAACGCTGATACAGCGAATGTGACAAGAGCGAAGGCAATGCTGCAGAAGATGACCTTGAAGGAAAAGGTAGGACAGCTGTTTTTCGTCCGCCTAAGAAAAGAGCAGGCCTTGGAGGATATAAAAAGCTATTATTTAGGCGGATATATACTCTTTGGCGACGACTTTAAGAATGAAAATAAGGCCAGTATAAAAAAGCTCGTAGCAGGCTATCAGAGCGCGTCAAAGGTTCACATGCTGATCGGTGTGGATGAGGAGGGCGGAAAAGTCAACAGAATCAGCACGTATAAGGCGTTCCGCGGTGTACCGTTTCATTCGCCGATAGACTTGTACAACGAGGGAGGTTTCGATTTAATTCGCAGTGACACTCTTGAAAAGGCAAAGCTATTACTTAGTCTTGGCGTCAATGTGAATCTTGCTCCGGTTTGTGATGTTTCCACCGATCCGAAGGACTATATATACAGCCGCTCCTTCGGAAAAGACGCCGAAGCGACTTCTGAATATGTAAAGACAGTAGTAGAGGTCATGAAGCAAAACAAGCTGGGCAGTACCTTGAAGCATTTTCCGGGATACGGCAGTAATGCGAATACACACACGGGAATCGCAATCGATGAAAGAAATTACAGTACCTTTGTAAAAAGCGATTTTCTGCCATTTGAAGCAGGCATAAAAGCAGGTGCGGACAGCATTTTGGTATCGCATAATATTGTAAACAGCGTGGATAAGGATCATCCTGCCTCGTTGTCTCCAAAGATGCACGAAGTCCTGAGAAAGGATTTGGGCTTTACGGGAGTTATTATGACAGACGATTTAAGCATGGACGCAATTAAAGAATTTGCGGGAGATAAAGAGGCGGCAGTCCTAGCAATTCAAGCGGGCAATGATTTGCTTATAGCGACCGATTTTGAACAGCAGATACCGGCTGTAATAGCTGCCGTAGGGGATGGAACAATAAGCGAGAGCAAGATTGACGAGTCGGTTTTAAGAGTCCTTGAATGGAAGCTTGCGTTGGGTATAATTAAATAATGCGCAAAAACTCAGCCTTTTTCAAAGAGAAATTTCTTTGACACACAAAAAAACCGCTCTCATAAGAGGGCGGTTTTAATATTAGGTGTTGTTCCTGTTTTATCAAATTGGTCTCAAGCCAATGAAGGATCACATTGCTTTTTCGGGCTTCAAGTATTTTTTGATTTCCAGATATGCCATCCAGAAAGAAATAACACTTTCAGCGCTCTGATTCGGATTCAATCCGTCAAATTCAATTCCGTCATGGCATCCGCCGGTCTCATTGTCAAGTAAGGACATATTTTTTGAGTTTTTACCTGTATACCACAAAAAACAAGTTTTTGCCTTGCCTAAAAACTCCGTATTTTTTGTTGCCAGATATGCCTCTATATAGGCCGAGGTCGCTTCGCAGGCTTCGAGAGACTGCTCATCAAACTGGATGGCTTCATCCGCACAGTTGCGCAGGCCGTTTTTGCCTATTGGCTTGAAATAACCGTCCATAAAGGTTTTACATTCCAAAAATTGCAGACTTTCTATGCCCGCTTTTAAATACCGTGTCTCTTTAGATACTAAAAACGCAGTAAGC
>DBTI01000272.1 GCA_002306975.1 Ruminococcaceae bacterium UBA1320
GAAACCGGATACTTGCAGTTTTTCTGCGGATACAAGGAATATGACGACAGCAACCCGCCGTTTGATGCTTCAACAATGGTGTATTTTCGCAAGAGACTTACTCCGGAAATTCTCGGTGAGATTAATGAGTTAATCATCCAAAAAGCGAGTGAGCCAGAAAAGAAGTCTGAGGCAGAAACGATTCCAGAAGAAAAAAAGGACACTGACGAGGCGAATGACAGCGATGATGATCATCATCAGCCAAAGCCACCTGCCAACAATGGCACACTGATTGTTGATGCAACCTGCGCACCGTCCAACATTGCGTATCCTCAGGACTTGTCGCTGCTGAATGAAGGGCGTGAAAAGCTGGAACAGATCATTGATGAACTGTACGACCCTCAGGATGGCGTAAAACCTCGCACTTACCGTAAACAGGCGCACAGGGATTATCTGAAAACAGCCCGAAAAAGAAGAAAAATCGCAAAAGAGATATGGAAAGCCGTTGGTAAGCAATTACGCTACATGAAACGGGATTTTACCCATATTGAAGAGATGGTCAGGCACGGAAAAACGCTGACGCTAAAACAAGAAAAGCTGCTTGAAATTTTGAAAACGCTTTATGAGCAACAGGAAGCCATGTATCAAAATAAGATCCATAAAATCGCGAACCGGATTGTGAGTATATCGCAGCCGTGGGTACGCCCGATTGTACGGGGAAAGATCAAAGCTCCAGTAGAGTTCGGTGTAAAACTCGACATCAGTATCTCAAACGGCTTTGTTCGGCTGGAAAAGCAGTCATTTGACGCATACAACGAGTCAGAAAACCTTTCTGAAATCATAGAACGTTACAAAATACGTATCGGAAGTTACCCTGAATGCGTGCTGGCTGATAAAATTTATCGGAACCGAAAAAACTTAAACTATTGCAAAGAACGTGGAATCCGCTTATCTGGCCCGGCACTTGGCCGTCCGTCTAAAGACGCGGTTGTCAACAAAAAGCAGGCTTACAAGGATAATTGTGACCGAGTGGAAGTAGAACGTGCTTTCAGCCTTGCAAAAGGAAAATACGGGTTAGGGCTTATCCGTGCCCGGCTAAAAGAAACGACGCAATCTGCGATCGCCCTGTCCATTCTTGCGCTGAATCTGGGGAGGATTTGGTGCGCCTTTTTGCAATTTATCTTTGAGTCGCTTTTTGATGATACCATTTTGGCTCGCTTTGAAAATATGGCATTTATTCAGTAGGCATTACATAAGCCGCTCCGAAAAATCAAAAAAAGGCTCACGAGATAATATTTACAATCCGTGACATACTTTCAATTAAATCATATCCATCCCAAATCAGAGAAAAATCCAATGTCTTTCCAATAGGAACAACTCGATCAATCCCAGCCGGGCAATGCTTAATCAAATATTCTTTTATTGCGGAAGTATCAACGCCATAGTATGATAGCGTTTGGCATTTTGCTGAGCACACAGGCAATAGTTCATCAATACTTTTCGCGGCGTACTCCATAAAAAAACCGCTATTCTCACAAAAGTCCATCGTATGCGCATTTAGCACTGTGAGTTGAACCCGTGTAATCAAATTATCTTGTGACTGTACAAATTTTGCCGTTTTCTCTGCATTTGCAAGTAAGTATAAAGCTGAAAGCTTATTGATCGCCTGTTTGGGCTGCAGTGTATATTTTGGGGCAACAAGCGTGTGCAGATTACTCCAAAAACACTCTTGTGCAGTTTTTATCTGATTGCCAAGCCAAACAACGAGCTTAGGCGATGTGCAGGCGTTCTGATCGGTTAGGTAGGTATCATTATAAAAATCGTTTGCGATCAATTCTTTGTGGTCATCATTGATATAAAAATCGGAATCGATCACAGTGATCGAGTAACGATCAGCAAAAGTAATTTCATTTGCGCGTGGTTTTAACGGCGCTTTGCGCAATTCCGCGATGGTATTGTCCCCGCCCCAGATTACGCGCACGTCGCATATTGCCGATAGCATTACATTGATTTCATGATTATGCTCATAATGAACAAGACAGATATATGGTCTTAATGCCGTGCATTCTGAACCGAGTACATCACTGAGCGTTTCGCAAATTAACTCAACCTGTTTAAATTGTTTTGAGGGGAGCCGCACGATGCTTGCGTTGCCTCCAAGAAGAGCGGAAACAAGCGAATAGGCAAAATTCACAGCAACATTTGAAGGGGCAATGTGAAATACCACGCCGCGCCCAAGACGAAAGGCATCGCTTTCATACGCTTTACGCATACGCAACACATTTGCCTTTCTACACCAGAATGCGAATGTGATAACATCAGGATAGCGTTTTGCTTTTGTGTTTTTGAGCAGTCGTCTTGAAACAGTGTCCAGAAATTCGATTACTTCAGCAGAAAAAACAGGTAATGCACATTGAACACACATTTGCTCCATCGTATCCTGAGTACCTACAATAAATCGGAGTGCATTAATGTTCGGCAGCATAGGTATCACTGCACCCCCTGATCTCAGCATTTTGGATTCGGCCGGTTATACTAAAGTACTTCCCCTTACGGCCGCATGGACAGTCGTCTTCACCAAGAATAACACCGCAGTCTTCTGTTAGTATCGAATGACCCGGATAGGATTCAGGGAGTGTGGATAAAACCTGTATGATCCCGGTTTCACCCTGCGCACAAGGTGAAAAGTCGATGTGGCGTCGCATAATAATATCAGAAAAAACACTAGCATGAAGGTACCCGCATTCACATTCCATATAGATGCATCCTGTCTGCTCAGCCATGCCATAATAATCATGAATTTGCTTAAGACCGCAGACATCATTCAGACAGGCGTGAAACGCGTCGTGAGAAACAGCTTCGCTGATAAGCTTTTTCCAGCCACCGCCATGAATTAAAAAACCGTTTGACAGATCAATTTTTCTGCCCGACTGTTTGAGTTCCTTAAAAAAATGCTGCCAGATCATAAACGTAAAGCCAAAGAGTAAAATCCGTTGACCTTGATGCTTTTCAAGAAAGGCAAAAATCGCGTTCTCGTTGATCTTCATATCATCATCTAGCGCATAAATCTTATCCGCGCCAAAAATAGAGAAGCCCAGGATTCCTGCACCACGCGCAGAAAACATGAGCCTGTTTTTAACTACAGAAGGGCAGTCAATAATGATCATAGGTAACCTTGACGGGCCTATAAAATCAGAGACAATTTTGACAAGCGTTTTTTGTTGATTTGATGCCGTGTTTCTATCAAGGAATATTTTCGAGACAGCCTGACCGGTTGTACCCGATGATGTTATGGTTTTTATTATCTCGCTTTTATCTACACTGAACAAGTCAAGTTTTTTAAACAAACTCACAGGAAGATAGGGGGTATCCTCCGGAGCGTTTACTGATTCCGGGCGAATCCCCATCACATCCAGCATGTTCCGATAGCTTTCGCAGTTTGTGTAATGCTTGTTTGTGAGTTCTTGAAACCTGCTCGTCAAAAGATGCTTCTTTTCGATTTTTGCAAGTGAATAAGGCGGAATACTTAAAAATTCACAGTATTCAGTCATAGAAATTCTCCAGTATAACATAAAGCGTCTTTCCCGATTCGTTTTTCGGCACCGTATCGATGTACTTTATTTTAAAGGCCATGTGATTTAGTCCCGTCTTTTCTGAAATAAACCGCTTTACATCAGACAGCATCGCCGCATTTGTAACAAAAATATACATTTTATCGTCTATACCGGAGCAAGCACAGTCGATATTTTGAAATTCATGTTTAATCAGCCGTTCGGTTTCATCAAGATT
>DBTI01000044.1 GCA_002306975.1 Ruminococcaceae bacterium UBA1320
AACAATTTATCTAAATTGTTTCCCTGAGTTTGTTATTATTATTTCCATTTTTGTATAGTACTAGTAATTTAGCCAATTATTGTGTTGTTTATCCAAATCATATTCATTCTTGATATGTCACCCACATTTTAGTATATTAGAAGTTGAATTACAATCAACAAGATTTGGAAATACCTTTTACTTGTTCTATCCAACATTAGAACGCGCTCACTATTCTATGGGTGTATGACTATTTCTATTGAATGCAATCGGCTATAAATTATAACGGCTTATCATTATCCCTATTATTTCTAACTGCATATAATATAAAAAATATAATACGGGGATGATTGATTGGACATAATTTATTCAGTAAAACTTGGAGATACACTTTATAAATTGGCGCAACAATATAAAACAACCGTTGATGCGATTGTTAAATCCAACCCGGGTATAAATTTCAGGAACATACCAATCGGGAAAAAAATCATAATACCGCAAAGCGATATGCCGATGGAAAGCGCGCCTTCTTTTTCACCGTCGGAGCTTAGGGACACTTTAAGGACACTTTGGGAGCAACATGTCGCGTGGACAAGGATGACAATAATCAGCGCGGCGTCGGGGAATCCTGATTTAAATGCTACGATCACACGCCTTTTACGCAACCCGACCGATATGGCAAACGCGCTAAAACCGTTTTACGGCGAAGCAAACGCGGCAAAATTTGAGCAGCTTATAAGAGACCATCTGGTTATCGCAAACCAGCTTGTCGCAGCGGCAAAAGCAGGAAACACAGTGTTAGCCGACAGCCTTGAAAAACAGTGGTACGCGAACTCCGATGAAATCGCAAAGTTTTTACACTCGATAAACCCGTACATACCCGAGGACTCTTTCAGAAATATGCTGCATGAACACCTTGCCATGACAAAAGCCGAAGCGGTTGCAAGGCTTAACAATGATTACATGAAAGATATAGCCTTATATGACAATATAGAAAAGCAGGCACTGATGATGGCTGATGCCATTTCGGGCGGCATCATAAAACAATTTGCGCATTAACAAAAAAATCCCCTCTGATTTACATCAAAGGGGATTCAGCCATTATAGACTTAAAAATATCATTGGGAGAGCAAATGAAATGTCGTTCGGTGTTATTATAATAACCCAGAATTATGAACACAAGATTAAGCACGGGTAAAGTATATATTAAAGCTATTGCAAGGTTTTGTTTTCCCCCGCCTCCGATTGTGACGAATCATTCCTTTATAACTGTTTCGGCGTATTTTCAATTTTTTCAGCGGCGATCGTCAATATGCTTGCATAAAGGTCTCCGTTTCTTTCTTTTATCTTGCTTTCAATAACCGGAAGCGCGTCAGTGCCAAGCGCCACTATATTTTTAAAATAGCTGTTGTCTATATAGGCATATGGGCTTGACATCGCCATAATCTCCGGATTTTCAGCCGAGATATTGTCCATCATCGCATCAAGCGTGCTGTCAATATAGTTCGACATAGTCTCACTGTCCATTTTATTGGTGGCCAGATTTACAGACGCATATTTTAGATTTGAAGTATCACCGGCAGGTTTGAAAATCAAAGCCAATGCGCAAATTATTGAAAAAGTAAGCCCAAGCGTCACAATTTTTTTCACAGCTATTTCCCCCATTGCCTGTTATTGTTTTAACATCACTGGATATGCCCTATCTCATGAGATAGCTATTTAGCTAATTATATCATTTTTATTTTACAATTAAATATATTTTTTATATTATTCGTTTTACCGCGGCAGAAAAAAATTTTATTAAGCGGGGATTTCTTAACTTTTATCCCCCGGCTTAAAGATCAGCGATATGACATAGCCAAAAAATACTGCCGCGGCTATGCCGCCCGCTGTTCCCGAAACACCGCCGGTGAAGGCGCCGAGCAGCCCGTGCTCCTGCAAGCCTCTTTTAACACCTTCAGCAAGGGCATAACCGAAACCCGTCAGCGGCACCGTCGCGCCTGCTCCGCCGAACTTGACAATCGGTTCATATAACCCCAGCGCCGTCAATATTACACCCGCCGTTACAAAGCAAACCAGAATGCGAGCCGGCGTCATTTTTGTTTTATCAATTAATATTTGACCGACGACGCAGAAAAGGCCGCCGACAACAAAAGCCCACACATAATTCATTGACTTAATGCCTCCAAACCGCGAAATAATTATTTTTTACTTGAAATATGAACAAGATGCGCAACAGAAGGTATTGATTCGCCTTGCTGAACGCTTGTCGGGCTCATCAGCGCGCCTGTTCCGACAAACAGTATTTCGTTTATCTTTTTTGCACGCATATTGTTAAAAATATGAGAACACAAAACAAGCGCCGAGCAGCCGCAGCCGGAACCGCCCGCGTGGACATCCTGTGCCTCGCGGTCATAAATAATCATGCCGCAGTCAGCCAGATTGGGAAGTTTAAGCCCCTCGCGTTCAAGCAGCTCACATAAAAGCGAGTGTCCCACAAAACCAAGGTCACCTGTCAGGATAATATCAAAATCCTCCGCTCTCGCCCTTGTGTCGTCAAAATACGCCTTTATCGTTTCTGCTGCCGCGGGAGCCATTGCCGCGCCCATGTTGTTGGCGTCCTTTATGCCCATATCGATTATTTTGCCAAAGGTAACTTCCTTGACAAACGGCCCATCGCCATCCGCCGCTAAAACGGCAGCTCCGCAGCCTGTCACCGTCCACTGTGAATTAGGTGTGCGCTGACCGCCGTATTCAAGCGGATAACGGAACTGCCGCTCCGCGGAGCAAAAATGCGATGAGGTAAGCGCGGCGGTCACGTTTGCCGATTTGTTTTCAACAAACAAGGACGCAAGGGCCAGCGATTCCGCCATTGTCGAGCACGCTCCGAAAAGCCCTACAAAAGGAATGCCGAATTCGCGCAACCCGAAGCATGAGCCAATACATTGATTTAATAAGTCGCCGGCAAAAATCATATCAACTGTTGAAGGCGTAACCCCCGACTTTGCAAGTGCGCGGTTTAATGTGTCCTTTTGCATGCGGCTTTCTGATTTTTCCCATGTCTTTTCACCAAAGGTGTTATCCTCCGCTATATAATCAAACGCGTCGGAAAGCGGTCCCTCGCCTTCCTTTTTTCCCGCGTAACCCGCATATCCTCTGACTGCGGCGCAGCCGTCAAGCCTTATCGTGTACCTTCCCACTCTTGAAGCCAAAAGACCGCCTCCTATCTTTATTTTTAGCAAATATATTACTAAAAGAAAAAAGAGCGTGTTTACCCAGTCTCCCGCGTGGGAAACATAAGCAATCTCTTCTTTTTTGAAATGCTTTAACACAATTTTTTATTTAATACACTCTGAATATCCAGAGTATAAGCCCATAAACTATGGAAGACGATATGCCGAAAACTAGCACCGGGCCTGCTATGGTAAACATTTTTGCGCTCATGCCGAGCACAAAGCCCTCACTTTTAAACTCGAGCGCCGGAGCGACAATGGAGTTTGCAAATCCCGTAATGGGAACAAGTGACCCTGCTCCCGCATGCTTTGCGATGTTGTCATAAACCTTAAGACCGGTGAGCAGCGCACCGACAAAAATTAGCGTTATGGAAACCGATGCCGAGGCATCCACGGTGGTAAGTCCAAATGCTTTATACATGTTTAGCAAACCCTGCCCGATCGTGCAGATAATTCCGCCGACACAAAACGCCCACAACATATTTTTGAAAATATGCGAATTAGGTGATTTCGTTTTTGTCAACTCTTGATATTCTTTTTTTGAAGTGTTCAACAATATTCCTCCATTCCGACAAATACTCAATGGCTATCGACCGGACGGCAACAAGCTGGTTTCGCAGCTGAAAACCGCCTGAATTACGAAAAGTTCTAATCAGTACATATCCAATATCGCCCAAAGCGTAAATTGCCTTTCGCAGATATAATTCCCGTTGTTCGTCGATTTTTTCAAGGTAAATATTTGAACGTTCGGCATTTTTCGATTATTTCCGCACATTTCATAAAATTTTTATCTATTCGGTTTAATTTTGGTTATCATATTGTATTGAAAAAAATCACTCAAAAGATTACAATAGTAAAAATACACTTAACACGGCTGTTTCGGCTGTCCTGTGAAGGTTTTGGTTTCAAAACAATCGCGGGACATTTTAATAAAGACCAA
>DBTI01000071.1 GCA_002306975.1 Ruminococcaceae bacterium UBA1320
CATAGCCCCTGCCCTCGTTGGACGGGAGTATTCCGTCTGCCACCATAAAGGTTGTGGAACGGATATGGTCGGTGATTACACGCAGCGAAACGTCGTTTTTCGCGCTGTCACCGTAGTTAACGCCCGCGATGCGGCTGATATGCTTCATTATATTCTGAACAGTGTCAACCTCAAACAGGTTGTTTACATCCTGCAAAATGACGGCAAGACGTTCGAGACCCATACCTGTATCAATGTTCGGTTTTTTAAGTCTGGTGTAGTTGCCTTTGCCGTCGCTGTCAAACTGCTGGAATACCAGATTCCAGAACTCGACATAACGGTCACAGTCGCAGCCGACTTTACAGTCCGGCTTGCCGCAGCCGTATTTTTCACCGCGGTCAAAATAAATCTCGGAGCAGGGGCCGCAGGGCAGTGTGCCATGCTCCCAGAAGTTGTCTTCCCTGCCGAAGCGCACGATACGCGACGGATCCACTCCGACTTCCTTTGTCCATATATCAAACGCCTCGTCGTCGGTTTCAAAGATCGTAACCCAAAGGCGGTCTACAGGCATTTCGAGAACCTTGGTCATAAATTCCCACGCCCACGCGGTTGCCTCGTGCTTAAAATAGTCGCCGAATGAGAAGTTGCCGAGCATTTCAAAATAAGTACCGTGACGCGCGGTTTTGCCGACACGCTCAATATCCGGTGTGCGGATGCACTTCTGGCAGGTGCAGACACGTTTTGCCGGTGGATTTTCCTGCCCCAGGAAGAACTTTTTCATTGGCGCCATGCCGGCGTTGATAAGCAGCAGCGTATTGTCGCCCTGCGGCACCAACGGATAGCTTGGAAGGCGCATATGCTCTTTGCTTTCAAAAAAAGCAAGATATTTTTCTCTTAATTCATTAAGACCCGTCCATTCCATAATAACGGAATCCCCCTCGATTTCTTTCTTTAGGAAAACTAAACATCCGCGAAACCCACGGCGGTAAAAACAGTTAAACAGCATGAAACACTTCGGCTTCATGCGCCAAAGATTTTCATACTGCTATACTCTAAATAATATAAAAACACAGCAATAAAATTATAGCACAGTAAAATTGCTTAATTCAAGGGCAAATGAGGATATGAGCGAAATATGCAAGAAAATAATGAGATTTTGTTGTTTTTAGTATCCTTTTAGTATTTTTTTTGGGCTTTCTGTGGAGGTTAATCTTTATTGTCTAAAAGAACCGACTTTTTATTTCTGCTTTGTCGCTCACGCAGCGACTGGCGGCTACGCTTAAATTTGTTTAAAAGTATATTCTTCAAATAACCTCTTTGCCGCTAACGCCGTGGCGGGCGGCTACTATAAACCGTAGAAAATATTATTGATTAACCTTTGGATACCCGCACAACGGTGCCAGGCTATTGGCGATATATTTGAAAACAGGCCCGGCGTCAGCGCCACCCGCTCTGCCGTTTTCACACATCGCAACTATGGCGTATTTCGGATTTTCGGCAGGATAAAAGCCCGCGAACCACGCCTGATTGATTATTTTGCCGTTTTGAACCCAACCGGTTTCCGCCGTCGCTGTTTTTCCCCCCGCGCCGCCATAGGTCGGTTTCGCGGGTATTCCTGTGCCCTCGTTGACGGTTTTAATCATAAATCCGCTCACCTCTTTGGCGATGGATTCGGGAATCACCCTGTCCGGCACCGCGCCGGGGTATTCCTTTGCCATGTTCGTGCCGTCATAAACACCTTTTACAAGCCGCGCGGTCGGCAGCTTTCCGCCGTTTGCAACCGCAGACACCATGCAGGCCACCTGCACAGGCGTTACCATAAGCTGCCCCTGCCCTATCGAGAAATTTGCAACCGCCGCCGGCGCTTTAAGCTGAGCTGAGGTAGGCAGTGCGCCCGCGTCCGAGGTTAAGCCGGGTGCCAAAACTGTCTGCGTGCCAAAGCCAAAACGATTTGCCATCTCAAGCAACTTATCGCCGCCGGTTTTCATGCCGATTGTTATAAAATAAGTGTTGCAGCTGTTCGCAAAACCCAACGCCATATCCTCGCTTCCGTGTCCGGAAATCTTCTCGCAGTGAAAATCGCGCCCCGAAACTTCGATTACACCGGTGCATGTTGAATTAAAGTTTTTGGAAATGCCCGATTCAAGTGCGGAACAGGCAACTGCGATTTTAAACGCCGAGCCAAGATTATAAGAAGAGAAAACACGATTGATCAGCGGAGAATCGCTTGCTTTTAACGCAGCGGAAACATTTGAGGGCGAATATTCCGGTTCACTGACGGAGGCGAGTATATCCCCGTTTTGGATATCCATAACGATAACAGAGCCGGATTTAAGATATTTATCCGCCGCCGTCTGTGCTTCGCTTTGAATATAGCTGTCGAGTGTCAGTACCACACCACCATTTGAGTTTCCTTTAACAGTCGTAGTCGGAGTGATCCCGGCAAGCGCCCGTCTCTTTGCGTTGACAGCGAAGGTTTCCACCGTGCTGCTCGAATACTGCTTCAAAACATCATCAAAGGATTTCTCTATTCCCGAAACGCCGCTGCCCTCGCTGTTTACATATCCTGTAATGTGCGGCGCAAGCGCATTCTGAGAATAGCGCACCTGTGTGGTAAAAACGGTCACCCCTGCTGCCTGTATGTCAGGCGAATCGACCGTTACCGTAAAAGGCAGCCCGTTTTTGAAGCCCTCTTCAAGCACGCTCATGTCGCTCACATGCGGCGAGAGCACGCGGAGCTGTTCGGCGGCGTCTGTCTGCGGAGCGACGGCGGCAACATATTTTGAACCAAGGTTGATAACAGGCTTCATGTTGCGGTCATATATCGTGCCGCGATTTTTTTCGATAGAAAGAGAATAGCTTCCGTGCGTGTCCGCCGCCTGTATGCTGCCGCTGCCGAGCGATATCCAGCATATTCTCGCGTCCACACCCAAAAACATCAAGAGTAAAATAAAGAACAGCGCGACAATCCGCTTCTTGTCCATTGCAAACCCCTTTATGGCAATTACAAAATCAAAGCCGGGGTGATTTTGCTATCTCCCGTTTCTATTTGAAATTGCTTTAGTCGAAAAAATTAAACTATGGCAATTTAATTTTTAAAGAGGAGACATCTTAAACAATTCCTCTTTATTTGTCAT
The DNA here is from genome assembly GCA_002306975.1 of Ruminococcaceae bacterium UBA1320. GTDB lineage: Bacteria > Bacillota > Clostridia > Oscillospirales > Ethanoligenentaceae > Ruminiclostridium_D. The sequence continues at coordinate 3,117 of DBTI01000071.1, forward strand.
ATCGCCATAATCGCCTTTATTATTGGCAAATCGTGGTTAATTAATTCCGAAAGGGCTTGCTTATCATGCAAAAACGCGCCGTATCTTACTCAACGAATAATCTGATTATAGCAATCTAATTTTTTAAAAAAAGTTTAAAGATGTGTCTCCCCCGCCGGAAGCGGGGAAGACACATAAAACGAGTCCTCTTTATTTGTTATATCGCGATAAGTTTTAAGATACGGTGCGCGGATTTGTAAATTGATTATGCTTCAAGCTCACTGCGCAAAAACGGAACCTTGGCGGCATAGCGATAAATTCGCCCGCCCATGGGAAGACGCAGTATATCTTTTTTTGTAACGCCTTTTACCTTTATCATAAGCGTAAAGTAAATGGCGATTCCAATAACAACAGAGATAATAAGAGCTATGTCACTGATTAACAGGTATGGTACATGACTACCTAATATCGCGAAAAAGAGCTTTGAAAAAGCTGTGTAGAAAAGATAGCAGCAAATGCCCATAATAAGTGAAACTCCCGCAGGTTTAAACAACATGCGTATATAATATATATTGAATTTAAAGCTCGGACGAATGGCACGCTGATTAAGGTAAATTGCAATTACCCAGCTCACTGCCGTTGCTATAATTGCTCCGCCGATGTTTATCCCCGGTATAGCTATTAAGATGTAGTTAAGCGAAACTTTTGCCACCATACTGATAATTTGATTGACAGAAGCTATCACCGGTTTACCGATGGCAATAAGAATACTTGTCTGAACATACTGAATTGTCATTAGAATTGCCGTCCACGTGCCAAAAGCAACCAGATCCGTGCCCGGCGCATTAAGGTCAAACCATATTAGCGAGATTAACGGGTGTGCCAAAAACGATATCCCGACAATGCTTGGCACGGTCACTATATAGATTGCCTTGTAACTTTCATTTATTCTGTGTTTCAAAAGCTTATTGTCGTGAACAGCAAGAGCGCTTGAAACAGCGGGTATCATTGCCGTAACAAGAGCTGTTGAAAAAGCTATGGCTAAAGTGAAAAGGCGCTGAAATTGATATGAATATGTTCCATATAAGCTACTCGCATCCTTCTTACTGAAACCTGCCTCCATAAGACGCCTTATGCATAAGTTAGCATCAATAAGACTTGGTGCGCTTGTTGCTATTGTGCTTAAAATGGCAGGCAGGCTGTAATACAAAATTTGTTTATAGACCTCTTTGGTTGTCATTTCCTGACCGCCGTATTTCTGGTGCCTTATTTCATGTCTGCGCTGCTTTTTTGTAAGATAGAAAAATACCAATGAAAGAAATGCAGCGGCGCCCAAAGCTCCGATGGAGGTGCCGATTGTTGTACCCGCCGCGCCGTACGCAACGCCCTTGCTTATTAACAGCCAAGCAAAAACAACGGTAAACACAGTGTTGAGAAGCTGCTCAAAAACCTGTGAAATCGCGACTGCCTTCATATTCTGCCTGCCCTGAAAATACCCGCGCAGCGCACAGGATACAGATGTCAAAATCAGCGTCGGAGAAAGCCACATAATCATCAGCTTTGCTTCCGGTTGGGCAAAATAAACGTTTGCAATCCAATCCGCGCCAAGAAGCATAATTAACCCGCAGAGAATTCCAAGCGAGAGCAGCACTACATAGGCTGATTTAAGTATTTTTATACTTGCTTTGTGGTTTCCGAGCGCCGTCTGTTGTGAAACCAGTTTTGAGATTCCCGAGGGCAGACCGGCGTTAGAAAGGGAAAAAAGAAACGTAAAAATTATATATCCGTTGGCAACAACCGCATTACCCGTGTCGCCCATAATATTCCTTTGAAACGGAAGATAAATGATTGCGAGCACTTTGCAGATAATGCTCGCTGTTCCGAGAATTGCAAAACTCTTTGATGTCGACTGTTTCTTTATACTCTGTTCCATCGTCGCCTACAATCTATGCAGCGGATTTCTAAACCGTGCATACGTATAATTTACTGCCATTATTACATAATGTATTGATGGTGTGAAACACCAGTATCTATCATATGCTTATTTTAATTATAAAATCAATAGCCTATTTAATATTTAATCGCTTATTCGCATAATATTCATATTAAGTTAATTGAATTAGCGCCCATTTTCCTTTATAATGGTAGTATTAACTTTCGGCCAAGAGCCGGAAAATACAAATCGTAGGAGTGTGCTAATGGGTGGCATACAGTTTTTGATTGACTTATTTCTTCACCTTGACAAGTATCTTCCCGATTTCATGCGCAGTTACGGAACGCCTGTTTATGTCATGCTTTTTCTTGTGCTCTTTTGTGAGACAGGTCTTGTCGTCACGCCGTTTTTGCCGGGCGATTCGCTGATTTTCGCAGCCGGAACGCTCGCTGCCACGGGGATCATGAGCTGGTGGTCGTTGCCGTTATTTATTTTCGCAGCAATCACCGGAAACATGTTAAACTACCAAATCGGACATTTTTTCAGTGAAAAGGTAAAACAGCGTCAAAAAATGCGCTTTATCAAACAGGACTACCTTGACCGCACTCAAAAGTTTTTTGATAAGCACGGCGGAATAACGATAATTGTAACCCGCTTCATGCCAATTCTTCGCACCTTCTCGCCGTTTGTCGCCGGCGTAGGCGAGATGCCTTACAGAAAGTTTCTTCTTTACAACGCAATTGGCGGAACTTCATGGGCAACGGCGTTTTTCCTAATCGGGTTTTTGTTCGGCAAAACAACGTTTGTTAAAACCCATTTCAGTGTCATTGTAATCGCAATTGTATTTATTTCGCTCGTTCCCGCTGTCGTAGCCTTTGTAAAAGGCAGATCATCGGGGAAAGGGAAAGCCGCCGCCCGCGATTGAAACTCTACTATGAAACTCCTCCGCCCACGCGGAGGAGTAATTTTTATGCTTTAAATGGGTAAACAATCGTAGCATATTGATAGAAACCGAATAGAATTTCTACCGTGAACTTGCCTCCAGCGCAGCCGGTCAGTTTATTTGCAAAGCAAGATATTTTAGGTATAGGGATTCATCGGCGTTAACTGCCACCGGGTGGTCTTTCGACTGATAGCGGATTTCGCAGATGCGGACGTTTCGGCGCGAATCGACCGCCGCGTCCTGAAGCATTTTCATAAACAGATCGGGCGTCATGAAATGCGAGCACGAGCAGGTTATGAGAAACCCACCCGGACGCACAAGCTTCATGCCGCGCAGGTTTATTTCTTTATAGCCGCGGTATGCGCCGGAAAGCGCTGATTTTGTCTTGCAAAAGGCGGGTGGGTCAAGGATTACCGTGTCAAACATGCGGCCCTGCATCTGATATTCATTGAGCAGGTCGAAAACGTTCGCTTCTTTTGCCGTGATATTTTCAAAACCGTTGAGGGCGGCGTTTTTTTCAACAATCTCGAGCGCGGTTTTTGAAACGTCAACCGCTTCTACCTCTGCCGCGCCGAATTTTGCCGCATGAAGGGCAAAGCCGCCGGTGTGGCAAAAACAGTCGAGTACCTGTCCGCCTTTTACAAATGGGGCGATGGCGGCGCGATTTTCGCGCTGGTCGAGAAAATACCCGGTTTTTTGCCCGTTTTCTATATCCACGAGCAGTCTTATGCCGTTTTCTTCAATTTCAACAACCCCGGGACTGGTGCCGAAAAGCG
>DBTI01000122.1:0-5162 GCA_002306975.1 Ruminococcaceae bacterium UBA1320
AACTGCGGTGTACTTCTTCCAGAGCAAATACCATTCCGGAAAGAGGAGCGTTGAAAGCTGCGGAAAGCCCAGCCGCCGCACCGCCTGTGATCAGATAATTTTCTTCCAGTCTGCTCTTGCTTAATCCTTTCGCCACAGCCTGACTGCCCGCGGCTCCTATTTGAATGGAGGGTCCTTCGCGTCCAAGTGACAACCCAAAAAAGGCACATAAAATTCCGCCCAAAAACCTCACAGCCAGGATAGTGTACCACTTCATTTTCAGACCATATAATATAACGCCCTCAACCTGTGGTATTCCACTGCCCGTAGCCATCGGCTCCAGTTTGACAAGCCATGCAATAAACAGCCCTGCTGCGGCAATTGCCAAAAGCCACGGTAGAATCAAAATCGGACGGACTCTAAAATAAGCATAAATTTTTATTGATACGTCTGCCCCATACTCGATGCCTAAACGATAAAATACTGCCAACAATCCTGCAACAAAACCAACCAGAAGCCCTTTTCCCGCTATGCTCCACTTCAACTGGTTAAGACTGGACAGCAATTTGTATACTTTGGTTTTTGCATCGTTCACAATTGATAACCCCCAACAACCATGCTAATCGTTTTAATAAACCATATAATTGTAGCACATTGAGAAATATTTATCAAATTGATTGACTGTTTATTTTAACATTTAGTGGAAATTTATTACGAAATATAAAAAGACATGAGGTCACTTAAACTTACGTCTTTTTTTGTATGTTCGTGGGGATAGGTTGATAGGGACTTCTATCTGTCAAATAAAATATAGCTCTCGCCGTGACCTCCCGGGACGGCAAGAAACTTTATGTCAATATAATCCATAGTGATAAAACAGAAGTGCGCAGTCAATAAAACCGCGCACTTCTGTGTCATGAAAACAACTGGTACGGGAACTAAAATAATCCATTCTTTTCATCGGGTGAAAAGACATATTGAGAAGAGGATATCCTCTGCGTATGAATATGAAACACTTTATCAATCGTTCCCGACAGGCAGATCTCACGAGGAGCGCCGCAAGCAGTAAGTTTGCCTTGGTCCATGACGATTACCCGATCCGCATATTGAAGCGCTAAGCTCAAATCATGCAGAACTATCACTACTGTTTTCCCTTGCTGCTTAAGGCTTTTTATGATATTCATTAACTCAAATTGGTGATTCATGTCCAAATAGGTAGTTGGTTCGTCTAATAAAACAACTTCGGTATCCTGTGCAATCAGCATGGCGATATAAACTTTTTGCCTCTCACCGCCGGAAAGACGGTCCATCGGAGTGTCACGGAATTTTTCTGTACCCGTTATCATGATTGCATTTTCAACTGCTTCCTGATCTTTCTTCGTGTATTTTCGAGAATAAGAAAGATAGGGATACCTGCCGTGCAGAATCAGCGAACCTGCCGACATATGCGGTATACTGCGTGCCTGCGGTAAAAATGATATTTTTTGTGCAGATTCTTTTCGATTCAGAGAAGAAACATCTGAGCCATCCAGTATTATTTTACCGGACATTGGTTTTAGAAGCCGGACAATCAGCTTCAAAAGGGTACTCTTCCCACAACCGTTAGGGCCGACAATAGCTGTGATTTCATCCTTTTTAAACTCAGCGCTGAGACTATTTACCTTGACTTCTCCATTGTATCCTCCTGTAAGATGCAGCAATTCAAGCATTGATATGTCTCCTTTTTGTGAGTAAAAGCCAGATAAAGAACGGTCCGCCCAAGAAAGACATCACAATACCCACCGGTAACTCAAACGGTGCAAAGGCCAGACGTGCCAGAAGATCACAGACGGTAACAAAAATCGCACCCACAAGAATGCAGGAAGGAATCACGGTCTTATTGTCTTCCCCAACAAAAACACGCACGCCATGTGGAACAATCAAACCGACAAACCCCAACAGCCCTGCGAAACTGACAGCGGCTCCCGCTAAAACAGCCGCGATCATCAGCAGCAGGAAGCGATATGCCTTAACATTCATACCAAGGGAATGAGCGGAATCTTCCCCAAGGGAGAGCACGTTCATCTCACTGCGAAACAGAATTGAAACAATTAATCCGATGATAATATAAACACCGGCAAACTTTAGGCTTTCATCCGTTACATAGGACAATCCGCCGACCATAAAACTGTTTGATCCAACCATTACATCAGGAAAAAACTCCTTTATTGTATTGATTCCTGCGGTCAAAATACTGCCGATCGCGACACCGGTAAGGATAATGGTAATTTTCGAAGCATTGATTTTCATAGCAATGGTTGAAACGGCAAGGGCGGTAATAAATGCGCCTACAAAAGCCGCAGGCGGCAAAAGCCAAGTTTGGGCAGGAAACAGCACCATACAAAGCATAGTGGCGAATCCTGCTCCTGAATTAACACCTATTATATTTGGACTTGCAAGTGCGTTATTAAGAACAGACTGAATCATCGCTCCTGAAACCGCAAGGGCGCTTCCCGCCAGCATTGCGGCTACTGTTCTGGGCAAACGAACATACATAAAAATTCGATAAACCGTGCTCGCTCTATCTTTTCCGTTTATAATTTCAAGCAGCTGCGCAGGAGTGATCGTAACCGTACCAAAAGTGAGGCTGAGTATGGCAGCAATGACGAGAATTATTAGAAAAATCACAAGCCACGGTACCCTTTTTGAAGGATTCCAGTGAAAGCATCGATGATTAGTTCTCATAAAGGAGCTTTGTAAGGTACTCATAGCTTTCACCCCATCTGGCGTTGGGCTTATAGTGAAATAAATCACGCGGTATTACATAATATTTATTGTTTTTAACTGCTTTCAGCCCAACCCATGCCGAATTGGATTTTAATTGCTTATCAATTAGGTCCAAAGCTTTTGCTTCATTTGACCCCATGGTTACTACGAGAATATAATCCGGATCGCGCTCAATGATTGCGTCCATGCTTAAATTATCAAGCAAGTTCTTGTCATTGTCTGCAATATTCTCCGCTCCCAAATCTTTCAGCATCACGCCGGTCATACTGCTTGAATTCAGCGCTTTATATCCGCTCGAATATGCCCGAATAAACAGAACTATCGGGGATTTTTTTCCTTTCGCTCCGGCGATTGCCGTGTCAATCTGCTTTTTTATCGCTGTCCCGTTTTTTTCATATAAATCGGTCCTCTCGGTAATCTGCGTGCAAATCTGCAGCATGTTCAGATAATCGCTGAATGTGTTGACTTTAAAACAGACCGCGTTTAATCCTACTTTCCGCAGTGCTTTACACAGCGGAACATGTTCGGCTGTGTCAGCCGATAAAATAACAAGATCCGGCTTTAATGAGATGATTTTTTCCATGCTCGGATTTGTATAAAGGCCGAGATTTACAACATCTTTGCTAAGGTTCAACTGGTGCCCTGTATAGGCGTCGCTGGTTACGCCTACGAGAGTTCCTCCGGCATTCAGCCATGTTTCCGCAAAGCTGCCCATTAACGCTATCACACGTTTTGCGGATGTTACTTCAACTTTATTTCCGATTGCATCCGTAAAAGTGGTGCTTTTTACGGATGTTTGACTGTCCCCGCTGCTTGTTGGCACCTGAGAAGAATTGATCTTGCAGGATGTAAGTGACCCAAAGATAAGAGACAGACATAAAACAGATACAATAATACGCCTTATGTAATTTTTTACAGTTAACATGCAGCCCCACCTATCAAATGAAGTTTTGCCTCATGAATTTCCTGCTTTCGATTTAATACCTTGTTAAAAGCTTTTCCGTGTGCGCCGTTTTCTGTTATCATGATTCTTTCTCCTTATTGAACGTTAGTACGTCCACTAATCTCTTTGTATTTTTAGTATCTCATTTTGAGAAGATATTGCGCGTTTCCTTTTACGCAGATCAATAAATTCCCCGCAGACTGCGGCCATATGCATTACAGCTAACATTGGTTTCCCAGTGAAGGACATTAATAGGACGGAATAACTGCTATTTGGCGTTCTTAATATGGTCAATAAAGATTCTTCTAATCTCTTCATTTTCCCCGAGGCCTTCCAATAAACATGACACTTCAAAACCCTCTTTTTCTAATATGCTCTTCCACGATTTCTCCTGATCTCCTGCCATATCGTTTTCGGCATGATCCCCTGAAACGATCATGAAAGGAATTAAAATGATTTTTTTGTATTTATTTTTCTTCAGCTGTTTGATGATATCTGTCAGCGCAGGATATGCTTCAACCGTAGCTACGTAAATATTATCATAGCCATACTCTTTCAGCATATAGTCAAGAGCAGCGTAGGCTGTATTAGTATAATGATCTGTTCCGTGACCCATGCAAACTATAGCATCATTTTTAAAAGTTTTGGGTAATTTATTTACAAACGCACGAATCACTCTCCGATAATCTTCTGTTGCGCTAAGGAGAGGTGCGCCAATCTTAATCGAGTTGAACTCTTTTTGATATAAATTTATGTCTTTCCTCATACGGTCATTTTCTATCCCATTGAGGATATGCGTCGGTTGAACAATAACCTCTTCAACGCCATCCGTTATCATCTGTTTCATCGCTTCAGCCACAGTAAATATGTGAATGCCATCTCTGCTTTTTAAGATATTAATAATTATTTTGCTTGTAAACGCATGATAAATCGTATACTCTCGATATGCATTTTTTATATCAAGCTCAATCTGATCTATTGTATTTTTTCTTGTTTCACTATGACTCGTACCAAAGCTTACAATAAGTATCGCCTTTTTATTCATTCTGGCTGTCTCCCCCTTACACTTTCCAATCTACGCTTTCCTCAGTTTTAATACTCATAGAAAAGCTGCATGCATGGATGATCGGTTATTTTCCAGTAATAAAATCAAAGCCCCGGCCAGTATAGCGCTGGACAAGGCTTTGATTGGGCTTACTCAGCACCGTACCTTTTTTACCTTCCGATTAAACGAAACATTATTGAGCCTTTTTCTCCTGATTTTCTTTTTTGTTTCTCTCTACAAATCTTCCCATTAAAAAAGCAATCACGCCGACTCCAATGCCTGTCTGTACGCAGAAAAGCAAACTCTCAATTTCGCCCGGTAATTCTCCGCCAATCCAAGTTTCCATAACGGGTTTAAACCAACGCTGATATTCTGAGCCCGTAATCTGGGAGATTACTTTGCTGCCCGCATCATCGGAGCCGCCGAATT
>DBTI01000122.1:5412-5987 GCA_002306975.1 Ruminococcaceae bacterium UBA1320
CATCATCGGAGCCGCCGAATTCAGCACCTTTTAATGTGAATAACGGTATCAAGGCAATAAGTGCTGCGATAACCAATAAAAGGATAACTTTGTTTTTCATCTTAGTCATTAAGCTTTGCCTCCGTTCAGGACTCCAAGATCTGTCAATTCAGATTTTGCATATGTTTCAAGACCCATAACAATGACAACGGTCAGAATACCTTCAATCATTGCCAGTGGAACCTGTGTCGGCGCAAACACGGCAAGGAACTTTAGTGCAGATGCTGTAACACCGCCGTTTGCAGACGGATATGCAAGCGCAAGTTCCACACTGGTTACACAATAGGTGAATAAGTCGCCGATGGATGCCGCCAGAAAAATACCTGCATATTTATTGACTTTCAGCTTCTGGCATAATTTATAAATTCCATAAGAAAGGAACGGACCTGCAATTGCCATCGAAAATGTATTGGCACCAAGAGTGGTAAGTCCCCCATGAGCAAGCAGGACTGCCTGAAAAATCAGTACAATAATGCCCAGGATACTGACTGCGCTCGGTCCAAATAAAATTGCGCCAAGTCCGGTACCGGTCATAT
>DBTI01000184.1 GCA_002306975.1 Ruminococcaceae bacterium UBA1320
AGTTTTCAGCGTACCGATGGGATGATAAGAAAAAAGAAGACAAGCCGATAAAGGAAAATGATCACGCAATGGATGAAATCAGATATTTTGTAAATACAGTGCTTGTACAACGCGGCGGCACACGATTTTAAAGTGAGGTGATACCATGCAGATAGATTTTAACAACATAACCCAACTCCGCAGCATAATTCAAAACTATCTATACACCGATGGTTGCGAATATGAAAAAATCAGGCACCGCGCGGAACAAGGATTCATGTATTATGACAATAACGGCATAATCAAAGAAAACGGTGCCGCTTATGTCAACGAAGTCAATGCGTTTCTGAAAATGAAAGGTTCTAACCCACTGCATACGGCTGATAATAAAATCAGTATGAACCGGCACCGTGTGGTAGTTGACCAAAAGGTTGGTTATTTATTCAGCACACCGCCGCAGTTCGATATACCCAGCGACGATACAAACGCTGGCGACGAGAAAACGCTTAAATCCGTCAATGACACAATATGCTCACAGTGGACTAAGGTTATAAAGCAGCTTGGTATAGACGCTTCTAATACTGGTCGCGCATGGCTTGCATACTGGCAGACAGACGATAACAAGTTTGATTACTGGTATGTAAATCCCTTGACTTGTGTGCCGATATATGACCGCTCAACGGTCAAGAAAAAATTGCTATATCTTATCCGAATTTATTCATATAACGACAGCAATGGCAATCCTGCCACACGCTATGAGGTGTGGAGTGACACACAGGTTGCGTATCTGATACGCTCTGAAACAACCGCAGAGGGACACGCACCCGCAATAGAGTATGATGTATTACCTGACGGCTCATGGGACGTCGAACCACATACATACGGCAGAATCCCGTTTATAGAGTTTCGCAATAATGCACACGCTGAATCTGATTTGATTATGTACCGCGACATTATAGACGCTCTTGATAAGCTGATAAGCGGCTTTGCCAACGATTGTGACGATATACAGGAAATCTTATGGGTTATCAAGAATTATCACGGTGACACCGACGCGCCTGTATACGATGCGTCAGGTAATGAAGTTTTAGACGACGACGGCAATGTAATAACTCGCCCGGTTGACCGCCTGCAAATGATGAAAGCAAAGAAAATCATTGATGTGGACAGCGAGGGCGGCGTCGATGCTCTGCGCAATGAAATCCCGTTTGAAGCACGGCAGGCGTTCAGAACAATTTTAAACGAGGAATTTTGGACAGCCGCAATGGCTGTTAATCCGAATCCGCCGAGCAGCACCGGTAATCAAAGCGGTGTGTACATCGACTATCTATATGGCTTGCTTGAGCTTAAAGGCGGATTAATGGAAACCGAATTTCGCGCTAGTATAGATGAATTTTTAACCGCAATCCTGAATTTTATTGGGGCTGATGAAACAAAACAGTTTGTGCAGACATGGAAACGCACAAAGCCGCAGAATGCTACAGAAATATCCGAGATTATCGCGCAAACGCCCGATACAGTCATGTCGGAGGAAACAAAGACAAAGGTTCACCCGCTTGTAACTGACTGGCAGGCAGAACGCGCGCAGATTGACAAGGAGCAGGAACAGTTAAAGCAGGATACGCAGGATAATATAGATGCACTGGCAAAACAGCATGTGGAGGAAAACCCACAGCCACAGACAAACAGTAAACCGCAGGCAGGGCAACAGCCACCTGCACAGAAATAAAGCCCCGTCATTTCGACGGAGCTTTTCGCTTTTCTTCCTGTTCGATAAGATATTCGATTTGTCCGGCTTGGCTTCTATGCTCGCATTCTGCTTGCTTGACGAGCGTTTCAAAAGCAGTATCTTCAAGCCGAAAACTTCTATGATGCTTCATGTTGTCACCTCGGTAAAATGGTATCACATTGTGGGAACAAAAGCAAGCTGGTTGCCCGGCTCACTCTGCGATTTCTTTAACTGTAAATCTCCACACGTTAGCAAACACATAATCAAGTTTTGCTTTTGCACTATTGGCTCTATTGTATGATGTGTAACGTTTCGCTTTGGATAAATCAGTATCATTGACTGCGTATTTTTCACCTTGGCAAATATATGACGCGCCTGTGTAATATCCTTCAAGTGTAATTTGCGATGGAACGGTTCCCGACCATAGCACATATTTCATACTCTCAACCTTTCTGCCGGGATTAGCCGCCCGGCTCGGCGTTTGTGGATTATATGGGGAAATATGCAGTTATACTGGATTCACGGCTCTTATCCCATCCCATCGGGTATGGTTGCATTGTGCCATCTGTAAACGGTACGATTGCAGTAGCTTCTACTGCTAAAGCATCGGGGCCGTATTGCCACGGCCTGCAATGCCGTGTTTTAATGTCGATGCATACACACTCCATTGTGCCAAGCCCTATAGTTTCTTTTGCTGTGGAAACGTTATATCCGTGCTGCGCAAGATGCTCTATTACTGTCATTCTTGACCGCCTCCGTTATTTATTTGTTTTTCATGTCTATATGTTATCACAATGTTATAACGTTGTCAACACATATTTATAAATTATTTTAGAAATGAGGTGATAATATTTCAACCTATTGGGAACAGCGCAGCACCGAAAGCATAGGTCGCATGGAATCCGCTGTAAACGGTCAGATACCCGACCTTGTGAAGTCCTTTGAAACAGCGCGGCAGGATATAAACGACCAGGTATATAAATTCTATGCCCGATATGCGAAAAACAATCAGATATCACTTGCAGACGCGCAAAAAGCATTATCTCTTTCTGAATTGCGCGAGTTCAAAGGCAGTTTGAAGGAATTTACACAGCTTGCAAAGGATTCTATAGGCACGTTTAACCTCACTGTGGACAATCTCTCTGTGAAGTCGAGAATTACCCGACTTGAAGCCTTGCAAACTCAGTGTGATGCAATATTACAGCGTTTATATCAGCAGCAGGACAAGCAAATTAAAGGCACTGCAAGCGACATTTACACGTCAGAATATTATCACCAATTGTTTGATATCGAAAATTACACCGGCTTTCAATTCGAGTTCTCTAAAATCGCAGATAGCGCAGTTCAGAGCGTTATAAAACAGCCTGTTTATGGTATGGATATATCAGAACATTTGTGGCGGCAGGACATTGACACAGGCTTTAAAATCAGATCCACACTCAATAATATGTTTGTGACCGGCAAGCCACCGCAAGCATTCGCCGCAGATCTGCAAAAGGCAATAGGCGCCGTGCGTGTAGATAAATCCGGTGTCACTGGCACAGGCAAAAAATATGAAGCATATCGGCTTTTATACAACGAATCCGCACACGCTGTCAATCAAGCGCAGATACAGGCATACAAGGACGACGGCATAGACCAATATGAGATTATCGCCGCTCTCGACAGGCGTACATGCGCCGAATGTAGCGATATGGACGGCAAACATTTTCCAACGGATAAAGCTGTTGAGGGCGTAAATCACCCGTCATTTCACGTAAATTGTCGCTGTACCACTGGCGCATACATACCGGATTTGGCTGACCTCACAGACACACGAGCGGCGCGGGACGATAACGGGAATACAATAAGCGTTAAAAATCAAACGTACGATGAATGGGCGAAAGAAAGGGGCGTTTAAATTGGCAAAGAAAGCACTAAATTTTAAATCCACAGCGGCTAAAAACAACTGGATTAAGGCCGCACACAGCATACCGAGCAAAACGCAGCCGGGTAAATCCGTCGCAGAGGCAAGTCCCGGAAATACGCCGCTGAAAGTCAAGGGCAAAGCCGTTAAAATCAATCATAAGAAAGGAAAATGACATGGACAGACAACCGGGCGATTTTAGAAAGTCTGATGGTTCAGTAAGTAACATTGCCAACGCAATACAGCCTATAAAATCAGACAAAAGCGCATTCATTACTATGGACAGTTACCGCGCCGCTGTAGAAGATGGGAACGCGTTTACTGTGGAATTTTCTGACTACACAGGCATTACGGCCGGAACGTCGTATTATTACATTCTCAAAAACATGAGTGATACTAAAAATCTATGGATTCGTCCACTTGAATTTGAATCGGCTGACGCAACCGCAGGCAGTGTGGGCGTCGGCGTACTTCAAGCCTTGCAAATTTCAGTTGTCAAGGATGGTTTATTCTCTCTCGACGGCGGCGCAACTACGATAAACCTCAACGACTACACCACGGGCACATATGACGCATTTAAAATGCCTACTTTAAATCTTAACGGCAACTACTCAAACGTGTCTAACATGGGCTTGTGGTACTTCACAGGTATAGCCGCCGCGCAGAGCAAAGCTGTCACATGGACGGACACGGCAACAAACAAATTGTTAAAGACCGTCAGTTCTGCACTGTATGACAACAAGAAAAATGCAAACAGTTTCCGCATTATCCCGCCCGGCACTACATTGATGGCGATTATGACAAATATATCGGGCAAGAAAGCCGGATTTACAGTTAGTTCCGAATGGGCGGAAGTTTAATTAATCAGCGTATAAAAACGCTTTTTAATACAATTTTAACCGGACGCACGGAAAATAATATGCGTGTGGAAATGCGGGGACTGGCCCGATAAAAAGGACATCCACAAGGAGTAATTATATGCTTGAATTTTTAAAAACTATCCTCGGTGACGCGTACACAGAGGATATTGACAGCAAAATATCAGCAGAAATCGGCAAAAACTTTGTATCCCGCACGGACTTTAATGCTGCAAACGAGGCGAAGAAAACGCTTGACGTGCAGATAAAAGACCGTGACAAACAACTCGAAACGTTGAAAAAGTCGTCTGGCGACAGCGAAGCACTGCAAAAACAGATCGCAGAATTGCAGGAGCAAAACAAAACCGCCAAAACCGAGTACGACACCAACCTTAAAAAAGTTCAGCTCAACAGCAAGATTGAAACGGCTCTTATGGGTGCAAGAGCGAAGAACACCAAAGCCGCCCGTGCATTGCTTGATGAAAGCAAAATCAGCCTTGACGGAGAGAATGTTCTCGGACTAAATGAACAGCTTGCGGCGTTGCAAAAAGACAATGCTTATTTATTCGGTGAGGACAAACCTGCAAATCCACCCGCGCCCGGAGGCGGCAATCCGCCTGTAAAGCCGGAACTCAACACAACCGATATGAATGCCTACAAAGAGGCACGAAACAAAAAATAATTGGAGGTAACATTTTATGGGAAACACACTATTAACCCCGCAGATTATCGCAAATGAGGCACTTCTTGTGCTTGAAAACACAATGGTTATGTCTCAGCTCGTCCACAAGGACTATTCAAGCGAGTTTGTCAATGTGGGTGATACTATTTCAATTCGCAAACCCGCGACATTCCGTGCGCAGAACTTTACAGGCTCTATTATTAATCAGGACGCAACAGAATCCAGCGTACCGGTCGTAATGGATAGATTCAAGGATATTTCTTTCAGCGTCGCGCCAAAGGAAATGACACTTGACATTAACAACTTTTCGCAACAGTTTATCGCTCCGGCTATGCGCGCAGTAGCGCAAGGCTTGGACGAGGATATTTTTAACGAGGTTGCTAATATTTCGCAGAGTGTCACGGCAACGTCAAACCCGACGTCGCTTGCAGATATTGCAAACATGGCAAAAACTCTTGATATTGCCAAAGTGCCTACAGACATGCGGCATCTTGTTTTCAATCCGAAGCACAAATACAGCTATGCATTGACGGATAACCTGTCTAAAGTGTCATATGCCGGTACCGGTGACACGCTGCGCAATTCGGAACTCGGCAATATTTACGGCTTTGACACTTATATGGATCAGAACGCGCCCGACACACTCGCAGCAACCGCAGGCACAGCAACCGGATACACAGTAACCGGCGCAAAGGACGCAACAACCGTTGCTCTTGCTTCTGTAACATCAACAACCGCAACCGTAAAGACTGGCGACGGTTTTATTCTTGATGGCCATATGTACCGCTTTACCGCTGACGCGTCCGCGACAGCCGGTGCAGTTGCAAGTGTGACTATTGATATGCCACTTGTCAAAGCATACACCACAGCGACGGTTTATCTTGTCAACAAAACTCACTCTCTCGCATTTCATCACAATGCAATCGCTCTTGTAACCCGTCCGCTTGCCTTGCCTATGGGCGCGGCTCAGTCGGCGGTGCAGAGTTATAACGGCATGACAATCCGCGTTGTGTACGGTTACAATCAGACCACAAAGACCGATACTGTATCGCTTGACCTTATTTACGGTATCAAAACTCTTGACCCGACACTGGCGGTAAAGTTGGTGGGCTAATATGGCTAAAACAGCCACAGATGTATTAACGGAATGGGGCGCGCGCGGTTATTACACCGGTACGCCCTCAACCGCTGACACAGCAAAATATACATCGTTTATAAATCAAGCAAAAGACAGTATTTTATCGTACTGCAATCTGCCCTTGAATATCGTAAATTTTCCCGACGGTCTATTTTATTCGTGGGTGGAAATTTCTTATGCAATCATGACCGGCGGCGTGTTTGAACAGTCCACAGGCACGGTTACGTCGGTCAAAGAGGGTGACACGCAGATTAATTACAGCACAAATAAAAATACTGCCACAGCGCCTATAATCGACTACTCACAGACGTTGAACCGTTTTCGCAGATTGTTTTGAGGTGATGAAATGAACCCGTTAGAACGCTTATGGCATGACACCATGACGGTTAAACGTTGGACTGATGTCATTACAGATGGCGTTACATCTTCTGAACTCACGGTTATTTATATCGATGTAAAGTGCCATTACAGCAAAGGTACTCTAACCACCACAGGCACAGACGATGCGCCGACGCTGATTAATAAGTACACCTTGTTTTGTAGTATTGACAGCGATGTGCAGGAGGGCGATGTGGTTATTGTCACTCAGCGTAATGGCAAAACGGTTGAGTTGACGGTGGGTGAGGGATTCCCATACACCACGCATCAAGAATTTACCGTCAAGAGGAATGAAAAAGCATGAGTAATCAAAGTGAAAACACAGCGGCGGCTAATAAATTCCGTGACGAGTTAAAGGCTATGTGTGGGGATATTTCTCAGATTGATAAAAAAGTGCTTACAGCGGCGGTGAATACCGGATTAAAAGACGTTAAGAAAAATACGCCTGTAGACACTGGCACGATGCGCAAAAACTGGCATTCTCCTATTGCACATAAAATCGGAGGCGGAATTGAAAAAGCCCTTGAAAATCCTATTGACTATGCCCCATACGTAAATAACGGTCACCGCATAGTAAACAGTTCCGGTGAAACAACCGGATTCGTAGAGGGCAAATTTATGCTTGAACATGCCGTACATGTGGTTGATGCCGCAATGTCACGCGAATTTGAAGCAGAGGTAAGGAGGATACAGCAAAAACATGATAAGTGATATCCAAAAAGCAATCGACAATGCATTATCTACGCTATATCCTGCTTATACTCTCTATAATAATTATGTGCCACAGAAATTTAAAACCCCGTCTTTTCGGGTAAGGGTTTTTGAACATGCCTACAGCAAACAGCTTGCGGATACCTATAAGGGCGTCACGTCATTTGATGTGGCGTTTTTTTCTGCCCTTGACGCGGCAAATATTGAAGCTGATTGTCTATCAGTGCAGGAAACACTTATGCGCGGATTAGATTTATGCAGTGGGTTCCGCATTCTTAATAAAGACGCGAAAATCACGGACAATGTACTTCATATCACGCTTGATGTGAAGTATTCAGAACGACTTACAATACCGGAAATACCAATGCAATCATTAGATACAAATTCAAGTTTAAAGGAGTGATATTATGGCGGGAACATGGACAGACCAAACCAAGGTCCTTCCAGGTGCGTATATCAATTTTCAAACAAACGCGCCGTTATCAATCGCAACCGGCAGCCGTGGCACTGTGGCTTTGCTACAAGAAATGAGCACTGGGACGGTTGGGGATATGTATACCATCACAGCCACAGACGTTAGTGAGTGGCCTAGCGCGGCAACGTCAGAAGACAAGTTTCTCACGGGTGAAGCACTAAAAAATGCCAAAACTGTTATCGTTTATAACCTCGGCACGGAACATACGTCAGCGGTGATTACAGCAGCGCTAATAGCACTAAAAACTGTACACTTTGACACCCTATGCTATCCCTACGACGCAGAGACATATAGTGCCAATCAGGCAGCAATTGCAACATGGGTTGGAATTATGCGCAATGACGAGGGTGTTAAAATACAGGCTGTTATGGCTGATATGGTGGGGAACTCTGAGGGCATTATAAACGTCGCACAAGGCGTTATTTTGTCAGACAGTACAGTACTCTCCAATGCACAAACAACCGCATGGGTGGCAGGAGCGACGGCAGGAGCGGCGGTAAATCAGAGCAACACCGGTGCACAGTATATCGGCGCAATTGACGTTTCACCTAGAATGACACGTTCACAGATGGAAACAGCGGTCACGGCTGGTAAGTTTATTTTTAAGGTCGACACAGCGCAGAATGTAACCGTTGTGGATGATATAAACTCTCTCACAACCTACACCGCGACAAAAGGCAAGATGTTCCGAAAGAACCGCGTTATGCGTGTTTTGGACGGAATTGATGGCGATATTTCAACCGTTTGGGAAAGCAATTTTAACGGGAAAATTAGTAATACTGTTGACGGACGGTCACGATTCCGCGCGATGCTGATTGAATATTTCAACACCATACAGAACATGGCGGCAATTCAAAACTTTGTCGCTGATGATGTTGTGATTTCAGCCGGAGAAGATACCGACGCGGTTGTCGCTACCGTTGCAGTTCAGCCCGTGGACAGCATGGAAAAATTGTATATGACAGTTAATCTGTCATAAGGGGAGGGATACATAAATGGCTGATACTTATACAAAGCTTAGTGATACCATATCGGCAAAAGAGGGTACTGCTTATATCACCATTGATGGACAAAACCGTCAAATGTTTGAAATTTCAAAGCTTGAAGCCGATGTTGAGTTGACGATTCAAGACAAGCAGCTCTTGGGACATCGTTTCAAGCAGCACAAAATTACCGGTGCAGAGGGCACCGGCAGCATGACATGCTACTTTATGAATTCTGATATGCTAAAAGCAGCAATCGCTTATAAAAGTAATGGCTCTTTTACTGGGTTTACTCTGCAAGTAAAGAACGAAGACGCACAATCTACAATTGGAAAACAGGAAGTTGTTTTATACAATGTACTTCCGAAAAAGTTTCCTCTTGCTCACCTCGACGATTCGAGCGATGATCCGATCACGTTTGATACCGATTTCACGTATGACGATTACGCGGCTTTATCTACTTTTGATTTGCCGTCAAATTATCGGTAATTAAATCATGGGGCTTTAATTAGCCCCTTCAAATTAGGAAGGAATTAATTTTATGAGTAGCTTACAAGCATTTTTGCACCCTATAGAGGTTGAAAATCAAAAAATTGTTGTATCAGATAGGTTTGTCGAAAACGGAAAACCGGTCGAATGGGAAATCAGACCGATTACCGAAAAAGAAAATAACCTAATCATGAAGAAGTGCACAAAGCGTGATATGAAAACCGGAACTGAGCAGTTTAACCGCGCAGAATTTGCCCACATGCTTGCTGCCTCCGCCGTTGTATCGCCTGACCTTGCAAACGCAGAGTTGCAAAAACATTATGGCGTGCTTGGAGAAGCCGAATTGTTAAAAGCCATGCTGTACGTGGGTGAGTTTGCAATCTTGTCTGATGCGGTTGGAAAGCTTTCCGGTCTTGACAAGGATATCAATGAGGATATCGAAGATATAAAAAACGCTTAAAGCAGGGCAAATCCGAAGATACAGAGCTTATACTTGCACATTATGCCCTGCAAAAGTTTCACATACTACCGCATGTCATTGATGAACTTC
Organism: Ruminococcaceae bacterium UBA1320; assembly: GCA_002306975.1. Classification (GTDB taxonomy): domain Bacteria; phylum Bacillota; class Clostridia; order Oscillospirales; family Ethanoligenentaceae; genus Ruminiclostridium_D. The sequence goes on from DBTI01000184.1 coordinate 9,878, forward strand.
CATATCTTGAAAAAACACTTGTTTTTGGTAGCATTCAACGTTGTATGGAAGACGACAAGAAAGAAGCAGACAAGATAAAAAAGAGGTGAGGATATGTCAACTTTAAGCGCAATATTTCGGCTCACCGATAACTACAGCAATGCAATTGAACGAATTACAAGCCGAACAACGGCGGCGACAAGCGGAATAGACCGTGCAAGCCGATCAACAGATAATTTAAACAGCCAATTTGCCGCAAGCAGCAACGCAACGAGTGCGCTCACCTCTAAGATTACTACACTTATCGGCACGATTGCTACTTTTGCGACAATTAAAAAAGCTATGGACATTTCGGACGAATACACCAACACGAATAGCCGATTAGCGCTGATTACAAGCAATCTGACACAACAACGCAATTTACAAGAGCAAATATTTGAAGCTGCCGACCGTTCGCGTGGCTCATATTCGGCAATGGCTGATACTGTGACGAAGCTCGGAATTGTTGACGGTCAGTACTTTAGCGGTACTGATCAGATTGTAAAATTCACAGAGACTATGCAGAAAATGTTTAAACTTAGCGGCACAAACAGTGCGGCACAATCCGGCGCTATGCTGCAGATTCAGCAGGCTATAGGCATGGGAAGATTGCAAGGACAGGATTTAAGGGTTCTCTCAGAAGATATGCCGCTGGCAGAGGTAGCTATTGCAAAGTATTTGAAAGTATCGTCCGGCGCCGTCAAGCAGATGGGAACAGACGGGAAAATTACTTCTCAGGCACTTATAAATTCGATTCTAAGTTATTCAGGCACTGTGGATAAGCAGATTGGCGGTATGTCTTATACGTGGGGCGATTACTGGAATAAAATCACCAATGGCGCTACAAAGGCATTCGGCAGTGTGTTTGAAAATGAAACCAGCGCATTAAATTCTAAAGGGTTTCAGACGTTTATTGACAATATTGTCAAGGGATTTAGCGTGTTGGCGCAGGCGGCAAATAAAGTTTTGGGTGCGATAGGAAATATATCAAAATTCTTTTCGGATAATTGGGGCACTATTGCACCGATTATTGGGGGAATTGTAACAGCTATGCTGATTTATAACGGGGTACTATTCGCGAGCAATATTTTACAAGGAATATCTACAGGATTAAAAGCTGCGGCGGCAATTGCAGCGGTGGCTCACGGAGCAACATTGTCAGCAGAAGCGCTTGCTACAACCGGAATGACACAAGCGCAAATAGCCTTTAACGCGGCTCTATATGCTTGCCCTCTTACGTGGATATTGCTTTTAATTATCGCTCTTGTCGCGGGTTATTATATTGTCATTGCAATAATTAATAAAGTCGCGGGGACATCGATAAGCGCTACAGGTATGATTATGGGACAATTATATGGAGTAAAAGCCTTGTTCCAAAATATAGGACTTTTTATTGCAGATATTGCGCTAAGTATGTGGGGCGATTTTTGGGCGGTAATCAATAATATCCAAGTCGCATTTTCAAACGCTTGGATTAATATTCGCACTGGATGGCTGGAATTCGTCAATGTTATATTAATTGGGATTCAATCAATTATAGGATGGCTTAACAAAATCCCCGGTGTAAGTATTGACACAAGTAGCATAGCAAATCAGATAACAGCAAATGCACAAACCGCCGCGAGTATGCAAAGCGGCAAAGGCACTTACCAAGATCCCGCCGCCGCGATGGCTAAAGGATTTAATACCTACAAGACATTTCAAAGTGGATGGTATGACAATGCTTATAAAGAGGGGTATAAAATTGGTTCAAACTTTGAAAAGTCAATAACTGATAGCTTTAATAATCTTGGCAAATTACCTGGAACCCCTAATAACCCTACACCAGTTACTGGCACAGGCAACGGCGGCGCGGTTACGGTTAACATGGCAGATCAGGACTTGCAGTATTTGCGTGACCTTGCTGAAAAACAGTTTGTAAATAAATTCAGCTCCGCGACGCTTGCACCGAACATTCAAGTTGCATTCACCGGCCCTATCAGCAAAGATGTTGACACAGATCAACTATATAAGCGTATCGGCACAATGCTTAGTGAGCAGATTGCAACAGCGGCAGAGGGGGTTTAATCGTGTACGCGATATTTTTCGATGATGGAACAGCTACATATAGACTTCCTGTAAACCCCGAAAAGCTTGAAATATCATCCACACAGGCGAATGAAAAATATCAAGTTTTAGGAATTGGGCAAATTGCTGTGCCGTCTTATATGGAACTCTGCGAATATACATTCACGGCTGAATTTCCACACGATAACAGGTTTTATGTTGAAACTCAAGGACAATTTAAAGATCCCGATTATTATTTTGATTTATTTAAAAAATGGCGTGACGCTTTCACACCTGTGCGGTTTATCTCATCAAACGGAATCGGCAAGGATACCAACACCCTTGT
>DBTI01000200.1:0-210 GCA_002306975.1 Ruminococcaceae bacterium UBA1320
TCCAACAGCAGATAATTAGAAGAGGCAAATTGCTCAAAGTCTTTTCCGCCTTCATTCATATTGGGCCATACAGATATCATCGTGTGGGTGTGCATTTTATGTATCTCATCGATAGCCGAAGCGATATCAGGGTAGCGGGTGGGATTCAGATGTTTGTCGCCCCACATATTATCTTTCCAGGTATTCCAGTCCTGTACGATGCAATCCAAA